>NZ_JBHVLR010000006.1:0-311264 GCF_042797335.1 Nocardiopsis sp. NPDC057823 | reverse complement strand
CCCGAAGGGCCTTACCGCTCGACTTGCATGTGTTAAGCACGCCGCCAGCGTTCGTCCTGAGCCAGGATCAAACTCTCCATAAAGGTCTTGCACCAAGCCGCTGTGGGCTTGGAAACCTAGAAGAAATCCTGACCGAACCATCTCTGGCTCAATCAAAGGAACCTCGCACACTCGAATCTCACCGATTCTCGTGTGACGGGGCCAAAACAAACTTGGCTGTAAAAATCGAACACGCGCTGTTGAGTTCTCAAGAAGCAACCGCCCTTCCCGTACAAGCCCGGAACCCTGGGTCCCGTGTGCTCTTCCGTGGAAGGCGTCTGCGTTTCCGCTTTGTTGTGTCTTCACTTTATCAGTGTTCCCGTTCCCCGCCAAATCGGCGTTTTCCGGGTCCTTCTGATTTCAGTGAAGGCGTGTGCCTCTTTCGAGGCGACCCGACCGAGTTTACATGGTCGAAGCAGTGCTTCGAACCGCTCACTTCGGAAGGGAGGTTTCGACCGGCCCGTCCGCCCTGATCCCTGGGGATCGGCGTCCGTCTCGCTCGGTCTTCGACAACACTACCCCCGTCCGGGAGTGCTCGTGACGTGTTTGCCGATCCTTGCCCGTGTCGTGTCTTACAGGCGACGGACAAAAACGACGAAGGCCCACAGAACACCGTCTGTGGGCCCTCCGGGCCGGTGTCAGGTCGCGGTCACAGCTTCTCGATCGGCGCGTACTTGACCATCAGGTCCTTCTCCCCGATGTCCGCGCCGAAGTCGATGCGGGCCTTGGTGCGGTCGCCCGTCCCGTCGACCAGTTGGACGCGGCCCATGCCGAACTTGTCGTGGTTGACCAGGTCCCCCACGCTCAGGGTCGGCGCCTCGGCCTTCTGCCGGCTCCGGCCGAAGGTGCCGCCGAAGCCCTCGCCGCCGAAGGAGCGGCCCGACGGGCCGCGGCGCAGGGCGGGCGGGGCGCTCAGTACCGGGGACTCCCCGCGGCGCCAGTCGACGAGGGACGAGGGGACCTCGTCCAGGAAGCGGGAGGGCGGGTTGTACGACGGGCTCCCCCACGCGCTGCGCACCGCGGCGCGGCTCACGTAGAGCAGGCGCTCGGCGCGGGTCAGCCCCACGTACGCCAGCCGGCGCTCCTCCTCCAGCTGGGTCTTGTCGCCCAGGGTGCGCATGTGCGGGAACACCCCGTCCTCCAGCCCCGTCAGGAACACCACCGGGAACTCCAGCCCCTTCGCCGAGTGCAGGGTCATCAGCGTGACCACCCCGCCCTCGTCGTCGGCGTCCGGGAGCTGGTCGGTGTCGGCGACCAGGGAGATCCGCTCCAGGAAGTCCACCAGCGTGGGCTCGGCGCCCTCCTCGACGACCTCCTCCCCCTCCAGGGCCGCCTCGTCCTCCAGCAGGGCCGTGAAGGTGTTCTCGAACTCCCGCGCCACGTCCACGAACTCCTCCAGGTTCTCCACCCGGCTCTCGTCCTGGATGTCCTTGGACTCGGCGAGCTCGGACAGGTACCCGGTCTTGTCGAGGACGGCCTCCACCAGCTGCGACGGGCTGGACGCCTCCACCAGCGCCGCCAGCTCGTCGAGCAGGGCGGTGAAGTTGCGGACGGCGTTCACCGAGCGGGTCGCCATCGCCGGGACCTCGTCGACCCGGCGCAGCGCCTGGGCGAACGTGATGCGCTCGCGGGCGGCGAACAGCTCCAGGGACTCCTCGGCCCGGGCGCCGATGCCGCGCTTGGGCACGTTGATGATGCGGCGCAGGCTGACGGTGTCCTCGGGGTTGGCGAGCACGCGCAGGTAGGCCAGCACGTCGCGGATCTCCTTGCGCTCGTAGAAGCGCACCCCGCCGACGATCTTGTACGGCAGGCCCATCCGGATGAACACGTCCTCGAACACCCGGGACTGGGCGTTGGTCCGGTAGAACACCGCCACCTCGCCCGGGGTGATCGCCCCGTCGTCGGTGAGCTTGTCGATCTCCCCCACCACGAACGCGGCCTCGTCGTGCTCGTTGTCGGCGACGTAGCCGACGATGGGCGTCCCCTCGCCCTGCTCCGACCACAGGTTCTTGGCGGGCCGGCCCTCGTTGCGCTCGATGACGGCGTTGGCGGCCGACAGGATCGTCTGGGTGGAGCGGTAGTTCTGCTCCAGCAGGATCGTGCGCGCGTCGGGGAAGTCGCGCTCGAACTCCAGGATGTTGCGGATGGTCGCGCCGCGGAACGCGTAGATGGACTGGTCGGCGTCGCCGACCACGCACAGCTCCGAGGGCGGGACGACCGGCGCCTCCTGCTCCGCCCCGACGAGTTCGCGGATGAACACGTACTGGGCGTGGTTGGTGTCCTGGTACTCGTCGACCATGACGTGCCGGAAGCGGCGCCGGTAGTGCTCCGCGACGTCGGGGAACATCTGGAGCAGGTTGACGGTGACCATGATCAGGTCGTCGAAGTCCATGGCGCCGGCCTCGTGCAGGCGGCGCTGGTACAGCCGGTACGCCTCGGCGAGCTTCTTCTCCTGCTCGGTCTGGGCCTGCTCGGCGAACGTGTCGTAGTCGACCAGCTCGTTCTTGAGGTTGGAGATCTGGGCGGAGAAGGACTTGGGCGGGAACCGCTTGGGGTCCAGGTCCATCTCCTTGCAGACCAGCTGCATGAGCCGTGCGGAGTCGGCGGAGTCGTAGATGGTGAAGCCGCTCGGGTACCCGAGGCGGTGGGCCTCCCGTCGCAGGATGCGCACGCACGCCGAGTGGAACGTCATGATCCACATGCTGGCGGCGGCGCGCGCGCCGAGCAGGGCCTGGATGCGTTCGCGCATCTCGGCGGCGGCCTTGTTGGTGAACGTGATCGCGAGGATCTCCCCGGGGCGCACCCCCCGCGCGGCCATCAGGTACGCGATGCGGTGGGTGAGGACACGGGTCTTGCCCGAACCGGCTCCCGCGACGATGAGGAGCGGGCCGCCGCCGTGGGTGACCGCCTCGCGCTGGGGACCGTTCAGACCTTCGAGAAGCTGCTCTTGGGAGGACACGGATCCAGGTTACGGCCGGTCGGAGACAGGGCCCGCCGGGCGCGGTGCTTCACAACCCGATCGGATGTTCGTCCCGTTTAGGCTGTTCCTCTGATGACTCTGGGCCTCCGCACGGGCGGGGGCCGTCGCTCGTGTTCGGGGGTTCTTGTCATGCGCGTGTTCGTCGACTGCGATCCGGGGATCGACGACGCGGTCGCGCTCGCCTATCTGGCGGCGCGGCCGGAGGTGGAGATCGTCGGGGTCGGCGCGGTCTTCGGCAACGGCGGTGTGGACGTGACGGCGGACAACGCCCTGCGTCTGCTGGAGCTGTACGGGCGGCCGGAGGTGCCCGTGGCGGTGGGCGCGTCCCGGCCGCTGGTGCAGGAGCCGAGGCTGGCCCCGCACGTCCACGGCGACAACGGGCTGGGCGGGGTGGAGCTGCCCGAGCCGGCCGGGGCCCCGGTGGACGGGAGCGCCGCGGAGCTGCTGGTGCGGCTGGCCCGCGAGTACCCCGGCGAGCTGGACGTGCTGGCGGTGGGCCCGCTGACCAACCTGGCGATCGCCCTGGGCCTGGAGCCGCGGCTGCCGGAGCTGGTGCGCAGACTCGTGGTGATGGGCGGCGCGGTGCGGGTGCCGGGCAACGTGTCCTCGCACGCCGAGGCCAACATCAACAACGACCCGGAGGCGGCCGAGGCCGTGTTCGGCGCCGGGTTCGACCTGGACCTGGTGGCGCTGGACATCACCATGGAGACGGTGGCCACCGGCGGGTGGCTGGAGGAGCTGAAGGCGGTGCCGGGTGTGCGGGCCGCGCGCACCTCGGAGTTCCTGGACTTCTACGCCGACTTCTACAAGGGCATCTTCGGGGTGCGCCAGTGCGCGATGCACGACCCGCTGGCGGCGGCGGTGCTGGTGGACCCGCACCTGGTGACGGAGGCCGTCGAGGTGCCGGTGCGGGTGGAGCTGTCCGGGTCGCTGACCCGCGGCATGACGGTGGCGGACCTGCGGCTGCGCCCCGGCGGGGACGGCCGGCGGCCGGTGCGGGTGGTCACGGCCGTGGCCGGCGAGGAGTTCCTCGGCCGGATGCTCGACGCGCTGCGCTGATCCCGCCCCCCGGGTCCGCCGGGCCCGGGGGCGTCAGACGAGCCGGCGGGCGGTGGCCCAGCGGCTGAGCTCGTGCCGGTTGGAGAGCTGGAGCTTGCGCAGCACCGACGACACGTGGGTCTCCACGGTCTTGACGGAGATGAACAGCTCCTTGGCGACCTCCTTGTAGGCGTAGCCCCGGGCGATGTGCCGCAGCACCTCGCGTTCGCGCTGGGTGAGGCGGTCCAGCTCGGGGTCCACGGGCGGGGCGTCGGTCGCCGAGAAGGCGTCCAGGACGAACCCGGCCAGGCGCGGGGAGAACACGGCGTCGCCGTCGGCGACGCGCACGATGGCGTCGGCGAGCTCCTTGCCGGAGATGGTCTTGGTGACGTAGCCGCGGGCTCCGCCGCGGACCACGCCGATCACGTCCTCGGCGGCGTCGGACACCGACAGCGCCAGGAAGCGGATCTGCGGGTGGCGGGCCAGGACGCGGCGCAGGACCTCCACACCGCCGCCGCCGGGCAGGTGGACGTCGAGCAGGACGAGGTCGGGCTGCGCCCGCTCGATCACCTGCACGGCGGAGTCCACGTCGCCCGCCTCGCCGACCACGTCGACGGCGTCGCCGAGTTCTCCCCGGACCCCGCTGCGGAACAGGCGGTGGTCGTCCACGATCACGACGCGGGGTGGCGCGCCGCCGTCACTGAAGGTCGTGCTGCTGTCGTCTCCCACAACGGGAACTCTACCCACGGCCCGGCCCGCTCCACATCCCGGTCCCTCCTCCGCCGTGCCTTTCCGGTGCGTCCGCAACGCCCTACACCTCGGGGATGCGCGGCATGCGCAGCTGGACCTCGGTGCCCTCGCCCGGGGCGGTGCGGATGCGCGCGGAGCCGCCGTGGCGGTCCATGCGGCCCAGGATGGAGCCGCGCACGCCCATGCGGTCCTCGGGGATGGAGTCGAGGTCGAACCCGGCGCCCCGGTCGCGCACGAACACCAGCACCTCCTCGGGCTCGACCTCCCCGAACACGGAGATGGCGTCGGTGCCCGCGTACTTGGACGCGTTGACCATGGCCTCGCGGGCGGAGCGCAGCATGGCGTGCAGGCCGTCGTCCACCGGGCAGTCGCCGACGCAGACCACCTCGATGGGGATGCCGTGCTCCTCCTCGACCTCGGCGGCGACGCGCTCCAGGGCCGGGGAGACGGTGGTCTCGGCGTCGGCGGGGCGCTGGTAGAGCCAGCTGCGCAGGGCGCGCTCCTGCACCCGGGCCAGGCGCTGCACCTCGCGGGGGTCCTCGGCGCGGCGCTGGATGAGGGTGAGGGTGTGCAGCACGGAGTCGTGGATGTGGGCGGCCAGCTCGGCGCGCTCGGCGTTACGGATGCGCTCGCGGCGCTCGGCGTCGCGTTCGCGGACCAGGCCGACGATCCACGGGGCGACGATCAGGGCGACGCCCGCGAGCAGGGTGAACGCGAAGGTCAGCCCGGCGCGGGCGTTCTGGAGCTGCTCCTGGAAGACGAGGAACCCGATGACCCCGACGACGACCAGGAGGACTCCGGCCAGGGCGCGCATGAGCCCCTTGCCGCGGCCGACCGTGCTGGTCATCCACTCGTCGCGCTGGCCGGGGTTGGCCTGCTGCCACAGGATGACGGCGCCCAGGGTGCCGAACACCACGAACCACAGCAACGGGTCGAAGACGCCGCCGAACAGCAGGAACAGGAAGCCGAGCCCGGCGGCCAGGCCGACGTAGGCGACGAGCTGGGAGATGTCGCGGCCCTTGCGGCGGCCGTCGGCGGCGCGCGCCTCGTCGTCCTCCCCGCGTCCGGTGTCCTCGGCGGGGACGAAGAAGAAGAGGGCGACGTACACGGCGATCCCGATGCCGCCGACGGAGAGCGCCATGAAGGCGAGGCGGACCACGACGGGGTCCACCCCCAGGTGGCGGGCGAGCCCCGCGGCGACACCGCCCAGCAGTCTCCCGTCGGCCGCCCGGGTGAGCCTGGGGGTGTCGTCCGCGACCGGTGTCACCCGGTCGCCGCTTGCTTTGTCCATGTCTTCCGTCCGTGCGCGTTGCCGGTCCGGGGCGCACGGGTGCCCCCCGTCGACTCCAGCATGCACCGGGCCGCGGGCATCGGGCATCGGGGTGGAGCCCCCGGATGTGCCGGGGCGGGCGGTCAGGGTGGGGTCAGGGTCGTCCCGGATTCCCCTGATCACCGCCGGCGGGTGACCATGGGTGTGTGAGGAGAGTGCGGTGAGCGACCATGAGTGAGGATTCGGCCCCCACGGGATCCGACGCGCCCGCGGCCGGGACGGTTCCCGTCCCGGAACGGGAGCTGCGCAAGGCGGACGACGACCGGGTCCTGGCCGGCGTGTGCTCCGGGCTGGGGCGCTATACGCGGACCGACCCGGTGGTGTGGCGGGCGGCCTTCGCGCTGACCTCGTTCGCCGGGGGCACCGGACTGCTGCTGTACCTGGTCGCGTGGATGCTCATGCGGGACGCGCGGGGCGGGCCGGCGACGATCGAGCAGATGCTGAACCGGAGCATCCCGCCGCGGACGGTGCTGAAGCTGCTCGCGGTGGGGCTGGCGGTGGCGACGGCGTTCAGCCTGGTCGGTGGTTTCGGCTGGTCGACTCTGGTGCTGGCGGTGCCGCTGGTGCTGGGGGTGCTGGCCGCGCGCGGCCGCGGGGTGGACCTGCGGTCCGCGTTCACCGGTCTGGGCGAGGAGCTGCGGGCCAAGGCGCCGCCGCCGGAGACGCCGGTCGCGGGTCCGAGCCCGAGCTACTACAACCCGGCGCAGCCGTGGGCGTCGGCCCCCACCGGGCCGGTGGACCTGGCGGTGGTGGCCGAGCGGACGATGGGCGGCGACCGCTCGGACGGCGGGGACGGGGACGAGGGCCCCGGCCACGGGGACCATGACGGCGGGGACCGCGGTCCCGGCGGGGGCCGTGGGAAGGCGAAGTCCCGGCGCGGGGCGCCGTTGGCGGTCATGGCGCTGTGGACGCTGCTGGCCGTCGCGGTGGTGGCGCCGGTCGTGGCGTTCGGCGGGGACTCGTCGGTGTGGAGCGCCGACACGGCGCGGCTGCTGCTGGGCCCCGAGACCGGCGTGTACTTCCTGGCCGGCGCGCTGGGGCTGGTCGGGCTGCTCGCGGTGGTGGGCACCTGGGCGGGGAACCCGCGGGGGCTGGGCTTCCTGGGCCTGGTGCTGACACTGGCCCTGGTGCTGGTGTCCGCGGTGGACGTGACCCGGGTGCGGATCGGCGAGGACGTGTGGCGGCCGACCACGGTCGCGCAGGCGGAGGCCGGGGGCGCCCCCCGGTTCACGGTGGGCGACCTCACGGTGGACCTGACCGCGATCGGGGACCTGGAGCCCGGGGAGACCGTGGACGTGCGGGCGGGGATCGGCCGGGGGCGGCTGGTCCTGCTGCTGCCCGAACAGGCCCGGGCCCAGGTGCGGGCGGACGTCGGCCTCGGGGCCCTGGTACCGCTCGGCGGGAACGGGGAGAAGGAGGAGCAGTTCGGCATCACCCGGGAGTTGAGCGAGGTGTTCGAGCCGGTCGGCGGGGCCGGGGACGACGAGGTCCCCCTGATCAGAGTGGACACCGACATCCGCGTCGGGACTGTGGAGGTACGGCATGGCGAAGCGTAGAACGGACTGGGGGTCGCTGGTCGCGGGGCTGCTGTTCCTCGGACTCGCCGTCGCGTTCGTCGTGCGGGGCACCGGGGAGTGGGAGTTCGGTGTCTGGTGGGCGGTGCCGGTGGTGCTGGCGGGGCTGGTGCTGGCCGGGGTGGTCCGCGCGGTACAGCGTTCGCGGGCCCGCGCCAGGGAACGGGCCCGGGACCGCGCCGAGGCGGCCGGGACGGCCGTCTCCGACGGGGGCGGGGACAGGGACGACGGCCCGCCCCGGGGGTGAGGCCGGGGACACCGAGGGGGCGCGGCGGATGCCGCGCCCCCTCGTGCGTGTCCGCCGGTCAGCCGTCCGCGGCCGGGCGGTGCTCGGCGATGGCCGCGAAGTCCTCCACCCGCAGGGACTCCCCGCGGGCGCCGGGGTCGACCCCGGCGGCGCGCAGCGCCCGCTCGGCGGCCGGGGCCGAGCCGGCCCAGCCGGCCAGGGCGGCGCGCAGGGTCTTGCGGCGCTGGGCGAAGGCCGCGTCGATCACCCGGAAGACCTCCTCGCGGGTGGCCCGCGTCTCGGGCGGGGTGCGGCGGACCAGCTCCACCAGCCCGGAGTCGACGTTGGGGGCGGGCCAGAACACGTTGCGGCCCACCGCCCCGGCCCGGCGGGCCGCGGCGTACCAGGCGACCTTGGCCGAGGGCACCCCGTAGATGCGGCCGCCCGGGGCGGCGGTGATCCGGTCGGCGACCTCCGACTGGACCATCACCAGGACCCGTTCCAGGCTCGGCAGCAGTTCGAGCAGGTGGAGCAGGACGGGGACGGACACGTTGTAGGGCAGGTTGGCGACCAGCGCGGTGGGGGCCGGGCCGGGCACCTCGGCGACGCGCATCGCGTCGTCGCGGACGACCGTGAGCCGGTCGGCGAGCTCGGGCGCGTGCTCGGCGACGGTGCCGGGCAGCGCCTCGGCGAGCACCGGGTCGATCTCGATGGCGGTGACACGGCGCACGTGCGGGAGCAGCGCCAGGGTCAGGGAGCCCAGGCCCGGCCCGACCTCGACCACGACGTCGTCCTCGCCGACCCCCGCGACCCGGACGATGCGGCGCACGGTGCCGTGGTCGATCACGAAGTTCTGCCCGAGGGTCTTGGTGGGCCGGACTCCGAGCCGCTCGGCGAGCACCCGCACGTCGGCGGGGGTGAGCAGGCGGGATCGGTCATCGGGTGCGGGTGTCTGTGTCACCCCCACATCTTGCCAGCCCGGCGGGGGTGGGGGCCGCGGCCGCGGGGCCCGCTCACTCGAAGAGGTGGACGCCGCAGTGCGGCCACTGGCTCTGCCAGTTCCCCCCGACCGCGTCGTAGAGCCGCTGGGCGCGCTGCGTCTGCTCCTGGGCGCTGGCCTCGGAGGGCAGCCCGGTACCGCCGACCGAGTTCCAGGTCGGGACGCTGAACTGGTAGAGGCCGTAGTAGCCGCCCGCGGAGTTGACGGCGGCCGGGTTCCCGCCGGACTCGCACTGGGCGAGGCCGGCCCAGTTGAGGCCGGCGGCCGCGCCGCCGCCCGCCGGGGCGGGGTCCTCGGGCACCTTGGTGCCGATCTCCACCACTCCCTCGACGGGCTCGGTGACGACCTCCTCCTCCAGGACCTTCTCGACCTCCTCGCCGTGGTGCAGGACGGTGGCGGTGGTCACCCGTTTGACGCCGTCCTCGGGCTCGGTGACGACCTCGCGCTCCCCCTCGGGCAGGTCGGGGTTCTCGCGTTCGGTGGTCTTGGCCTCGATGGGGACCTCCTCGGTGACGGGTTCGCCGATGACCGGGGTGATCCGGACGGTCATGTCGGGGACGGCGGGCTCGTCGGGGGCCGGGGAGACGAGGTCGTGCTCGCCGGGGTCGACCCCGGCGGCGGCCAGGACGTCGGCGACGGTCTCACCGGTGGAACGGGTCTCGGTGCGGACGGTGTCGCGCAGGACGACCATGCGCGGGGCGCGTTCGGCGGTGACGGTGAGCCCGTCGGCGGGGATGGGGGTGTCGTGCCCGGCGGAGAGGGAGACCCCGTCGGGGTCGAGGCCGAGCTGGTGCAGGGCCTCGCCCAGGGTGGCGGCGTTGACGCTGCGGGCCAGCGGGTGGCCGTCGAGTTCGACGGTGATGTCGCGCGGGGAGCGGACCAGGACGTGCTCGCCGGAGGCGACGGGGGCGTCCGGCGCGGGGGCCACGAGGTCGCCGTCGGCGAGGGTGACGCCCGCGGCGTCGAGGGCGTCGGCGACGGTGCCTCCGAAGGTGTGGACGGTGCGCTCGGTGCCGTTGACGTCCACGACGACGGCCCGGTGGGCGGCCAGGGCGGTGCCGCCCGCGGTGAGGGCGAGGAGTCCGGCGGCGGCCGCGGCGAGCAGGGGCAGCGGGGCCCGGCGCCGCGCGCGGCGCCGGCCGCGGGAACGGCGGGGGGAGGTGGTCCTACGGGGCATGGCGGTTCCTGGGATCACACGGAGGAAAGGGGATGCCCGGGGCGCGGTCGGGCACTCCCCGCTTTTCCGGCACCGGCATAGCGGCAGGTCGCCGCGGGTGCGCGGCCCGTCGGGCATCGGACACATTAGCACCGGGCCATTGTTCAATTTTTGGACTCGCCGAAAAAGGAGGTATCCGAAAACGGAAAGGTGGTCTTTTTCCGCATTATCCTTTTCGACCCGCGAGCGCCCCGGGCACCGCCCCCGGAGCGCCGCCCTGGTGCCGCACCGCCCGACCCGGCACAATGAACCCGAACGTCGTTCTAATCCACCCCTCCTGGAGGCCTTGCACATGGGACCCCTCAACGGAATCCGCGTCGTCGAGTTCACCGGCATCGGGCCGGCTCCGATGGCCGCCATGCTCCTGGCCGACCTGGGCGCCGACGTCGTCCGCCTCGACCGCCCGCAGGCCGCCGAGGCGATGAACGCCGGGCTCCCCGGCCCGCACATGAGCGAGGGCCGCACCGTGCTGGGCGCCGACCTGAAGTCCGAGGAGGGCCGCGCCCTGGCCCGCGACCTCGTCGAGCGCGCCGACGTCCTGCTGGAGGGATTCCGCCCCGGGGTCATGGAGCGGCTGGGCCTGGGCCCCGACACGTGCCTGGAGCTCAACCCCCGGCTGGTCTACGCCCGCGTCACCGGCTGGGGCCAGGACGGCCCCCTGGCGAGGACCGCCGGGCACGACATGAACTACATCTCCGTCAACGGCGCCCTGCACGCCATCGGCCGCGCGGACGGCCCGCCGGTACCGCCGGCCAACCTGCTCGGGGACTTCGCGGGCGGCACCATGTTCACGGTCACCGGCATCCTGGCCGCCCTGGTGGAGCGCGGCGCCTCCGGGCGCGGACAGGTCGTGGACGCCGCCATGGTCGACGGGTCGGCGCTGCTGATGTCGATGATCCACGAGGACCGGGCGCGCGGGTCCTGGAGCGACGAGCGCGGCACCAACTACCTGGACACCGGCGCCCCCTGGTACGACGTCTACGAGTGCGCCGACGGCCGGTACGTGTCCGTGGGCTGCATCGAGCCGCAGTTCTACGCCGCCTTCCTGGCGGGCACCGGCCTCGACGGGGAGGACCTGCCCGATCAGTGGGACCGCTCGGGCTGGCCGGTGCTGCGGGAGCGGTTCGCCGAGGTGCTGCGCACCCGCGGCCGCGACGAGTGGGCGGCGGTGTTCGAGGGTGTGGACGCCTGCGTGATGCCGGTCCTGTCCCTGGAGGAGGCGCCCGACCACCCGCACGTGCGCGCGCGGGGCACGCTGGTCCGCGAGGGCGGCCGCGTGGTCCCGGGCCCGGCGCCCCGCTTCTCGCGCACCCCGGGCGGGGTGACCCGGGGGCGGCCGCAGCCGGACACCGCCGAGGTCCTCAAGGGATGGGGCCTGGGCACCTGAACCGGTCCGTCCGATACCCGGCTCCCGGGCCCGCGGGAACGGAGATCCGAAGGGGGATCCCCCGGCGGATTCGGACGGGTCGGGCGAGTATCCCCCGATGGGCGCTCCGGGGTCGCTAGGGTGGCGAGCTCAGGTCGAGCGCGCGACGGGGGGTCCGCGATGCCACGACGGTTCGTCAGTGCGGTATCGGCGCTTCGGGGGGCGGCCGGAGCCGCGGGGGCGGCGCACCGGAGGGCGGCCGGCACGGTGCCGGCGCGCTGGTGCGCAGTGGTGGTGGCGGTCGCCGCCCTGCTGTGCGCCGCCCCGTCCTCGTGGGCGGACCCGGGCCCGACCGGCTCGGGGGCGCCCGTCCGGCAGCCGGACGTGCCGGTCCCGGCCGGGGAGCCCCTGGTGCTGGTCGGGGTGCCGGGCCTGCTGTGGGAGGACATCACCCCCGGGCACACGCCCACCCTGTGGGAGATGGCGGAGCGGTCGGCCATCGGGAACATGTCGATCCGCACCGCGACCTCGCGCACCTGCCCCACCGACGGATGGCTGTCGGTGTCGGCGGGCGACCGCGCCCTGGCCGCACGGGAGGACTTCGGGGTCTGCGAGCCCGCGCCCCGGCCCGAGCGCACCGGGTCCGGCGCCGTCGTCCCCGGGTTCGACTCGTACGTGCGCCAGAACGCCGAATCGCAGTTCGCGGCGCGGGTGGGGCTGCTCGGCGACACCGTGCAGCGGTACGGCGGGTCCACGCTGGCCGTGGGCCCGGGGGCGGCGCTGGGCGTCGCCGACGGTCAGGGGCGGGTCGACCACTACCTGGCGGGGGTGGGCGACCTCGACACCGAACGCCTGGAGGGCGTGGCCCTGGCCGCGGTGGAGCTGCCCGACCTCACCCGCCTGTACCCCGAGGACGACCCCTTCTCGACCGACCCCGACGGCCCCGACCGGGACGACGTCCCGCAGGTGGACCGCGAGGAGGCGCTGGAGATGCTGGACGGGCGGCTGCGCACGCTCGTCTCGATGCTGCCCACCGGGTCCTCGCTCATGGTGGTGGGCGTGTCCATGGACAGCGCGCCCTCCCAGCTCACCGCGGCGCTGAGCGCGCAGGTGGCGCAGGAGGGCCCGGCCGGGCCCATCGGGTTCCTGGCCTCGGAGTCGACCCGGCGGCGGGGGCTGGTGGTGCTCACCGACGTCACCGCCACCGTCCTGGCCGAACTGCGGATGGACCCGCAGGCGGCGGTCGCCGGGCGGGCCTGGCACGTGACGAACCGCCCCGCGGACACCGGGGAGTCCGTGCAGCGGCTGATGGACTTCAACACGGCCGCCGTGGTGGTCGGGGCGGCCATCCCCGGATTCTTCAGCGGGCTGGTGGCGGTCCAGCTGCTGATCTACGCGGCCGCCGCCTACGCCCTGCACCGCTACTCCGACGGGCAGCGCGGCAAGCGGGTCCTCGTGCTGTCGGTGACCCGGATCGTGGCCCTGGCCGGGGCGGCGTTCCCGGTCGCCAGCTACCTGGCCAACCTCATCCCGTGGTGGGCGGCCGAATCACCGCCCACGGCGCTGCTGCTGTGCGTGCTGGCGGCGGACGCGCTGGTGGTGGTGCTGGCGGTGGCCGGCCCCTGGCGGCGCACGGTCCTGGGACCGATGACGGTGGTGGCGGGGGCGACCACGGCGGTGCTGTTCCTCGACCTGTGCTTCGGCGCGCACCTGCAGATGAACTCGCCCACCGGGTACTCGCCGATCGTCGGCGGCCGGTTCTACGGGATCGGCAACATCGCCTTCGCCACCTTCGCCACCGGCATGCTCATGGCGGTGGCCGGGATCGCCCACGGGCTCATCGTGCGGGGGCGCCGGCGCGCCGCCGTGGCGGTGGCCCTGGTGGTGGGGGCGGCGTCGGTGGCGATCATCGGCTGGCCCGGCCTGGGCACCGACTTCGGCGGGGTGATCGCGCTGGTGCCGGGCCTGGCGGTGACGACGATGATGATCGCCGGGGTGCGGGTGACGTTCCTGCGGCTGTCGGCCGTGGTCGCGGCGGCGGTCGCGGCGATCACGCTGCTGTCGTGGCTGGACTACCTGCGCCCGCCCCAGGAGCGCAGCCACTTCGGGGCGTTCGCCGCCCAGGTGCTCAACGGGGAGGCGGGCACGGTGGTGGCCCGCAAGCTCGGGGCGATGCTGGGCACGCTCGGCAACTGGCAGCTGACCCTGCTCGCGGCCTGCGCCCTGGTGTTCCTGTTCGCGGTGCTCTACCGGCCCACCAACTGGCGGATCGGCGCGCTCCAGCGGGCCTACGAGTACGCGCCGACGCTGCGGGCCGGCCTGACCGGGTCGCTGGTGACCGCGCTGGTGGGGTTCGCCGTCAACGACTCGGGCGTGGCGATCCCGGCGATCGCGCTGACGGTCGCGGTACCGCTCACGCTGTCGGCGTGCGTGTGGGCGCTCGAGCAGGAGGACGAGGACCCGGCGCCGGACCCCGAACCCACCGAGAACGCCCACTGCCTGTGACGCTTACCTCATCGACGCCACGCGGTGCAAACGGCAACGAACACGACCTTGCGTCGCTCACGTCACGAAACGGCCACGGCACTGTGGTAAAGTCCGAGGCTGAGCGGCTGATGCGAGGGACAGCCGGGACCCCGAGGGGGCCGGGCGGTCACCGTCTCCCGAAGATCCCGGCCACCGATCCGGCCGCCGCACCTCCCCCAGGGAGGGAATGACCGCCCCCAGGGGCGGGTTCTTGTTGTCGTGAAGGGTGCGGGAGTCACCCGGCACGGCACGCCGCCGATCTCCGGTCCCGGTGACCCGCGGACCGCCGGGGAACTTCCGACCCGCACTCGGACGTTCCCAGGGTGGCCGCGCTCCGCGCAGGCCCCGTTGCGGAGGAGAAGGCGTCACATCCCCGGCCCCGTACCACCGGGGCGGCACGCGAGGACATGATGAACCATCAGCTTGGCTACCGCGGTAACGCACTGAACGTACCGGTCGACGCCCGCGCCCGGCGCGGGATGCGGCCCGCCTCGCCTGCGCGGCGGGCACGTCCCGACTACGCCGGAGTCGCCATGCCCGCACTCACCATCTCGTCCACCCTGCACGACAGCGGCCGGGTGCTGGCGCTGGACGGCGAGATCGACCTGGCCACCGAGGGCCGGTTCCAGGACGCGGTCACCGAGGCGCTCGTCACGCAGCCGCGCGGGCGCGTCGTCCTGGACTGCACCGACCTGCGCTTCATCGACTCCAGCGGGCTGCGCGTGCTCATCCGCGCGCACAAGACCGCCCGGGAGCAGCGCGCGGTGCTGGCGATCGCCGCGCCGGCCCAGCGGATCATGCAGACCCTGCGGATCACCGCGCTGGACACCCGCATCCCGGTGTTCGGCACCGTCCCCGAGGCGCTGGCCGCGCCCCGGGCCGACAACGGCTGAGGCCGCGGGCCGGGCACGGCCACGACGGACACAAGGAAGGGGCGCGACCGCACGGGTCGCGCCCCTTCTTCCGTGCGCCGGGGGCCGGGGGCGGCGTCAGGCCAGGAGCAGCATCCACACGCCCAGGCCGGTGACGGCGAGGTTGACCAGGCCGAACACGACCACCCACAGGGTGCCGGGCAGGCCGGTGAGCCGGGCCAGCTGGTCGGCGTCGGAGTGCGGGGAGGGCTGGCGCACGCGCTGGCGCTGGAGCTCGAACACCGGGCGGATGCCGGCGAACAGCAGGAACCAGATGAACAGGTAGGCGAAGGCCGCCTGGACCTCGCTGGGGGTGAACCAGCTGATCCCGAACACGACCGCGCCGGTGCCCACCACCGAGAGCACGCCGTAGAGGTTGCGGATCATCAGGAGCATCGCGGCCAGCACCACCAGGCTCAGCCACAGCAGCGCGGTGATGTGGTCGGTCATGAGCACGACGATGCCGAGCAGGCCGATGACCGACGAGGCGACGTACCCGGCGAAGACCGTCAGGATCATGCCGACGCCGGTCGGCTTGCCGCGCGAGACGGTGACACCCGAGGTGTCGGAGTGCAGGCGGATCGCCGTGAGCTGGCGTCCGCTGAGCAGCGCCACCAGGGCGTGGCCGCCCTCGTGGGCGATGGTGACGACGTTGCGGGCCACCCGCCACACGGGGTTGAACAGCACGGCCGCCAGGGCGAGCACCGCGGCGCCGATGACGATCCACTGCTCCGGCTCGGGTTGGGTGGTCAGCACCTCCTGCCAGACGTCACCGAAGGTCGTTTCCACCAGTGGTCCCCCAACTGCGTCTCGACGGCTCTCCCGGCCCGGACGGGCCGGGGCACTGCCCGAACTCTAGCGATCCGCCGGGACGGGCCCGAACGGCGCGGATCGGTGCGGAATGTGAGACGGCCGCGGCGGGTCGGCGGTTCGTCCGGACGCCCGAAAGCGGCGGACGGGAACGGACGCGTGCCACGCTTCGTCGGAGATGTGTCCCGAACCGGGGCGATGAACTGGCCAAACCACTCCGCGCGACCTACAGTCGCAACCGTTGGCTATTGACCAACTACTAAGAGTGAGGATCTTCCGTGAAACGGATCGCTGGAATCGCCCTGATGACGCTCACCGCCGGTGCGGCCCTCGGCCTCGCCGCGGCGCCCGCCTCGGCCGGCGGCCACGACGGCTACGGGTACGACCACGAGCGTCCCGCCCTGGCCCAGGGCCACGAGGGCTACGGCTACGACCTCGAGCGTCCCGCCCTGCTCCAGGGCCACGGCCACGAGGGCTACCCCGGCTACGGCGACATGCGTCCCGCCCTGCTCCAGGGCCACGGCCACGAGGGCTACCCCGGCTACTACTAGCCGCACCGGTGGCAGAAGGCGCGGCCCGGCTCCGGCCGGGACCGCGCCCCCTCCGGTCATCCGCGCTCGGCCAGGTCCTTCAGGCGCACCAGGGTCGCCTCGATGCCCCGGGCGTTGCGCGCGGGCATCCCGCCCAGCACGTAGAACAGCGGGAACCCCCTGGAGTAGTCGAAGGTCTCGGTCACCCGCGTCCCGCCCCCGGGCAGCTCCTCCAGCTCGTAGCGCCACCGGTGCGGGCCGAAGTGCCGCCAGGCGATGAGGCGGTCCTTCTCGTACTCCACCACCCGGTTGGTCATCCTGTACGGCAGGCCGAACATCTTCATGTCCATGCCGAACCGCGCGTCCTGGACCAGCTCCGGCGGACCGAAGAGGCTGCCGCGCACGGTCCCCGATCCGTCGATCTCCGGGTGCCGGGCGGGCGACGCGAGGATCTCGAAGATCCGGGCGGCGGGAGCGTCGACCACCACGCTCCGGGAAACCTTGTATTCAGCCATGCGGCCATCATGGCAGCACGCCCTGAAGGGATCCTTCCCGCCTCCCGGGCCACACCTATCCCCGGACCGCGTGCCTCTCCACGCCGGCCAGCTCCCCGGCGGCCACGTGGACCACCCAGAACGACCCCTTGCGCAGTCCCAGCTGCTGGGTGATCGGCGCCCCCAGCCGAGTGAGCGCCTCCTCCATCAGGTCCGGGATCAGCTCCCCGTGCGTGCACACCACCGTGGGCCGCCCCGCGCCGAGAATCTCGGCGAACGCCTCGCGGGCGCCCTTGACGTCGTAGGGCGGGGTGCCCTCCCGGACCGTGAAGGCCCGTTCGGTGCGCATCTGCACGTCCGCCTCCACCGTGTACGGCAGCATCGACTCGGTGCAGCGAGCCGCCGCCGACGACACCACTTCGGGCCGCCCGTAGGCGCTCAGCACCCGCGGCAGGGCCAGGGCGTCGGCCCGGCCGACCTCGTCCAGGGGGCGCAGCAGGTCGCTGTCGTCCCAGGTGCGCTTCTCCCCCGCCGACAGGTGCCGGAGCAGGATGACCGGGAAGGTCGCCGCGGGTCCGGCCCGGAAGTTGTCCAGGACCTCCACGTCGTGGTCGTAGGTGAGGCGTTCGCGCGCCTCCCCCACCGGGACCCACTCGACCCGGTCGACCTCCTCGTTGGCCTGGTAGTCGATGGCCCCGCCGGCTTCGGCGGGGGTCGCCGCCCACCACTCGACCTGCTTGGGCCAGCCGTCCTTGAGGTAGCGCTGCGGGGGCAGGCGGCGGCCCAGCACGGGGTTCAGGCCGGTCTCCTCCTGCACCTCGCGGACCGCGCCGATGATGGGGTGCTCACCGTTCTTGAGCTTGCCCTTGGGCAGGGTCCAGTCGTCGCGGGCGGGCCGCCGGATGAGGACGACCTCGGTCCCGGCCTCCCCCTCGCGCCACAGCAGGGTGCCGCCCGCCCGGATGGGCTCCAGGTAGCCGCCGACCGCCGCGGTGCGGGGCGGGAAGGCGCTGGTCACCCTGACCTCGCCGGCCCCCTCCGCGGGGGTGTCGCCCTCCGCGCTCATCCGCCCTCCACCACTCGCAGGTGGCGGTCGCCGCGCAGGCTGTCCTGGAGGTCCACCAGGGGCTGCCCGTCGGGGGCGTGGGTGACCCGGTCCCAGATGCCGTCGGGCTGCAGGCGCCACGAGGACGTGTCGTCGGACATCGCCAGGTCCATCAGGCCGATGAGCCTGCGGCACTGCTCCCCGTCGGAGATGCGGACCAGCGCCTCCACCCGGCGGTCGAGGTTGCGGGGCATGAGGTCGGCGCTGCCGATCCACACCTGGGGGCGCCAGCCGTTGGCGAACACGAAGATCCGCGAGTGCTCCAGGAAGCGGCCCAGGATGCTGCGGACCCGGATGTTGTCCGAGAGGCCGGGCACCCCGGCGCGCAGGACGCAGCTGCCGCGCACCCACAGGTCGACGCTGACCCCGGCCTGGGAGGCGCGGTAGAGGGCGTCGATGATCTCCTCGTCGACCAGCGAGTTGACCTTGATGCGGATGTGCGCGGGCTCGCCCTTGAGGGCGTTGTCGGTCTCGACGGAGATCTGCTGGAGCAGGCCCTCGCGCAGGGCCGCGGGCGCCACCAGCAGCCTGCGGTAGTGCTTCTTGCGGGAGAACCCGGTGAGGCTGTTGAACAGGTCGCTGACGTCCTCGCCCACCTCGGAGGAGGCGCTGAACAGGCCGAAGTCCTCGTAGATGCGGGCGGTGCTGGGGTTGTAGTTGCCGGTGCCGACGTGGCAGTAGCGGCGCAGCAGCCCGTCGTCGTCCTTGCGGATGACCATGGACAGCTTGCAGTGGGTCTTGAGGCCGACCACGCCGTAGACGACGTGGCAGCCCGCGTGTTCGAGCTTGCGGGCCCACTGGATGTTGTTCTGCTCGTCGAAGCGGGCCTTGATCTCGACCAGGACCACGACCTCCTTGCCCTCGCGGGCCGCCTCGATGAGCGACTCCACGATGGGCGAGTCGCCGCTGGTGCGGTAGAGGGTCTGCTTGATCGCGACGACCTTGGGGTCGCCGGCGGCCAGGGCGAGGAACCGCTCCGTGGTGGTGGCGAAGGACTCGTAGGGGTGGTGGACCAGCACCTCGCGCTCGCGGATGGTGGCGAACAGGTCCCCGGAGGTGAGCGCGCGCGGCTCGACCGGGACCATCGGCGTGTAGTGCAGCTCGGGGCGGTCCAGGTCGGCGATCTGGGCCAGGCCCGCCAGGTTCAGCGGGCCGGGGACCCGGTAGATCTCCTCCTCCTCGGCGCCCAGTTCCTCGACGAGGATCGCCAGCGTGTCGTCGCTGATGTCCTCCTCGACCTCCAGGCGCACCAGCGGCCCGAAGCGGCGGCGCAGCAGCTCGTTCTCCAGGGAGGTGACGAGGTCGTCGGTCTCGTCCTCGTCGACCTCCAGGTCGGAGTTGCGGGTGACCCGGAAGGCGTGGTGGTCCACGACCTCCATGCCCTCGAAGAGCTGGGGCAGGTGGGCGGCGATGATGTCCTCGACCGGCACGAAGCGGCCGCCGCCCTTGGTGCTCAGCTCGATGAACCGGGGCAGCGAGCCGGGCACCTTGACGCGGGCGAACATGCGGCGCTCGTCGCGCGGGTCGCGGACGGTCACGGCCAGGTTGAGCGACCGGCCGGAGATGTAGGGGAAGGGGTGGGCCGAGTCCACCGCGAACGGCGTGACCAGCGGGTAGATGGAGCGGCGGAAGTACCCGTGCAGGTACTCGCGTTCGGCGGCGTCGAGGTCGTTCCAGCGCACGATGCGGATCCCGACCTCGCGCAGGGCGGGGGCGACGCTGTTCTGGAAGCAGGCGGTCTGCCGCAGCATGAGGTCGTGGGTGAACTCGGAGATCCGTTCGAGCAGGTCGCGGGGGTGGTGTCCGCTCGACGAGGCGACGGAGAGCCCGGTGGCGAGCCGGCGCTTGAGGCCGGCGACGCGGACCATGAAGAACTCGTCGAGGTTGCTGGAGAAGATGGCCAGGAAGCGGGCGCGCTCCAGCAGGGGGATGTCCTTGTCCTCCGCCAGTTCGAGGACCCGCTGGTTGAAGCGGAGCCAACCCTCCTCGCGGTCCATGAAACGATCGGCGGGGAGGCCTCGGGGCTCGGTGGTGCTGGGACCGGCTGGCGTCGATACGGGTTCCGTGCTCACAGCTGGCAGACTCCCCCCTTTTCATGACCGGCCGGTGACATCCCCGTGAGGGGGAAATGACCGCGACACGACCGCTATGGACCTTCTGTACCCAGATGCACACGAACACCTGCACTTACCGAGCATAGATTGCGCAGGTTTCGGCCCATGCACGTGACAACGGCCGGAATAGGGAAGAAAAGGCGAGCCGACACACCGGACCGCCGACCGGGCATTCGGACTTTTCGGACCTCAGGGGTGATTTCGCCCTACACCATCATGGGCTCCAAGTCGGGGGGCGTGAGGATGAGGAACACGCCGATCCGCAGCAGCACGTTGAGCCAGGTGTTGCGGAAGCACAGCCACAGGTAGCCGTAGAGCAGGCTCGCCGTGCCGTAGGTGAGCAGGGCCAGGCCCAGGTCGTAGACCAGGCCGTCCCCGGGGAGCTGGGCCACCGGGTCGTAGGGCTGGATGATCGCGTACATGAGGGCGAAGAGGATCGAGGTGGCCACGATCCCTCCCCACGGCCCCATGATGATCTCCAGCCTCGTCTGCACCATCCCGCGGAAGAAGATCTCCTCGCACACGGAGATCAGCGCGAACGCCAGCACGAACCCGAAGAGCGGGAACGACGGCTCGGGCAGGCCGTTGGCGGGCACCAGGATGTAGCCGACCAGCGCCAGCACGAGGACGACCGGGACCAGGCCCAGCCACCGCCAGGGCTGCTCGACCTTGAGGGCGATGGAGGGCATGGCGGTCCCGCGGCCGTCCAGGACCACCCCCGAACGGTCCATGACCAGCAACGGCAGCGTGAACAGGAACAGCAGCCGCGACACCAGGGACGACGACATCTCGAGGTCGGCCCCGATCTCCGACCCGTACAGGTGCAGGATGGTGCTGAGCACGACCATGCACAGCACGAACCCCACCAGGAAGAGGGCCAGCCAGCCGAGTTCGCGGTTGATGGGGTGGGTCTGCATGGCGGCGGCGATGCGCCGGTCCAGTTCCGCCCGCCGGCCGAACGCCCCGACCAGCCCCCAGGCCACCAGGCCCCCCAGGAGCATCGGCCCCCAGGAGATCAGGAACACGACCGGGGTTCCGAAGGTGTCGTGGCGCAGGCCGGGGTCGACGGCCATGGTCACCGCGATGACCAGGAGGGCCGCCGCCGTCCACCCGGCCAGCCCCCATCTTCGCACCATGGTCACAAGAGTCCCCCCTGCCTCAGAACACCCATTCTGCCCAGGAGGAAACTAAAAGCTACTTTACGACTACGGTATGTCGCCATCGAAGGCCCCGGGGGCGGGGGGGGGGGGGGCCCCCCCCCCCCCCCCCCCGCCCCCGGGGAACGGCGCTCCGGTCAGTGCCCGTTGTCCAGCACCGAACGGAGGAACTCCTTGGTGCGGTCCTCCCTGGGGTCGCCGAAGATCTCGTCCGGCGTCCCCTCCTCGGCGATCCGGCCCTTGTCGAACATGAGCACCCGGTGCGACACGTCCCGCGCGAACCCCATCTCGTGGGTCACGCACAGCATCGTGATGTCCGTGGTCTCGGCGACCGTGCGCAGCACGTCGAGCACCCCGGCCACCAGCTCCGGGTCCAGCGCCGAGGTCACCTCGTCCAGCAGCAGGATCTCCGGCCGCATCGCCAGCGCGCGGGCGATCGCCACCCGCTGCTGCTGGCCGCCGGAGAGCTGGGAGGGGTGGGCGTCGATCTTGTCCGAGAGCCCCACCAGGTCCAGCAGCTCCTCGGCCCGGGCGTCCGCCTCCCCTCGGGACAGGCCCAGCACGTGGACCGGGGCCTCGGTGAGGTTCTTGCGGACCGTCATGTTCGGGAACAGGTTGAACTGCTGGAACACCATCCCGATCCGCTTGCGGCGCGGGCGCAGGTAGGCCTCGTTGGCCGGGACCAGCCGGCCCCCGCGGGACATGTGGCTGAACGGCTCGCCGTCCACCTCGATCAGGCCGTCGGTCACCTTCTCCAGGGTCATGAGCAGGCGCAGGATGGTCGTCTTCCCCGAGCCGCTCGGCCCGATCAGGGTGACCCTCTCGCCGGGGGCGACCGAGAAGTCCAGGTGGTCCAGCACGGTGAGGTCGCCGAAGCGCTTGACCACCTGGTCGAAGTTGATCAGCGCCGAAGTGTCAGACGGCGGCATAACGTCGCTCCAGTCGTCGGATGATGATCGCGGAGGGGATGCTGACCAGGAGGAACAGGAACCCGACCACGGTGTAGGCCTCCACGATGCGGAAGTCCGCGCTGCCGACCTGGCGCGCGGTGGCGAGCAGCTCGACCACGGTGATCGCCAGCAGCAGCGGGGTGTCCTTGAACATGGCGATGAGGTAGTTGCCCAGCGCCGGGATGACCTTGCGGATCGCCTGGGGCAGCACCACCGCGCCCCAGGTGCGCGAGGCGGGCAGGCTGAGCGCCCGGGCCGCCTCCCACTGGCCCTTGGCCACGCCCTCGATCCCGGAGCGGTACACCTCGGCGGTGTAGGCCGCGTAGTGCACGCCCAGTACCACGATGCCCACGGTCAGCGCCGACACCGTGGAGGGCGCCAGCGCGAACACGAACACCAGCTGGACCAGCAGCGGGGTGGTGCGGACGAACTCCATGACGGCGTGCACGGCGGTCCCGACCACCGGCACCCGGCGGACCATCGCGATGGCCAGCCCCAGCACCAGGGCGATGAGGTAGCCCAGCAGGGTCGCCTGGACGGTGACCGCCAGGCCCCGCATGAGGTCGGGCAGGACCCGGAAGGTCCATTCGAAGTCCCAGAACATCTACTTCGCACCCCCCGACGCGGTCAGCGCGGGCGGCCGCAGCAGGCCCAGGACCCCCCGGCCACCCGGCGGGACGCGCCCCAGCCGGTGGTTGGCCCGGCGCTCCAGCAGGCGCACGCCGAAGATGAGCACCTGGGCGATGAGGAAGTACAGGACCAGCGCGCCGCTGAAGGCGAGCACCGTCTCCCCCGTCGCCTGGCGCATCCGCTCGGCGATGGCGCTGATGTCGGCGACACCGATGAGGTAGGACACGGCGGTGGCCTTCATCAGCTCGATGGACAGGTTGCCGAAGGTCGGCAGCATCTGCGCCCAGGCCTGCGGCAGGATCACCAGGCGCATGCGCTGGAACCAGGTCATGTCCAGGGCGACGGTCGCCTCGAACTGGGCCTTGGGCACGGCCTTGATCGCACCGCGCACGACCTCGGCGCCGTAGGCGCCGACGTTGAGGCCCACCGCGACGATCGCCGCGAACCGGCCGTCCAGCTGGTAGCCGGTGAGGACGGGCAGCGCGTACGCCATCCAGAACATCAGCACCAGCGCGGAGACCCCGCGGAAGACCTCGACGTAGGTCGTGGCCACGGCCCGCGGCAGCCACTCGGGGCGGGTGCCCAGGATGCCGAAGAACATGGCGAGGACGAACGCCAGCGCGATTCCGCCGGCGGTCAGCTGGATGGTGACCCAGGCGCCGTCCAGGTAGATCGGCAACCGCTCGATGAGGAAATCCACGAGGGATCAGCCCTCACAGAGCTCGGCGGTGGTGGTGCCGTCGGGCAGGTCGGCCTCGGTGAAGCCCCACTCCTCGCCCAGCTCCAGCAGGCGGCCGCTCTCGGTGAACTCGGCGATGACCCGGTTCATCTCCTCCAGCAGCCCCTGCTCGGCGGGGCGCACGCACAGGCCGCCCCAGCCCTTCTCCTCGCGGCCGTCGATCTCCGGGAAGAAGGGCTCGGTGACGTCGAAGTCGCCGCCCCGGTCCTGGAGCAGGTAGTGGTGGGAGACGCTCAGCATGGAGACGGCGTCGACCCGGCCCGACTCCAGCAGCTCGTAGCCGGTGGTCTGGTCGGGGATCAGCTCCATCTGGCCCGCCGGGACGCCGAAGTGCTCCGCGTAGCCCTGCTCCACCGAGGCGTTGAGCACCGCGAGCCGCAGGTCGGAGTTGTCCACGAAGTCCGTGAAGTGGCTGATGTCGTGCGGGTTGCCGGACTCCACCATGAACGCCTCGGGCGAGGTGGCGGTGGGCTCGGTGAAGGCGACCTGTTCGCAGCGCTCCGGGGTGATGAACATGCCCGCGGCGATCACGTCGAACTGGCTGGCCTGGAGGCCCGGGATGAGCCCGTCCCAGGCGACCGGGTTGGCCCGGATCTCGGGGACGCCCAGCTCCTCGAAGACCGCCTGGGCGACCGCCGGGGACTGGCCCGCCGGGTTGTTGTCGCCGTCCACGAAGCCGAACGGGATCTCGTTGGCCAGCCCGACGTTGACGAAGCCCTGCTCGCGCAGCCTGTCCAGGAGTCCGGTGTCGGCCTGTCCGCCGCCGCCGGCGCCCCCTCCTCCGCCGTTCTCGACGCGTGTGCACGCGGCGAGCCCGAGGGTGATCGCCCCCACGCCGGCCAGGCGGAACGCGTCCCGGCGCCCGGGGGCCCGTCGACTGTTCGCTGATACCTGCATCTTCACTCTCACTCCTCGCATCGCTCGCGCGGTCCGTCGCGCTCCGCGGGTGGTCCCGCTCGGCGCCGCGCCGTGGAGTCGCGGCCCCGCCGCTGGTCGGCGGCCGGACCGGCTCCGGTACGGGGGTCTCCCTCCCCGAGGCCCTCCGGAGGTAACGACCCCCGGGTGGTCCGTTATGTACTGGTTATTCAATGGGCGGTACAACGATCACGGATGCACCGGTATCTACCCCGTCGCAGCACACCCGTCACCCCGGGTGACGGAAAGCGGGAGCGGTCCCGGGCGGACCCGGGACCGCTCCCGCGGGGGCCTCCCTGCCGGGAGGGCCCGGTCAGTCCGTTTCCACGACCAGCGGGTAGACGCCGTTCTCATCGTGGACCTCGCGGCCGGTCACCGGCGGGTTGAACACGCACAGCACCCGGAAGTCGGTCTTGGGGCGAACGGTGTGCCGCTCGTGGCCGTTGAGGAGGTAGAGGGTGCCGGGGGTGATGATGTGCTTCTCCCCCGTCTCCTCGTTGGTCAGCTCGGCCTCGCCCTCGATGCAGTGGACCAGCTCGACGTGGTTGGCGTACCAGAACGTCGACTCGGTACCGGCGTAGAGCACGGTCTCGTGGAAGGAGAAGCCGACCTTTTCCTTGGCCAGGACGATGCGGCGACTGCGCCAGTTCTCCGTCTTGATGTCCGCCTCGGTGTCGGTGATCTCGTCCAGGCTGCGAACGATCACGGGATTCTCCTCCTCATCGGTGCGCTCGTGTGCGCACATGGCTGTCGTGTACGGCACGGGGCCGGCCGGCCACCCCCACGGGCGGCCGACCGACCCCGAGCGGTGTCCGTGTGTCAGGCGGGCTGGGCGACCTTGACGGCGGCGCGCGCCGCGTCGGCCATGATGTCCAGGCCCGCCGTCAGCTCCTCCTCCGTCATGGTGAGCGGGGGCAGGAGCTTGGCGACCTCGTCCTCGGGACCGGAGGTCTCCAGCAGCAGGCCGCGCTCGAAGGACTCGGCGGCGACCCGCTTGGCCACGGAGGTGTCGGTGAACGCCAGCCCCCGGGCCAGGCCCCGGCCGCGCACGTGCGCGCCCAGGTCGACGTGCTCGGCGGCCATCTCGTCCAGGCGGGCGGCCACGAGGTCGCCCTTGGCCTTGGTCGCGGCGCTGAAGGCGTCGTCCGTCCAGAAGCGGCGCAGCGCCTCGGTGCCGGTGACCATGGCCGGGTTGAAGCCGCGGAAGGTGCCGTTGTGCTCCCCGGGCTCCCAGACGTCGAGCTCGCGCTTGAACAGCGTCAGGGCCATGGGGAGACCGTAACCGCTGATGGACTTCGACAGGGTGACGATGTCCGGAACGATGCCGGCCTCTTCGAAGCTGAAGAAGTCGCCGGTGCGCCCGCAGCCCATCTGGATGTCGTCGACGATCATGAGCATGTCGTGCTCGCGGCACAGCTCCGAGAGCTCGCGCAGCCACTGGGCGCCGGCCACGTTGATGCCGCCCTCGCCCTGGACGGTCTCGACGATCACCGCGGCGGGCTTGTCCAGGCCGCTGCCGCTGTCCTCCAGCAGGCTGCGCAACCACAGGAAGTCCGGGGTGCGCCCGTCCATGTAGTTGTCGAACGGCATGGTGGCCACGTGGCCCAGCGGCACGCCCGCGCCGCCGCGCTTCATCGAGTTCCCGGTGACGGCCAGGGCCCCCAGGGTCATGCCGTGGAAGCCGTTGGTGAAGTTGACGATCGTCTCGCGGCCGGTGTACTTGCGGGCCAGCTTGAGCGCGGCCTCGACGGCGTTGTTGCCCGCCGGGCCGGGGAACTGGACCTTGTAGTCCAGGCCGCGCGGCCGGAGGACGACCTCCTCGAAGGTCGCGAGGAAGTCGCGTTTGGCGACGCTGTAGGCGTCCAGGCTGTGGACGATGCGGTCCTCGGTCAGGTAGCGGATGAGCGCGGTCTTCAGCTCCGGGTTGTTGTGCCCGTAGTTGAGCGATCCGGCTCCCGCGAAGAAGTCCAGGTAGGGACGGCCCGACTCGTCGTAGACATGGCTTCCGACGGCCCGGTCGAAGACCGCCGGCCAGTTCCGGCAGTATCCGCGGACTTCGGATTCCAGGCGCTCGAAGGTCTCCATCGTGGGTTCCTCGGTTCCTTTCCCCAGGTTCGTGGGCTCATGGCGTGGCCGCTCGATGGGTTGGTCGACGCGGTGCGGATGGCCGGTCACACGTGTGCTTCGTCGGGGAGACCCAGGGGTCCGATGCGCACGAGGTCTTCGGGCTCGTGTGAGTCTCCATTCTCCTTCGGGAAGTGCTCCTCGGAGAAGAGTGCGGACCATGTGATCCGGGCCCGGCGGTCGCGCGCGAACGATGCGAAGAGCGCTCGCGACGCGGTGTTGTCCGGGGTGACGGTCGCCTCCAGGTGGTCGATGCCCCGTTCGACGATCCGGTCACCGATGAAGTCGAGCATGAGTCGGGCCAGTCGGCGGCCCCGGTGGGCCGGGTCCACGGCGACCTGCCACAGGAAGTAGGTGTCCGGGCTGTCAGGTCGCACGTAACCGGTGACGTAGGCGATGGGACGACCGGCCTCGTCGCGGGCGACGACGCTGGTCGCGGCGAAATCCCGGCACCAGAGGGCGTAGGCGTACGGGGAGTTGACGTCCATCCCCGCCTCCCGCGCCAGGGCCCACATGTGCGGGCCGTCCTCGGGGCCGGGATGTGCCAGGCGCACGTCCCCACGGCCCGCGGCCCCGGCGCTCTGCGCGGAGCCGTGGGCTCCCTCGTCGGTTCGGTCGCGGGCTTGGAGATTCGTTCGTAGATGCGGCACGTCGATTGAAACTAGCGAACGAAAGTCAATGGGATGACGAGATGGTCCGCCGCGGATGTTTCATCGAAAGGCGACCGGGTAGGGCTTGTTTCTTTAACCCGATTCCAAGGCCGTGACCAGGGCTTTCGCGGACCGCGCGATGGAGCGCGCAAAGTCGGCGCACACGCCGCCCAGCAGGGGATTCGGTACCACCTCCGCGCGGCGGCCGCGTGTCGGCGCCGTGCCGGGGCGCCGCGGGCGGAAGAATGCGCGTGGTGGTCGTCAGGGTCAAACATAGAGCCTGGACGAGCAATATTAAGCGTGCGTTAAGTCACATCAATTCGGTGGAAACCTCGCGACATAACGTCTTCCCGACGCGGGGGAGGCGACGCCCGGATGTCACGCCCCCGTAACGCGGATGTCACGGAGACCGCCCCGGGTTCGGCGAAAGCCGCTCTGCGCAGGGGGTTCGCCCCGGCGCGGGAACGGGGCCGCCGCGCCCCGGCCGTGACCCTGACCCGGCCGCCGCCGGGCCCCGTGCGCCCCGGAATCCGACCAAGGTCCCTGGAGAAAAGGCGGAGTTCCAGGAAGACCCCCTGTAGTACGACCCGATGTAGTACTACACTTAGTCGCATCGCTTCGCCGCAGTTCCGGAGCGGCCGGACACCCTACGGCCGTCCCCGGTGCTCCGACCTTCGGAGCCGCGGCACGGCGCGAGACTTCCGCCGACCCGGCCGTGGAGGACACGGCGCGGGCCACCGGCCACGGACCGACAGCCACGGATCGGAGGCGCCCGTGAACCGCCTGTACCACGAGAGCGAGGACTGGGTCACGCAGGGACGTTGCCGTGCGTACGACCCCGAGATCTTCTTCCCGGTGAGCTCCACCGGTATCGGCAGGGCCGATACCGAGCAGGCCCTCGCCGTCTGCCGCAGCTGTACTGTTCGCCCGGAATGCCTGCGGTGGGCGCTGCGATCCGGGGAGGCCCACGGAGTCTGGGGTGGGACCACCCCGGAGGAGCGGCGCTACATGCGCCGCGAGTTGGCCCCCGCGGTCTGAGACCGGCCCGGGAAGAAGGACCCGTCCCACGACGGGGAGGCCGCCGGATGCGCGGGGGATCGCATCCGGCGGCCCGTCGTGCCCTTGCGGGCGAATCGGACAGGATCTAGGTTTTCTCACGTGCGACCCGCCCATGGCACACTCCGTCTGCTGCGCACGGCCTCCCTGGCCGGTGCGTGCACGGGGCTCGCCTGGGTCGGGCACAACCTGTGGGCCGCCGAGCCCGCGGGGGCGGCCGGGTTCGCCCTGGCGACCGCCTTCCTCACCCCCGTGCTGTGGCACTTCACCCGCATGATGCGCGGCTTCGGCGAGATCCTCGCCGTCATGGCCTGCGCCCAGGTCGTCCTGCACTTGATCCTCCAGGGGTCGGCCGACCCCGCCTTCGCGACCTTCGACACCGGCGCCGACCATTCCGGCCACGGGGTGCTCGCGCACGCCTTCGGCCTCGCCCCCGGCATGCTGCTGGCGCACCTGTGGGCGGCGCTGCTGGCATCGGCGCTGCTGGCGCGCGGGGAGGCGGCGCTGTGGTTCCTGGCCGCCCTGCTCTCGCGCGCGCTGCCCCCGGCGAGCGCCCGCGACCTCTCCCTTCCTCCCGCTCCCGCGGCCGTCGCACCCGCCCCCGCGGCGGCGCCGGCCGCACCCGCGCTCACGGCGCACCCGCCGCGCGGCCCGCCCGCCCCTCCCCCGCCGCACGAGTCCCGGGACCCCGCGTCCCGCGGACTCCGGGCGGCCTAGGAGACGAGACCGGGAGGCGCCGCCGCGCGGCCGCCCCGGTGCGGAACGAGCCCGAGAGAAGAAGAGAAGAATGACCCGCAACCACACCTCCCCCCTGCGGCGCGCCCTGGTCCCGGCCGCCGTGCTGGCCGCCGCCCTGGTCGCGGCGCCCGCGCCCGCGCTGGCCCACGACGTTCTGACCGGGTCGAACCCGGAGGACGGCGCGACCCTGGACACCGCTCCCGAGGAGGTCGTGCTCTCGTTCAACAACGCGCCCATGGAGGGCGGCTCCGGCAGCGCCGTGGTCGTCACCGGCCCGGACGGGGAGACCACCTACGAGGACGGCGACCTGGTGTTCGACGGGCTGGACGTGTCCGTGGGCCTGTCGCCGCTGGACGAGGCGGGCGAGTACACGATCGGGTACCGGGTGGTGTCCTCCGACGGCCACCCGATCCAGGGCAGCCTGACCTTCACGGCGACCGAGGAGGCCGTCGCGGCCGCCGCCCCGGCCGAGGAGTCCGCGGAGCCGACCGAGGACGCCGGCGCGTCCGCCGCGGAGGAGTCCCCCGCCGAGGTCGAGGCCTCCGAGGCCGCGGCCGAGGACGAGGGCGGGAGCTCCCTGCCGGTGGGCCTCATCGCCATCGTCGCGGTGGGAGTGATCGCGATCGCCGCCGTCGCGGTGGTCGCCCTGCGCCTGCGCAAGGGCTCCTCCTCCCAGTAGGGGTCGGAACCGGAAGGGCCCGCACACCGGTCGGTGTGCGGGCCCTTCCGGCGTTGCGGGATACGGGGCGGCGGCCGTCAGACGCGGCGGGCGAGCAGGATGCTGATGTTGTCCTTGCCGCCCGCCTCCATGGCGGCCTGCCACAGGGCGTGGACGGCGGCCTCGTCGCTGCCGGCCTCGGCGATCATCCGCTCCATCTCCTCCGGGAGCACCAGGTCGGAGAGGCCGTCGCTGCACATCAGCCAGGCGCTGGGGTCGGCGGCGTCGTCGCGGCCCACGTGCGGGACCATGCTGCCGCCCGAGCTCCCGCCCAGGGACTGGGTGATGAAGTTGGTGGTGACGGGGCGGCCGTCCTCGGAGGGGGGCAGCGCCGGGGAGTCGTCCTCGGAGAGCTGCACCAGGCGGCGCCCGTCCAGGCGGTAGGTGCGGGAGTCGCCGACGTTGAACCAGAAGTTGCCGTCGCTGTTGAGCAGCACGCCCGCGACGGTGGTCCCCATCCCGGCGAACTCGGTGTGCTGGAGCGCGTGGTCCTTGATCTCCTCGTCGATGTTGCTCAGCAGCTGGGCGATCTCGTCCGGGCCGCCGAGCCGCGGCCCCATCTCCGCCATGCGGTGCACGGCGTGCTCGGAGGCGATCTCACCGGCCGCCTGGCCGCCGATGCCGTCGGCGACCGCCAGGATGACGGGTTCGCTCACCGGCAGCACGCAGCGGACCGGAGAGGTCATGTTCGCACTGGCGACGGTCAGGGCCCCCATGACGATGGCGTCCTCGTTGGCGGGACGGATAGCGCCCCGGTGCGTGAGGGCCGTGACGATGACTTCCCCACCAGCGACACCCATACGCCCTTCCTCCCGTTTCGTCGGCCGTGGCCGCTGCCCGACTCGTGCGCCGGACCCTTGGTCGAATCCCGTTCAACGTCTGGATTCTGCAACCGTACCGAGCCACTGCCGGGGTAGGTCAAAATCCGGGTACATCATGACGGAAAACACCCGGATATGCAGTTCCAGCACGGGATTCGAGTGCCGAAAGCGCTGCCCGGAGTACGTGTTGCTCCGCATTGACAGTAGCGGCCGCGGCGGGTGTCCGGCAGGGCCCCCCGTACCCTGCTTCACGGGCGGCCGCGATCCTTCGGTTCGCGGTGTCCGACAGCGGCCGGGAGCCCTCCTCCGGTTGTCCCCGGCGGCGGAGTCTGGCACAATGACCTCGTTGGGTGTCTAAGACGCAGACACACACGACCACCACTGTGCATCCACATACGGTCACGCACGGTGGCGAACGGTATCCCTTCGAACAGGTCGTCTGGTGTGGTTCCCGTGCGTCTGCCCTTCTCCTTCCTTTCTCTTTTCCCCCTCCCCTTCGACGGGTGCCCCGCACCCGTCCCCCGGGCCGTCGGGCATCCACCGCCGGGCGCCCTCCTTCGGCGTGCCCGCCGACGGTGAGCCGACCGCCCTTCGAACCATCCGCCCGTCCCGGGGGACTCCGACCCCGCTCCGGAGTCCCCCGGGCATCCCGACGGGCACCCGCCCTCGCCTAGGAGTCCAGCCTCGTGAAGATCGCGATGATCGCCGAACACGCCAATCCTCTCCCCGCCCACCGGGGCGAACCGGCCTGCCCCGCGAGCCTGCACCTGTGCGCCCTCACCCGACAGCTGGCCAAACGCGGCCACAAGGTCACCGTCTACGTCCGCCGCAGCGACCCGGACCAGCCCGAGGGGCGCACCCGGATGGCGCGCGGCGTCTCCGTGACCCACCTCGACGCGGGCCCGGCCAGGCCGCTGCACGAGCAGGAGCACGCCGAGCACACCGGCGCGTTCGGGACCGCCCTCGCCGCCGTCCTCGACGAGGACCGTCCCGACGTCCTGCACGCCATCGGCTGGACCAGCGGCCTGGCCGCCCTGCACGCCCAGGCGCACAGCGAGCGCGACCAGAGCTCGATCCCCCTGGTGCAGACCTTCCACTCGCTCAACGCCGGGGAGCAGCGCTCCGGCCTGGACAGCGACCCCCAGCGCGCCCGGATGGAGTCCATCCTGGCGTCCCGCGCCGACCGTGTGCTGGTCGGCTCCACCGACCAGCAGAACGAGCTGGCCCGCCTGGGCGTGCCCCGCCACCACGTGAGCGTCGTGCCGTTCGGCGTGGACACCGACCACTTCACCGTGGAGGGCGGCACCTCCTCCGAGCACTGGCGGTCCTCGCGCGGCGAGCGCCCCCGCCTGGTGGCGGTCACCTCCCCGGACCGCGCCGGCGGAGCCGAGCGCCTGGTGGACTCCCTGCTGCGGCTCCCCGAGGCCGAGCTGCTGCTGGTCTCCACCACCGCCCACACGAACGTCTCCCTGGACGAGGACGCCCGACGACTCGAACTCCGGGCCAAGGAGGCGGGCGTCGACGACCGCCTGCACCTGGTCGGCCCGGTGGAGCGCAAGGAGCTCCCGCGCCTGCTGCGCTCGGCGGACGTGTACGTGTCCGCCTCCTCCTACGACCCCTACGGAGGGGCCGTCCTGGAGGCCATGGCGTGCGGCCTGCCCGTGGTGGCCACCGCGACCGGAGCCGTCCCCGGCGCGGTCCTGCACCGCACCAGCGGCGTACTGATGCGGTTCGGCCACCCCGACGAGGTCGCCCGGGCCGTGCGCTCGGTGCTCGGCACCCCCACCATGAGCACCGCGTACGGCATCGCCGCGGTGGACCGAGCCCGTTCCCGGTTCACCTGGCAACGGATCGCGATCGAGACCGAGATCGCCTACGACCGCGCCCGGCCCCGTCCTGCCGAGCGCGACGAACTCGACGGGGAAGCGGACGGCCTCGTGCTGTCCGCCGCCGCGCACTGACCCTCGTGGCCCGCCTCGCTCCGCGTCCGCGTTACCGGCCCCCCGGTGTTCTCCCCGGGGGGCCGCAGCGGGTACATCTCGGACGGCGGTTCCCGCGCCCGGGAGCCGTGACCCCCGACCCGCCGACCACGGACCCATGACCTTCGAACACCAGGGCCTCCTCTTCCGCCGCGACCGGTGGTTCCGCGAAACGGTGACCGGGCTGCTCCGCGACGCCGGGGACGCCCGCACCCTCCTCGCCGTCTCCGACGAGCGCGCCGACGCGCTGCTGTCCGCGCTGCCGGAGGACGCCCGCGCGCGCGTGCGCGCCGTGGACCGCGCCCGCCTGTACGCCTCCCCCGGGCGCGCCCTGGCGGCGCTGCACCGGCTCGCCTCGGCGCACCCGGAGGGCGTCCTCGTCATCGCCGAGCCCCCGGCCGTCCACGGGACCCTGGAGACCCGCGAGTGGCGGCGCTGGGAGTCGGTGCTGTGCACGGCCCTGGCCCCCGTGCGGATGCGCCTGGTGTGCGCGCACGACGAGCGCGCGCTGACGCCACGCGACCGGGCCGCGGTGCTCGCCACCCACCCGGTGCTCATCGGCGCCGACGGGCCGTACCCGAACCCGTCGTACCAGGGGACGGCCGCGTTCGGCACGCGGCCGCGCGCCCCGGAGCCGCTCCCGGTGCACGGGGCCGTCCACCGGCTGGAGATCGGCCCGTCGCTGCCGCGCCTGCGCCGGGAGCTGGCCGCGCTGGGCGAGGCCGAGGGGATGGACGCCGACCAGGTGGAGCGCCTGGTGACGGCGGTCAACGAGCTGGCCGCGAACGTGCTGGAGCACGGCGCGGGCAAGGGCGGCGTGCGGGTGTGGCGGACCGGGGACCGCTGGGTGTGCGACGTCTCCGACGAACGCGGCGGGCCGACCGACCCGCTGACCGGCTACCGGCCCTCGGACGGGCTGCGCCCCCGGGGCTACGGGCTGTGGATCACCCGGCAGATCTGCGACTTCCTGGAGATCACCGGCCGCGGCGAGGGGTCGTCGGTGCGCCTGCACTTCCTGGACCGCCGGGTGGAGGACGTCCCGCTCGACGGGGCGTGGGGGGAGAAGGACCGCGAGGGCGTCCGCTGAGGGCGGTCCTCAGTCCTGGAGGTCCTCGACGGCCCCGCCGACGGTCTCGGCGATCGGGATGACCTGGTCGATCCCGGCGATCATGAACAGGCGCATCACCTGGCGCTGCGGTTCGGCGACCACCAGGCCCAGCCCCAGGTCGCGGGCCTGGCGGTAGGCGGCGACCAGGACTCCGATGCACCGGGAGTCGCAGAACCCGACCTTGGTGAAGTCGACGACCACGCCGTGCGGCGGGTCCGGCGACAGGATCCCGTCCAGCACCTCGGCGAGCGCGGGCGAGGTCACCGCGTCCATCTCCCCCACGGGGGTCACGACGACGATCCCGTCCTCGCGACGGATCGAGATGTCTGATGACGTCACGCTCGCCACTCCTTGCCGTCGGATCGGCCGGTCACGGCACCCGGCCCCTGCCCATCATGGCGTCTTTCGATCACGCTCGGGACTCGTCCGCCCCCGCGGAGGGTTCGGGACACCGCTCCGGGTCCCCCGGCTCACTCACCCGAGGGGGCGGAGGGCCTGGCGCCCGCGTTCTCGGCGACGAGGTCGCGGGCGACGTCCACGACCCGCTTGCGGTTGCGCTGGGCGACCTCGCGCAGCGCCGCGAAAGCGGTGTCGGCGTCGCAGCCCCGGGCGTGCATGATGATGCCCTTGGCCTGGTCGATGACGGTGCGCGCGGACATGGCGCGGCGCATGTGCGCGCTCTGGCGCGCCTCGTCGGTACGCCGCCCCACGTTGGCCAGCGACGCGGCGGCGTGCTCGGCGAGCAGCGCGGTCAGCGGGGCGACCACCCCCTCGTCGAAGGCGTCCGGGCGCACGGAGTGCACCCCGAACGTGACCACCCGGTCCGCGTCGGCGCCGTCTCCGGGCAGCGGGCTGGGCAGGGTGAGGGAGGAGCGGTCCCCGCACTGCACGGCCATGCTGGTGTAGCGCGGCCAGCGGTGGGACTCGCGCAGCACGTCGCCCACCCGCACCTGGCGCATCTCGCGCACCGCCTCCACGGCCGGCCCCTGGTCGGTGGTGTACTGGTGCTCGAAGGCCGCGGCCAGGTCGGCGTGGGAGGCGCCGTAGTCGACGACGACGTGGCGCACCGAGCCGTCGGGCCCCGCCACCTCCCGCCAGACCACCACCAGCGCCGCCGAGCACCCGGGCACGCCGAGCGCGGCGGACCGGCCCATCTGGTCCAGAGCGCGTTCGAGGGTCGTGCCCTCGCTGTGCCCCAGCGCGCCGATGTCGCGGGCCAGGCGCTCGATCCACACGATCCGGCCTCCTTGCTTCTCCCAGGACCACGGTAGCCCCGTGCCGCCGCGGGAGGGCACATCCGTTAGCGTCGTGATGGTCATGGCCGACCGCGACGACAGGGAGTGCCCGCGTGCACCTGGCGGAGCTGCAACGAGAGATCACCGCTCTGGGCGAGCGCATCGCGGCCCTGCGCGATACGCACACCATGTACCCGGACGACGGGCAGAGCACGGCCGAGGCCGCGCTCGCCGAGCTGGAGTACGCCGAGCGCCTGCTCGGCGAGGCCGGCGGCCGACTGGCGCAGGCGCACGCCGAACCGCCCGAACAGCGCCGCCAGGGCGACGACGGCGACCGGGCGCTGCTGCGGGCCATGTTCACCGAGCTGAGCGTGCCGGTCGTGCTGCTCGACCACGAGGGGTACATCCGGCGGATCAACCACGCCGGCGCGACCCGGCTGGGCAGCGGCCCCGGGTACCTGACCGGCAAGCCGTTCGTGCACTTCGTGGACCTGCGGCGGCGGGCCGCGATGCGGTCGTGGCTGGCGGCGGTGGTGCGCGGGGACGGCGACGCCGACCTGGAGTCCCGGCTGGCCCAGCGCGGCTGGGCCGAGGACGTGCACCTCACCCTGACCCGGGTGGAGCTGCCCACCGAGCCGAACCCGCTGGTCCTGGTGGCGATGTCGCCGCCGATGAACGGAGGCGAGGAGGAGGGCCCCGCCCCGCTGGAGCCGGAGGTGGAGGACCAGGTGGTGGTGCTGGCCGCGCGCCGGCTGGACGTGCTCACCCGGATGACCCGGCTGCTGCTGCGCTCGGCCGGCCCGGGCGGGGCCGGGAAGCCGCTGGCGCTGGCCGACGCCGCCGAGCTGCTCGCCGACTCCTACGCCGACTGGGTGATCGTGGACGTGTGCGACCTGCCGGACCCGCGGGCGGCGCGCCGCGCCGTGGTGGCCGGCCCGCCCGACGCCACCGACGAGCAGCGGGAGGAGGTGTCCGGGGCGGTGCCGGAGGACGCCGACATCCCCGGCGAGGTGCTGGGGCGGGGCCAGTCGCTGCTGTTCCCCTTGATCGAGGAGGAGGGCGTGCTGGGCCGCGCCTCCTCGGGGGCGCCGCTGCTGTCGGTGCTCGGCGCCGGCTCGCTGCTGTCGGTGCCGCTGCGCGGCAGCCGGGGCGTGCGCGGGGCGCTCACCCTGATCCGGCGCAGCAACCGGGGCAGCTTCCGCCTGGCCGACCTCGGCCTGATCGAGGAGATCGGCGAGCACATCGGCCTGGCGCTCCCGCCCCGGCCGCGGTAGCCCGGCGGCGGTGGCCGGGGCGGCGGGCGCCCCGGCGCCGGGCCGGGGTCAGTCCTCGGGGCCGTGGAGGGTGTCGATGAGGGTGGACAGGCGGGAGAACGCGCGGTCCACCCGGCGCACCCCGTCCACCAGCGGCTGGTCGGTGTCCTGGTAGGCGTCGACGATGTGGCGGCGCAGCTCGGCCAGTTCCTCCTGCACCTGCCCGGAGCGCTGGGCGAGCTGCTCGGCCAGGACCTTGCCGGGCTCCCCGGTCTCCTGGCCCAGGTCGCGCTGGAGGGTGCGGGCCTGCTCGCGCATCTGCGCCTTGAGCTGGTGCAGCTCGACGAACACCTCCACCTTGGAGCGCAGCACCCACGGGTCGAACGGCTTGAGCAGGAAGTCGACCGCGCGCGAGGCGTAGCCGCGGAAGACCTGGTGCCGGTCGATCTCCTGGGCCGTCAGGAAGATGATCGGCACGTCCTTGGTCTTCTCGCGCTGCTTGATGTGCGCGGCCGTCTCGAAGCCGTCCATCCCCGGCATGACCACGTCCAGCAGGATGACCGCGAAGTCCGTGCCCAGAAGGTGTTTGAGCGCCTCCTCCCCGGATCCGGCGCGGATCAGGTTCTGGTCCAGGGACGTGAGGGCCGCCTCCAGCGCGATGAGGTTCTCGTCGCGGTCGTCCACGAGGAGGATGTTGGCCTTCTGGGTCACGGCGGTCACTCCAGGTCTTCGGTCGGGTCGTTGCCGGTGTTCCCCGTGGGGCCGGTGTCATCCCCGAGACTGCTGCGGCTGCTGTCTCCTTCCGCGCCATTGTGCCGGTTCACGGCGCCCACCGCCGCCGCGGCCCCGGGGTCGGTGGCGGATCCGGGCGTGCTGTCCGCCGGGTCGACGGTCAGCCAGTGCCGCATGACGTCCAGCAGGTGGTCCAGGTCCACGGGCTTGGTGACGTAATCGGAGGCGCCCGCCTCCAGGCTGCGCTCGCGGTCGCCCTGCATGGCCTTGGCCGTCAGCGAGATGATCGGCAGGTCCGCGAACTGGGGCATCTGCCGGATGCGCTCGGTGGTCTGGTTGCCGTCCAGGTCGGGCATCATCACGTCCATGAGGACGAGGGAGATGTCCTCGTTGGCCTCCAGCTTGGCGATGCCCTCGTGGCCGTTGTCGGCGTACAGGACCTCCAGGCCCTGGGCCTCCAGGGCGCTGGTCAGCGCGAACACGTTGCGCACGTCGTCGTCGACGATGAGGACCCGGCGGCCGGCCAGCACGGCGCGGCGCTCGGGATCGGTGCGGGGCTCGCCCTGCCGCTCCGACTCGGACCCGCCGGAGGCCGCCTGCGACTCCGCGGCGGGTTCGGGCGCCTTGAGCACGGGCACGGCGGGCAGCGCCTCGGTGCCCGGGTCGGTCAGCGCCGCCACCGCCGCGTCGAACTCCTCCGGGGGCATCCCGAAGTCGTCGTCGCGGCCGGACTCCAGGGCGGGCACCGAGTCCAGCCCGGTGTCCTCCCCGGCGCGCTCGGCGGCGTCCTCGGGCAGCCGCACCGGCAGCAGCAGGGTGAAGGTCGAGCCCTGGTTGGGGACGCTCTGCACCCGGATCTCGCCGCCGAGCAGGCGGGCGAAGTTGCGGCTGATGGACAGGCCCAGCCCGGTGCCGCCGAACCGGCGGGAGGTGCCGCCGTCGCCCTGGTGGAACGCCTCGAAGATCACCTGGAGCTTGTCCTCGGCGATCCCGATGCCGGTGTCGGCGACGGTGAACGCGATGATCTCCTCGTTCTCGACGAACATCTCCAGGTCGGCGTCGTCCAGCGCCCACGCGGGCTCGATGAGCAGCCGCACCTCGCCCTGCGGGGTGAACTTGACCGCGTTCGACAGCAGGTTGCGCAGGATCTGCTGGAGCCGCTGCTCGTCGGTCCACAGGACGTCGGGGATGTCCGGGGAGACGTCCACCGCGAACGCCAGCCCCTGGTCGCTGGTGACCGGCCGGAACGTCGCCTCCACGTAGTCGACGAGCTGGTCGATGGAGACCTCGCTGGGCGAGACCTCGGCCCGGCCCGCCTCGACCTTGGACAGGTCGAGGATCTCGTCGATGAGCAGCAGCAGGTCGCTGCCCGCCTTGTGGATGGTCTGGGCGAACTCCACCTGCTTGGGGGTGAGGTTCTGCTCGGCGTTGTCGGCCAGCAGCCGGGCCAGGATCAGCAGGCTGTTGAGCGGCGTGCGCAGCTCGTGCGACATGTTCGCCAGGAACTCCGACTTGTACTTGGAGGAGACCTGGAGCTGGTGGGCGCGCTCCTCCAGGGCGTTGCGGGAGCGCTGGATCTGCTGGTTCTGGAGCTCGATGGCCCGGTTCTGGTTGGCCAGCTGGGTGGCCTTCTGGCGCAGCTCGGCGTTCTTGTTGCGCAGCTCCTCCTGCTGGCGCTGCAGCTCGTTGGAGCGCTCGCGCAGCTGGTTGGTGAGCTGCTGGGACTGCTCCAGCAGGTCCTCGGTGCGCTTGTTGGCCAGGATCGTGTTGATCGTGGTGCCCAGCAGGGCGACCAGCTGGCGCAGGAAGTTCTTGTGGATCTCGCGGAACTCGTCGTAGGAGGCGAACTCCAGGACGCCCAGCGCCCGCTCCTCCGACACGATCGGCAGGATGTACAGGTGGCGCGGCTGCGCGCCGCCCAGGCCGGAGTCGATGGTGACGTAGCCGTCGGGGATGTTGCCGACCTCGAGCTCGATCTGCTGGTCCAGGGCCTCCCCCGCCAGGCCGACGCCCTTGCGGATGCGGCGGCGCGCCTCGGAGGGCTCGAACCCGAACCCGGCGTAGAACAGGAACGCCTCCTGGTCGTCCATGTCCTCGGGCAGGTAGCAGGCGGCGTGCTGGGCGTTCATCAGCGGCGTCACCTCGGTCATGATGAGGCGGGCCAGCTCGTGCAGGTCGCGGTGCCCCTGGATGTGGCCGGAGATGCGGGCCAGGTTGGACTTGAGCCAGTCGGCGTCGCGCTGGGTGGCGGTGGTCTCGCGCAGGTTGGACACCATCAGGTTGATGTTGTCCTTGAGCTGCTCCATCTCGCCGCGGGCGTCGACCTGGATGTTGCGGGTCAGGTCGCCCTTGGCGACGGCGTTGGCGACCTCGGCGATGGCGCGCACCTGGGTGGTGAGGTTGCCGGCCAGCCCGTTGACGCTGTCGGTGAGCTGCATCCACGTGCCCGAGACGCCCTCGACCTTGGCCTGGCCGCCCAGCTGGCCCTGGCTGCCCACCTCGTGGGCCACGCGGGTGACCTCGGTGGCGAACGCAGACAGCTGGTCCACCATCGTGTTGACCGTCGTCTTCACCTCCAGGATCTCGCCCTGGGCGTTGACGTCGATCTTCTTGGTGAGGTCGCCGGCCGCGACCGCGGTGGTGACCTCGGAGATGTTGCGCACCTGCGTGGTGAGGTTGTGCGACATCGAGTTGACGTTCTCGGTGAGGTCCTTCCACATGCCCGAGACGCCCTTGACGTCGGCGCGGCCGCCCAGCTTGCCCTCGGTGCCCACCTCGCGGGCCACGCGCGTGACCTCGTCGGCGAACGCCGACAGCTGGTCGACCATCACGTTGATGGTCTCCTTGAGCTCCAGGATCTCGCCCTTGGCGTTGACCGTGACCTTCTTGGTGAGGTCGCCGGCCGCGACGGCGCGGGTGACCATGGAGATCTGCCGCACCTGGTAGGTGAGGTTGTTGGCCATGGAGTTGACGTTGTCGGTCAGGTCCTTCCAGACCCCGGACACGTCGCGCACGTGCGCCTGGCCGGCCAGCTTGCCCTCGGTGCCCACCTCGCGGGCCACACGGGTCACCTCGTCGGCGAACGCGGACAGCTGGTCCACCATCTTGTTGATGGTGTCCTTCAGCTCCAGCATCTCGCCCTGGGCGTCCACGGTGATCTTCTTGGTGAGGTCGCCGGCCGCCACCGCCGTCGTCACCTGCGAGATGTTGCGCACCTGGTAGGTGAGGCTGTTGGCCATGGAGTTGACGTTGTCGGTCAGGTCCTTCCAGATGCCCGACACGCCCTTGACGTTCGCGCGGCCGCCCAGCTTGCCCTCGCTGCCGACCTCGCGGGCCACGCGGGTGACCTCGTCGGCGAAGGAGTCGAGCTGGTCGACCATGGTGTTCACGGTGTTCTTGAGGGCGAGCATCTCGCCCTGGACGTCCACCTGGACCTTCTGGGTGAGGTCGCCGCGGGCCACCGACGTCGTCACCTGGGAGATGTCCCGCACCTGGTTGGTGAGGTTGTCCGCCATGGAGTTGACGTTGTCGGTCAGGTCCTTCCAGATGCCCTGGACGCCGCGCACGTTGGCCCGGCCGCCGAGCTTGCCCTCGGTGCCCACCTCGCGGGCCACGCGCGTGACCTCGTCGGCGAACGTGGAGAGCTGGTCCACCATCGTGTTGACGGTGTCCTTCAGCTCCAGCATCTCGCCCTGGACGTCGATGGTGATCTTCTTGCTGAGGTCGCCGCGGGCGACCGCGGTGGTGACCTCCGAGATGTCGCGCACCTGCACGGTGAGGCGGGAGGCCATCTGGTTGACCGCCTCGGTGACCTCGCGCCAGGAGCCGGAGACGCCCTCGACGCGGGCGCTGCCGCCGAGCTTGCCCTCGGTGCCCACCTCGCGGGCCACACGGGTGACCTCCTGGGTGAAGCCGCTCATCTGGTCGGCCATCCGGTTCACGGTGGTGGCCAGGCGCAGCAGGTCGCCCTTGAGGTCGCCCCGCCTGCCCTGGGTGGAGGCGCGCATGGTCAGCTGGCCGGCGGCGACCGCGTCCAGGACCCGGGCTACGTCGGTGACCGGCTCGGCCACCTCGTCCAGGAGGGTGTTGAGGGCGGTGGCGCTCTCCGCCCACGCGCCCCGGGAGGGGTTGACGTTGATGCGCTCGTTGAGCCTGCCCTCGTTGCGGACGACCCCGCCGACCCGCTTGAGCTCGCTGCTGAGCTGTTCGCTGTGGTCGACGACCTCGTTGAACACCGAGGCGATCTCCCGGATCGTCCCGCTGCCGCGTTTGCGCAGACGCACACTGAAGTCCCCGTCGCGCATCCGGTAGAGAGCGCGCAGGATCTCGTCCAGCTGGTCGTCGGCCACTGCACCGACCGCCTCGGGCATCGAACCCCTCCTCCGTGACCCTGGCATCGGCCACCATCGGGCTGTGAGCGGACGTATCGACTTACACTAACCGCCCGAGTCGACCCGCACAGGAGGGTTCGCCATGTCGATCCCGCCACGGACCTGCCCGGGTACGGGGCCGTACGGACCGGCCCGGGCGGCCGGGTCCGCGTATCGTGTCAGTGTCCACCCCTCTCCCGAGTCCGTATCCAGCGACGAATCCAGCGATGAAGGACCTGACGGTTTGCCGGCACATGACACCTTGAAGGTCGCTCGACGGGAGTTCCCGCCCGCGCCCGAGACCGCGGCGGCGGCCCGCGAGTTCGTCCACGACACCCTGCTGTCCTGGGGGGTGCCCCATCCGTTCGACGACGTGATCCTGTTGGTCAGCGAGCTGGTGACCAACGCGGTCATCCATGCCCGCTCGTCCCTGGAGGTGACGGTGCGCCGCCTGGAGGGCACCGTCGAGGTGATGGTGACCGACTCCGCGCCCGAGCGCGCGGTGCCCCAGGCCGGCCCCCTCGCCGTGGACGCCTCCCCCTCCCGCGGCGAGGAGCGCAGCGGCGGGCTGGGACTGGCCCTGGCCTCGGCGATCGCGTCCAGCTGGGGCGTGAGCTACGGGCGCACGGACAAGGCGGTGTGGTTCCGCATCGACGACGCGGGCGACGGGGTGTCGGCCCTGGAGGCCCCGGCCGCGGTGCGCCGCACCCCCAGCCGCCCCACCCGGCCCGCGCCGTGGTCGTCGCTGGACGCCGCGCTGGGCTCCCGGCTGAGCCTTCCCCAGCTGCTGGAGCGGACGGTCGAGTACGCCGCGACGGCGCTGGGCGGCGACGCCGCCTACATCGCGCTGGCCACCTCCGACGAGACCATGTGGGAGGTGCGCTCCGCGGTGGGGCTCACCTCCGGCGGCGCGCCGTGGCGGCCGCTGCGCATCCGCACCGAGGAGGCGTTCCCGTCGGCCGCGCCCGAGCCCGGCGCGGTGATCAACGACGACCTGATGATCGCCCGCGCCCACCGGGGCCGGCTGTCGCGGGCCGGGATGCGGTCGCTGGTGACCGCCCCGCTCATCGTGGACGGCCGGGTCACCGGTCTGCTCGGGGTGGCCTCGCGGCGGGCCCGGCACTTCGCCGCGGCCGCCGCCAAGCGGCTCCAGGAGGGCGCCGACCTGATCGCCCTGCCCGTGGAGCGCGCCCGGCTGGCCGAGGTGGAGCTCAACCGGCGGGCCTCGCTCAGCTTCCTGGCCGAGGCCAGCGACCTGCTGGCGGGCACCCTGGACGAGCGGATGACGGGGGCTCTGGCCGCGCAGCTGATCACGTCCCGGCTGGGCCGCTGGTGCGCCATCCACACCATCAACGAGCTGGGCGTGCCGCGGCTGACGCACGTCATGCACGGCAACGAGAACTACAACGACGTCCTGCGCGAGCTGCTCGCCGGTGAGCCGCCGCGCGAGCAGCGCGACCCGCACCCGCTGTGGGGCCCGGCCGACTTCACCGGCACGGACGGCGAGGAGATCGACGACGGGCTGGTGCGCGAGCTGGTGCGCGGCCCGGCGATCAGCATCCCGCTGGTGGCGCACGGGCGCGAGCTGGGCCGGATGACCATCGGCAAGAACGAGTCGGACGACTTCACCCGCGAGGAGGTGGACGTCGCCGACGACCTGAGCCGCCGGGTGGCCTCCGCGATGGAGAACGCCCGCCTGCACGAGCGGCAGGCCTCCATGAGCGTGGCGCTGCAGCGCAGCCTGCTGCCCGCCAAGGAGAAGGAGCCGACGATCCCGCACGTGGACCACGCGGTGTTCTACCGTCCGGCGGACGAGAAGAACGTGGTCGGCGGCGACTTCTACGACGTGTTCGCGGCCAGCGGCCGGTGGTGCTTCGCCATCGGCGACGTGTGCGGGACCGGCCCGGAGGCCGCGGCGGTGACCGGCCTGGCCCGGCACACGCTGCGCGCGCTGGCCAAGGAGGGGTTCACCCCCTCGCACATCATGCAGCGGCTGAACATGGCGATCCTGGACGAGAACACCTCGACCCGGTTCCTGACGATGCTGTACGGGGAGATGACCCCGGCCACCGACGGCGGGGGCGGGATGCGGGTGCGCATGGTGTGCGCCGGGCACCCGCTGCCGCTGCGGCTCAACCCCAAGGGCGAGGTGGAGCAGTTCGGCACCTCGCAGCCGCTGCTGGGGGCGTTCGAGGACGTCGGTTTCACCACCGAGAACGTGGACATCCGCCCGGGCGAGGTGGTGCTGGCGGTCACCGACGGTGTGACCGAGCGCCGCAGCAACTCCGACATGCTCGGCGACACCGGCCTGGAGCGGATCTTCTCCGGCTGCTCGGGCCTGTCGGCCCAGGCGGTCATCAGCCGCATCGACCGGGAGCTGGAGGAGTACGCCCCCGGCGGCCACACCGACGACACCGCCATGCTGGTCCTGCGCTTCCTCTGAGGGCCCCGGCCCCGGCCCGGTGCCCCGGGCGGGGCCCGGGCGGGCGCGCCCTCAGAGCCAGCCCATGTCCTGCGCGGTGCGGATGGCGGCCATGCGGTTGTCGGCGCCGACCTTGCCTATGGCGTTGGAGAGGTAGTTGCGGACGGTGCCCTCGCTGAGGTGGAGGGCGGCGGCGATGCGGGCGACGGTGGCGCCGTCGGCGGCGGCGCGCAGCACCTCGGTCTCGCGCTCGGTGAGGGGGCTCTCGCCGCCGACCATGGCGGCGGCGGCCAGGTCGGTGTCGATGTAGCGGCCGCCCTCGTGGACGCGGCGGATCGCCCCGGCGAGCTGGTCGACGGGCGCGTCCTTGGCGAGGAACCCGCGGGCGCCCGCGGACAGCGCGCGGCGCAGGTAGCCGGGCCGGCCGAAGCTGGTGAGGATGACGACGCCGCAGCCGGGGGCGGACTCCTTGAGCCGGGCGGCGACCTCCAGCCCGGTGGCCCCGGGCATCTCGATGTCCAGCACGGCGACGTCGGCGCCGTGCTCGCCGACGGCCCCGGCGACGAGGTCGCCCCGCCCGACCTCGGCGACGACCTCCAGGTCGTCCTCCAGGCTCAGCAGGGCGGCGATCGCCCCTCTGACCAGGTGCTCGTCATCGGCCAGCACGATCTTGATCAAGGTCGGCCCTTCGGTCTGTGTCGGTTCGGTCGCGGCGCGGTAGTGTTCCGGACATCTCGGTGCATAGGCCACAGGGGCCACCGATCCGGGCAAGGGGGTGTCCTCTTCGAGGGCTCTCCGGAGGAGAACGGACTCGAAACCCCGGTATATCGGGCTCTCACCCTGTTCTAACCCATGCGCCGCATGATGGAGCACAAGAGATCGGAACATCGTCCCGCCAGCCGGAGGATGAGTTGAACCCCAACGAACCCACACCAGGTACCGAACCCGACGCCTCGGAGAACCTGCCCGGGACCGACGCCGCCGGGCCGGTGGGGGACGCCTCGGGCGAGCACGGGACCTCCGGTCCGCAGGGGCCGGAGCCCTCCGACGGCCGGGGCGCGGGGGCCCCCGGACCTGCGGAGGGCACCGGCCCCAGGTTCGCGCCGCACGACGTGCCGCAGGACCGGACGCCGCGCTGGGCCACCGGCCCCAACGAGGCCGACCGGGTCGCCTTCTCCTTCCCGCCCGAGGGCGGGGAGGGCGTGCGGCCGGGCGGGCCCGAGCCCGGCCCGGTGCCGCACGCCGCCGCCCAGGGGGGGTTCGCGGCTCCCGGCGGGCAGGCTCCGCAGGGGCCGCCCGCGCAGGGGCAGGCGCCGCACGGCCTGCCGCCGCAGGCCCCGCACGGGCACGCTCCGCACGGCCAGGGCCCGCAGGGCCCCGGCGGACCCCAGGGCCCCGGCGGGCCGCAGGGTCCGTTCGGCTCCCCGCACTTCCCGGGCGGGCAGCCGCCCTACGGCGGGCACGGCGCCGCTCCGGCCGCGCCGCAGCCCGAGCGCAAGAAGGGCTCGGGCCGGGTCGTCGGCATCGCCGCGGTCACGGCCCTGGTCACCAGCCTCATCGTCGGACCGGCCGCCGCGCTGGGCACCGCCGCGCTCTTCCCCGACGGCCTGAGCGGCCCGGTCAGCTCCCTCACCGGTGAGCAGGGCGGGACCGCCACCGAGGGGGAGGTCGGCGAGGTCGCCGAGACGGTGCTGCCGAGCGTGGTGTCCATCCAGACCGCCAACGGCGGCGGCAGCGGTGTGGTCATCTCGTCCGACGGCCAGATCCTCACCAACGCGCACGTGGTGGACGCCGCCCAGGGCGGGCCGCTGGAGGTGCTGTTCAACGACGGCACCTCGGCGCCGGCCGAGATCCTGGGCTCGGACCCGGTGTCCGACATCGCCATCGTCCAGGCCGAGGGCGCCAGTGGACTCCAGCCCGCCGTGCTGGGCGACTCCGACCAGGTCGGGGTGGGCGCCGACGTGGTCGCGATCGGCTCCCCGCTGGGGCTGTCCGGCACCGTGACCACGGGTGTGGTCAGCGCGCTGAACCGGCCGGTCAACACCGGGGCCACCGAGAGCGGCAACGGGCAGACCTCGACGGTGATCAACGCCATCCAGACCGACGCGGCGATCAACCCCGGCAACTCGGGCGGCCCGTTGGTGAACATGGCGGGCGAGGTCATCGGCATCAACACCGCGATCGCCGGCCTGTCCCAGGAGAGCGGTTCGGTGGGCCTGGGCTTCGCCATCCCGATCAACCAGGCCAAGCCGATCGCCGAGCAGCTGGTCGCCGAGGGCAGCGCGAGCTACCCGGCGATCGAGGCCACCATCACCAACAGCCCCGACGGCGGCGCCGCCATCGTCGAGGTGACCGAGGGCGGCGCGGCCGACGAGGCCGGGCTGCGCGCGGACGACGTGGTCGTGTCCGTCGACGGGACGCAGGTCACGACGCCGGACCAGCTCATCGCGCAGATCCGCTCGCACCGCCCGGGCGACGAGATCACGCTGGGTGTGCGGCCCGGGGGCACCGGGCAGCCGCGGGAGGTCACGGTGACCCTGGGCGAGCAGAGCTCGGCCTCGGTCGAGCAGGAGGCCGAGGAGGACTGACCCCGGAGGGAGGGGTTCTCTGGAAGGACACGGACACGGGAAGACCGCGGGGCGGGGCCGTACGGCCCCGCCTCGCCGTGTGTCCGGGCCCGGAGTGGGGATGGCACCACCGCCGGGGGCGGGGCAGCGCCACCGCGGCCGTGGTGTGCGCCTCCTCGTACCGCGCGGCGGGCCGGATTACCGTCGGTCGTGACAGGTGGGGACCGCGCCGCGGTCGTCCGAGGGGGCGGGACGGCCGGCGGGAGGAGGACCGGCGGGATCACCGGTCGGCAACGGCGCGGTGATGAAGAGTACACAGAAGATCACTCAGGGTATCGTTCCCTGCGTCGTGTGCTCGTCCGTCGCCACTCCGTCACCCGGAGGTCGGCGGTGGTCAACGCGGGTGCCCCACACTCGTGCGTACACGGCGACCCGATGTGCACCGGCTCAGGAGACACCCCGATATGACCACCTCGTTCCTTCCCGAATCCCCTCCGGCGGCCGAGGTCCGGACGGCCGCCGCGGGGCACCGCACGACCGTGCTCATCGGCACGGACACCTACCCGCCCGACGTGAACGGCGCCGCCTACTTCACCGCCCGGCTGGCCAGGGGCCTGGTGCGGCGCGGGGTGGCCGTGCACGTGGTGTGCGCCTCCCCCGACGGGCGCCCGCACGTGGTGGAGCGCGGCGGGGTGGTCGAGCACCGGCTGCGGTCGATGTCGTCCCTGGTCCACGACAGCGTCCGGCTGGCCCTGCCGCTGGGGGTGCGCGGCCACCTGGACCGGCTGCTGGAGCGGCTGCGCCCCGACGCCGTCCACATCCAGAACCACTTCCTCATCGGGCGGATGCTGGCCTCCGCGGCCCGGGCGCACGGCGTCCCGGTCGTGGCCACCAACCACTTCATGCCGGAGAACCTCTTCGACTACGTGCACGTCCCCGGCCCGCTGCGCCCGTACGCCGCCCGGATGGCCTGGCGGGACCTGGGCGCGGTGCTGTCCCGGGTGGACCACGTCACCACGCCGACCCCCGCGGCCGCCCGGCTGCTGTGGGAGCAGGGGTTCACCCGTCCGGTGGAACCCGTCTCCTGCGGGATAGACCTGGCGCGGTTCCGGCCCGTGGAGGGCGGGGAGGAGCGGCGCGAGCGCATCCGGGCCCGGCTGGGCGTACCCGACCGGACCACGGTGGTGTTCGTGGGCCGGTTGGACGAGGAGAAGCGGGCGGACGAGCTGATCCGGGCCGTGGCGCGGACCGAGGCGGACGTCCAGCTGGTGCTGGCCGGGCACGGCGCCTACCGCAGGAGGCTGGAGGACCTGGCCGCGGCCGAGGGGGTCGCCGACCGGGTCGTGTTCCTGGGGTTCGTCGCCCACGAGGACCTGCCGGACGTATACCGGGCCGCCGACGTGTTCGCCATCGCGGGCATCGCCGAGCTCCAGAGCATCGCCACCCTGGAGGCCATGGCCTCCGGGCTGCCGGTGGTGGCCGCCGACGCCATGGCCCTGCCCCACCTGGTGGAGGAGGGCGCCAACGGGTTCCTGTACCCGCCGGGGTCGCCGGAGGCGCTGGCCGCCCGGCTGGACGAGGTGGTCGCCGACGAGGCGCGGCGGCGCGCCATGGGCGCGCACAGCAGGGAGATGGCCTCCGCGCACCGGCTGGAGGACTCCCTGGCCCGGTTCGAGCGGATCTACCGGGAGGCGGCCGCCGAGGGCGTGTCCCTGCCCGTGGGCGGGCTCGCCGTCAGCCGGTAGGCGGTCCGGCCGGCCCGGGTGGTCCCGGCGGCCCGGCCGGCCCCGGGGGCGGCGGTGCGGCGGGTGGCGGTGCCGCGGGTGCGATCACCGGGAGCGTGAAGCCGATGGCGGCCCCGCCGCCCTCCCGGTTGCGGGCGAACACGTCGCCGCCGTGGGCGCGGGCGATCTCCCGGACCATGGACAGCCCCAGGCCCGAGCCCGGCAGCCCGCGGGCCGAGGTGGCCCGGTAGAAGCGCTCGAAGATCCGCCCCGTCTCGGCCGGGTCGATGCCCGGCCCCCGGTCCAGCACCTCCACGGTGCCGTTGCGGATGCGGATCGCGATGGGCGCGGAGCCGTCGGGATCGAACTTCGCCGAGTTCTCCACCGGGTTGGCCATCGCACGTTCCAGCGCGCTCGGGCGCCCGTGCACGGTGCTGTCGTCGGCGTCCACGACGATCTCCCGGCCGGTGCGCCGCCGGGTGCGGGCCGCCACCTTCTCCGCCACGTCGGCCAGGCGCACCGGGCTCGGTGTCTCGTCCTCGTGGTCGCCGGTGGCCAGCCCCACCAGCTCGTTGACCAGGGTCGTCAGCTCCCGGGTCTCCCCGCGCAGGTCGTCGATGAGGCTGGAGCGCGCCTCCGGCGTGAGCCGGTCGGCCCTGCCCAGCACCTGGATGTTGGTGTAGAGGCTGGTCAGCGGTGTGCGCAGCTCGTGGGCGGCGTCCTGGACCAGGCGCCGCTGCTCCTCCTGGGAGCGGGCCAGCCGGGCCAGCATCGCGTTGAAGGCGTCGCCGAGGCGGTCCACCTCGTCGTGCCCGCCCTCCCCGGCGGAGGAGTCCCGGTGCCCGGCCAGCGGGTCGAGGCGGCCGGTGGAGCTGACGTATTCGGCGGTGTCGGTGAGCCGGGCCAGGCGGCCGGTGGTGCGGTGGCCGATCAGCCACCCCGCGCAGGCCGCGAACAGGGCGACGAGCAGGCCCACCCACAGGATCTGGGTGGCCAGGCGGTCGAGCATCCGCTCGGTGGGCGACATCTGCTGGATGACCTGGAGGGCGCCCGCGCCCTGGCCCAGGGACACCGTCGCCACCCGGTAGGCCTGGCCGTTCACGGCCTGCTCGCGGGTGGCCACCTCGCCGGGGCCGTCGGCCATGACCATTTCCATGTCCTCGTCGCTGGGAGCGAAGAGCACCACCTCGGAGGTGGCCGACACCTCGACCTGGCGTCCGCCGTCCGGGGTCAGCAGGTGGATCTGGAGGTCCTTGCCCGCCAGGATCGGACTGCTGACCGACGCGGCGGCACCGGTCCGGCTCTCGCGCAGCGAGACGATCTGGTCGGACAGGGCGGTGACGACCCGGTCGAACTCGTCGCGGACGTCGGCGCGGATGAGGGCGGCCGCCGTGGTGTAGGCCAGGGTGCCGACCAGGGCGATGGTGACCGCCACGACCAGCGCGAACATCACGGCGAACCGGGTGCCCAGGCGCCAGCCGCTCGGGTGGAGGAGCATGCGGGGCGGGGTCCGGCCCTCGGACACGGCCCTCACCCCTGCGGACGCAGCGTGTACCCGACACCGCGCACGGTCTGGATGAGCGGCGGCCCGCCGTCCTCCAGCTTGCGGCGCAGGTAGCTGATGTAGACGGCGAGGTTCTTGGACTCCGGACCGAAGTCGTAGCCCCAGATGCGGTCGTAGATGGTGGCGTGGTCCAGCACGATGCCCGCGTTGCGGACCAGCAGTTCGAGCAGGTCGAACTCGGTCTTGGACAGCTCGATCTCGCGGTCGCCCCGCCACACCCGGCGGGCGCGCGGGTCCAGGGCCAGCTCGCCGACGCGCAGCGTCCCGCCCTCCGGGTCGCCCGGGACCGGGGCGGCGCGGCGCAGCAGCGCGCGCAGCCGGGCCAGCAGCTCGTCCAGCTCGAAGGGCTTGGCCAGGTAGTCGTCGGCGCCCGCGTCCAGGCCCGCGACCCGGTCGGGGGTCTCCACGCGGGCGGTGAGCATGAGGATCGGGGTGCGGTCGTGCTCGGCCCGCAGCACCCGGGCCACGCCCAGCCCGTCCACGCCCGGCATCATCACGTCGAGGATGAGCAGGTCGACGGGGTCGGAGTGGACGGCGGCGAGCGCCTGGACCCCGTCGGCGACGGTCCGGACCGTGTAGCCCTCCAGCTGGAGCGCGCGCTCCAGCGACTCCCTGATGGCGCGGTCGTCGTCGGCGACCAGCACGGTGGCGGTGGTGGCGTCCATGGGCCTCATGCTGCCGTATCCGGGTGAGAGGCCGGTAAGAGGCGGTTCGGGCGCGTGTCAGAGCCGCGGCCGCGTCCTCCCCGGCCGGGCGCCGTGCCCTCCCGGCCGGGCTCCGGCCCGGGGCCGGTTCGGGCGCGTGTCAGGCGGGCGGGGTGAAGGAGCGGGTGCGGGCGAGCCCCGCGGCCCGGCCCTTGCCCGCGATGACCAGGGCCATCTTGCGGGACGCCTCGTCCAGCATCTCCTCGCCGAGCATGACGGCGCCGCGCCGCTCCACCTCGGTGGCGTGGGCGTAGGCGTCCAGGATGAGCTCGGCGTGGTCGTAGTCCTCCTGGGAGGGGGCGAAGGCCTCGTTCGCGGCCTCGACCTGGAGCGGGTGCAGCACCCACTTGCCGTCGAAGCCCAGGGCTGCGGTGCGCCCGGCGGCGCGGCGGAACGCGTCCACGTCGCGGATCTGGAGGTAGGGCCCGTCGATGGCCTGCAACCCGTGGGCGCGGGCGGCGGTGAGGATGCGCATGAGGACGTAGTGGTAGGCGTCACCGGTGTCGTAGCCCGGCGGCTGCTCGCCCACGACCAGGGTCTTCATGTTGAGGGAGGCCATGAAGTCGGCCGGCCCGTACACCAGGGTCTCCAGGCGCGGGGAGGCGGCGGCGATCTCCTCCACACAGGTCAGGCCGCCCGCGTCCTCGATCTGGGCCTCGATGCCGATCCGCCCCACCGGCAGGCCGACGGCGCGCTCGATCTGGGTGAGGAGGGTGTCCAGCCACTGGACGTCGCGGGCGGCGGTGACCTTGGGCAGCACCAGGGCGTCCAGGTTCGCGCCCGCGCCCTCCACCACCTCGATGACGTCGCGGTAGGCCCAGGCGGTGGTGGCGTCGTTGACCCGCACCGTGCGGACCCTGTCCCTCCAGCCGCCGTCGTTGAGGGCGGCGACCACGGTGGCGCGGGCGGCCTCCTTCTCGGCGGGGGCGACCGCGTCCTCCAGGTCGAGGAAGAAGGCGTCCGTGTCCAGGCCGCGCGCCTTCTCCACGAACCGGGGGTTGGACCCCGGCACCGCGAGCACCGACCGTCGCGCCCTGAGCCCGCCCATACCGCTCCCCCTGTCGTCCCGCACGTCCCACCTGGTGCCGGGCCCATCATGGCATCACCGCGTGCATAGAGTGGGACGGGGCCCCGTGGGTCCCCAGAACCGGGAGGAGCCGCCGATGTCCACCACGTCGTACCCGACCAGCGCCCACTGGGGCAGCTACCGGGTCCTGGTCCGCGACGACCGGGTGGTGGGGGTACGGCCGGACCCGGACGACCCGGCGCCGTCCCCCGTCATGGAGAACACGCCCGCCGCCCAGCACCACGGGTCGCGCGTGGCCCGGCCCGCCGTGCGGCGGCGCTGGCTGGAGCACGGGCCCGGGCCCGACCCGCGCCGGGGCGACCCCGACGACGAGTACGTCGAGGTGGGCTGGGACCGGGTGCTGGACCTGCTCGCCGGGGAGCTGGACCGGGTGCGCACCGCGCACGGGAACGCGGCGATCTACGGCGGTTCCTACGGCTGGGGCAGCTCCGGGCGGGTGCACCACGCGCAGAGCCAGCTGCACCGGTTCCTCAACAGCATCGGCGGTTACACGCGCTCGCGCACGACCTACAGCCACGGCGCGGTGGAGACCCTGTTCCCGCGCATCATCGGCACCCCGGCCGCCAACCGGCTGCTGCACCGGGCCCCCTCCTGGGAGGTCATCCGGGAGCACACCGACCTGGTGGTGACCTTCGGCGGGCTGCGGGTCTCCAACATGTGGATGACCTCGGGCGGGCGGGCCGCGCAGACCGCCGGGCCGTCGATGCGGGCGGCCTCCGACGCGGGGGTGGGGTTCGTGTCGCTGTCGCCGCTGCGCGACGACACCCCCGACGACGTGAAGGCCGAGTGGGTGCCGCTGCGGCCGGGCACCGACACGGCGGTGCTGCTGGCGCTCATGCACGTGCTGTTCACCGAGGGCCTCGCCGACACGGCGTTCCTGGACCGGTACACCGAGGGCGCCGACGTGGTGCGCTCCTACGTGCTGGGCGGGCGCGACGAGCGCGGGAACCGCCCCGGCCTGCCCCGCACCCCCGAGTGGGCGGAGCGGATCAGCGGGGTGCCCGCCGACGACATCCGGGATCTGGCCCGGCGGATGGCGCGGGGCCGGACCCTGGTCAACGTGGGCTGGTCGGTGCAGCGCGCGCGGTACGGCGAGCAGCCGCTGTGGGCGGGGCTGGCGCTGGCCTGCTGCCTGGGCCAGGTGGGCCTGCCGGGCGCCGGGTTCGCGTCCGGGTACGGGTCCATGGGCAACTACGGCGGCGGGTCGACGCCGCTGGGGCTGCCGGTGATGCCGCAGGGCGACAACGCGGTCAAGGACTTCATCCCGGTGGCGCGCGTGTCGGACATGCTGCTGAACCCGGGCGGGACCTACCACTACGACGGCGAGGAGCGCCGCTACCCGGACATCCGGCTCGTCTACTGGGCGGGCGGCAACCCGTTCCACCACCACCAGGACCTGGCCCGGCTGACCCGGGCGTTCGGGCGGCCGGAGACCGTGGTGGTGCACGAGACGCACTGGACGGCGACCGCCCGGCACGCCGACATCGTCATCCCGTCCACGACGGTGCTGGAGCGCGACGACCTGACCGCCAGCCGGGGCGACCTCAGCCTGCGGGCGATGCCCCGCGCGGTACCGCCGCACGGGGAGGCGCGCGACGAGTACGACACCTACGCCGACCTGGCCGAGCGCCTGGGCGTGCGGGAGGAGTTCACGGAGGGCCGCACCTCGGCCGACTGGATGCGGGAGATCTACCGGCGGTGGCGGTCGCTGGTGACGCGGCGCGGGATCGAGGTCCCGGACTTCGACGCGTTCTGGGCGGCGGGCCGGGTGGCGATGCCGGGCCGGGTCGAGGACGAGGCGCTGCTGGGCGGGTTCCGCGCCGACCCGGAGAAGAACGCGCTGCGCACGCCGAGCGGGCGGATCGAGCTGTACTCGGAGACGATCGCGTCGTTCGGGTACGAGGACTGCCCGGGTCACCCGGTGTGGCTGCCCGGCCCGGTGCTGTCGGACCGCGGCGGCGAGTTCCCGCTGGTGCTGGTGGCCAACCAGCCGACCGGGCGCCTGCACGGGCAGCAGGACATGGGCGCGCACAGCATGCGCGAGAAGGTCGGCGGCCGCGCGCCCGTCCGCCTGCACCCGGCCGACGCCGCCGCCCTGGGGATCACCGGCGGCGACCTCGTGCGCGTGGTCGGCCCGCGCGGCTCCTGCCTGGCCGGCGCGGTGCTCAGCGACGCGCTGATGCCGGGGGTGGTCCAGCTGTCGACGGGCGCCTGGTACGACCCGTCCTCGGCGGAGGCGACCTGCGTCCACGGCAACCCGAACGCCCTCATCGCCGACGAGGGCACCTCGTCCCTGAGCCAGGGCTGCACGGGGCAGCTGGCCCGGGTCCGGGTGGAGCGCTTCGACGGCACCCCGCCGCCGGTCCGCGCCTTCGTCCCGCCCTGCGGCACCACCCCGGCCTGACGGGGGGCGGGCCGGGCGCCCCGGCGATACGGGTGGACGCCCGGCCCTCCCCCGTCTAGGGTTCCTGGGATGAAGCTCAGACCAGGCGGTCCCGACGACCTCTCCACCGTTCTCGGCATGCTGGACGGCGCCGTCGAATGGCTCGTCGCCCACGGGCGCACCGGGCAGTGGGGCACCGAGCCCTGGTCCTCCCGGCCCCGGTCCGTCGAACGGATCAGGAAGATGCTCACCGAGGCCGAGCCCTGGATCGCCGAGGCCGACGGCGGGCCCGCGGGCGCCCTCGTGCTCGACGGCGCCCCCGGCCCCGAGCTCCCGCCCGCCGACGAGCCCGAGGTCTACGTGCGCCTCCTGGTCACCGACCGGCGCTTCGCCGGCCGCGGCGTGGGCGCCGCCCTCCTGGAGCACGCCGCCGAGGAGGCCCGCCGCCGGGACGTCTCCCTCCTGCGCGTGGACTGCTTCGCGGGTGGCGGGGGCCGCCTGGTCGCCTACTACACCGGCCAGGGCTTCACCCCCACCGAGACCTTCACCGTCGGCGACTGGCAGGGCCAGGTCCTCGCCAGGCGCGTCGGACCGCACCCGGCCGGGGAGGCCCCGGCCGGCCGGTAGCCGACCCCCGGCGGAGGCGTCCGCCCCGCGAGGGCGCGGCGGGCGCCCTCGCGGGGCGGCGGCTCCGCGGACGGGTCGGCGGGGCTCAGTACTCGAGCTCCGGCCGCAGCGGCCCGCCCACCCGGTGCAGGTGGCGCAGCACCTCGGCGTAGGAGCGCAACAGCCCCGTCTCGTGGTACTCCAGCCCGAACCGCCCGCACGCGGCCCGCACCAGCGGCCGCACACGGCGCAGGTTGGGCCGGGGCATGGACGGGAACAGGTGGTGCTCGATCTGGTAGTTCAGCCCGCCCATCAGCAGGTCGACCACCGGGCCTCCCCGGATGTTCCGCGAGGTGAGGACCTGGCGGCGCAGGAACCCCGACCTCGTCCCCTCCGCGATCACCGGCATCCCCTTGTGGTTCGGGGCGAAGGAACACCCCATGTACAGCCCGAACACCCCCTGGTGCACCAGCACGAAGCACAGCGCCTGCAACGGGGTGAGCGTCGTCAGCACGACCGCCAGGTACCCGCCGAAGTGCACCGCCAGCAGCGCTCCCTCGACGGCCCGGGTCCGCGGCGGCAGGCCGGTGCGCCGCGCGACCCCGGCGACCGAGGCGAAGTGCAGGTGGAAGGCCTCCAGGAGCAGCATCGGGAAGAACAGCCACGCCTGGCTCCGGGCGAGCCACCTCCCCGGCCACCGGCGGCGCCTCAGGGCCTGCTCGCGGCTGAACGCCAGGGCCGCCCCCGCGATGTCGGGGTCCCTGCCCTCGTGGTTGGGGTGGGCGTGGTGCCGGTCGTGCTTGTCGACCCACCACCCGTACGCCAGCCCCACCAGCAGGTCCCCGTGGATCCACCCGATGACCCGGTTGGCCCGCTCGCCCTCGGCGATCTGGCCGTGCCCCGCGTCGTGCCCGATGAAGGCCGTCTGGGTGAAGAGCAGGCCGAGCACCACCGCCGTGACCAGCTGCCACCACGACGGCCCGACCAGCACGAAGACCGCCCACGCCGCCAGCAGCAGGGACAGCGTGACGGTGATCCGCACCGCGTAGTGTCCTCGGCGCCTGCGCAGCAGCCCGTGTTCGCCCACCTCCCGGGACAGGACCGCGAAGTCGCTCCCCCTGCGCTGTCCCGGGAGGACCCCGTCGGCCCGGCTCATCCGGCCATCGCCTCCTCCACCGTCGCGTGGAAGGGCGGGAGGCCGTGCGTTCCGGTGAGCTCGATGAGCCTGGTGATCCGGTCCGGGGGCGCGGCCAGGCGGAGGTCGGTCCCCGCCCGTTCCGCCCGGGCCCGGACCTCGGCCAGGAGGGAGAGCCCGGCGGCCCCGAAGAAGGTCACCCCGGACAGGTCGACGACCACCCTGTCGCCGCTGTCCCCGCGGGCGCGCAGCACCTCGAACAGCCGTGTCCGGTACCCCGGGGCCGTGACCAGGTCGATGTCGCCGGAGATCCGGACGAGTGTCCCGCGGGGGTGCCTCCGCCACGACACCGCGCCGCGGTGTGAGACGTGAACGGTCCCCTCGGCCTTTTCGTAGAGTCCGCCCCCCTCGGACTCCCAGTCCGTTTCCGGGGGCGTGCGGGGCGGCGGCGCGAGCAGGGAGGCCACGTCCATGATCTCGGCGGCCTGTTTCGTGTTCGTGGACAGGATGGCCAGGTCGAGCGCGGACCAGGCGGAGAACGCCGTCACACCGGGCGGTACGACCAGCAGGCGGGTGCGCGCACCGTTCTCGCCGACCGCGACCAGGAGGTCCGGCGGGGTCTCCAGCGACCAGGAGAGGCGGACCGCGCGACCGGCCACCGCGAGGAGCCCGGGCCGGCGCGACCAGCCGGTGACGCCGAGTTCGACCAGGTGGACCGGGCCCCGCCGGTCGTCGATGGCCAGGATGAGCCCGGGCAGTTCGGCGACGGGGTCGCCCGACCTGGGCCACCACCCGCCGTCCAGGACTGCGCCGTGGTGCGGGATGGGATTGAGCCTCAGCCGGGGGACCGACGGAGGGGTGTCGGAGACGGCGGGCGGGTGAGGTGTGAAGAAGGCCATGGTGGACTGCTCTGCGATCCCCGGCCCGGGGAGTCCTGCTCGTCCCGGTCCGGATGGGAGCGCGGCGCGGAGAGCGCGCCGCGCGCGGCGGGAGAGGGGCAGGTTCCAGACCTGCACCGAAGTGGCATGGCAACGCGGAACGGAGGTTCCGAGTCCTGCCCTGTCGTCACACCCTCGTCCCGGCGTACCGGGCTCTCTCGGAACGGGACGTTGTCCCCGTTCCCCTCCAGTCTACGCCCCCGTCCGCCGCCGTGCAGGGTGTCCGCTCCCGCCCGCCGGCTCAGCGGACGAGGAGGCGGTCGGCGGACCGGGGCAGCAGCAGGCCCGCGAGGCCGACGGCCGCGTACACCACCTGCCCCGGCGCGAGCATGCCCAGGACCGCCCCGCCGTTGGCCGAGGGCGAGCGCAGGAAGTCCCGCATGTCCGGGTGGGCGCGCGGCACCCCGTTCCCCGACACCAGCAGGAGCAGCACCGCGCACAGCAGCACCGCCGCCCACACCGCGTCGAACGCCGACAGCCCCCCGAACCAGGTCTGGAACCGCTCCAGCGCCAGCAGCGCGTACCCCGGCTCCCCCGCCGGGACACCCGGCGCGGCCACCGGGACCACGGCGACCGCCACCGCCGCCGCGCCCGCCATCGCGGTGACCCCGCCCGTGGCCGCCAGCCCCAGGCGCCTCGCCAGCTCCCGCGCGGTCCGGGTCAGGTCCTCCTGCGACGGGTGGTGCCGCCACGGCCGCCCCGCCGACCGGGCCTCCCCCATGGCGTTCGCCCGCCGCTGCCGCAGGAACCTCCAGGTGTCCCCCAGCACGGCCGGCCCGCGCCGCGCCGCGATGGTGCACGCCGCCAGCTCGTGCACGATCATCGCCAGCGTCGTCGTCAGCGTGACCGGCAGCTCCGCCCAGGCCAGCGCCGCCCGGCGGAACCCCGTCGCGATGTCCCCCGGCACCCGCACCCGCGTCGCCACCGCGCGTCCGCGCGCCCGCCGGCGCAGCCCCGCCAGCGGCGGCAGCCCCGGCAGCGGCGGGGTGCTCTCCGCCGCCGTCGCGATGAGCCGGTAGTCCAGCGCCACCGCGCACAGCACCAGTACCACCAGGAGGAACGGCGTCAGCCTCCCCCCGCCGAGCAGCCCCAGCACCACGCCCGACGCCGGGTGCAGCGCCGCGCCGGCCAGGACCGCGTTCAGGTTCAGGTGCTCCAGGAACGCCAGCAGCACCGCCAGCGGGGGCAGCGCCCACAGCCACCGCCCCCGTCCCACGACCGCCAGCCCCAGCGCCGCCCCGACCAGGCCCGTGGTCACCGCGTGCCCGGAGAACACCGCGACCACGGCCCCGGTCCCCCGGTCCACGAGCTCGCTGCCGCCCGGCAGGAACCACCCGCCGCCGCCGGAGCCGCCGACCGCGAGCGCGGTGACCAGGTGCTCGGCCAGCTGGAACCCCGCCCCCGACGCGGCCGCCAGCAGCGCGAAGTCCACCGCCGCGAGCCTGCGCGCCCGGCGCGGCGCCACCAGCGTCAGCAGGAGCAGCGGCAGCAGCTTGCCGACCTCCTCCACCGTCACCGCCACGTAGGTGTACGGGACCACGTCGTAGGTGTCCGCGCCCAGCGCCCCCGCGACCGCCCGCTCGGCCAGCCCCATCGGCCACAGCAGCAGCGCCCCCAGCGCCGCGACCCGCAGCAGGGAGGCGAAGGCCACCGTGCGGGACCGCGCGAGCAGCGCCAGCTGGAACAGCACGGCGAAGAGCGTGACCACCGCCGGCAGGACCGGGGCCGCCACGGCGGAGACCGCCAGCGGTGCGATGGCCGCCACCGCCAGCGCCGTCCAGCCCGCCGCCCCGCGCAGCGCCCGCAGGCCGCGGGCGGCCCGCCCGCTCCGGACGCGGTCGGCCCCGGCGGCGACGCGTTCGTAGAGGTCGGGGCCCGGGGCGCGCCGGGGCCCCGCGCCGGAGCACCGGTACAGCGCCGCGGCCCGCACCAGGTCCGGGGTCTTCTCGATCTCCGCCCGCGACGCGAAGTGCGCCCGGGCCTGGGGGATGTCCGCCCCCACCAGTTCGCGCACGAAGTCCGCCGGGCCCGCCGCCACCGTCAGGTCGTCCGCGGTGATGAGCACCGCCGCCGAGAAGTCCTCCACGCACACCAGGAAGTCGGTGGGGTCGGGCCCCCACCCGCGCACCAGGTCGATGAGGGTGTCGGTGTGCAGCGGGATCTCGGTGACGGGCTCGTAGGAGAACTCGGGCCGGGTGCGGCACACCAGCAGCCGCTCCACCCCCATGGACCGGCCGGCGGCGATGACGGCGCGCACGAGGTTGCGGTCGCGCGGCACGAGGAACGGCGTGGTGACCTTGCCGTCGGCCCGGATCCACTGCGGGTCGAGCTCGGTCGCTCCGGCGCACACGCGCAGGACCAGGTCCCGCGCGAGCATGGCCTGTTCTTCCATCTGGGGATCCTCGGCCGTCTGGGGGTGGGGAGGTCGGGGCCGGGCGCCCGCGGGGCCCGCGGCCCCGCGGCGTTCCGGCCCGACCGAGCATAACGGCGGGACCCCGGCCCGTCAGGGGGCGGGCTCGGGCGCGGAGCCGGGCACCCGGGCGGGCCGCGGACCGGCCCCGAAGGCGTCGGCGGACAGCTGCGCGAAGTGCCGCACCCCGGGCAGGTCCAGCGCCCAGCCGGTGAACGCCCAGCCCAGGTGGAGGTGGTCGAGCGCGCGGGCCAGGGCGGGCACCCCGCTCCAGCGGACCCCCTCCGGGTTCTCGTAGGTGAGCCGGTACAGGACCTCGGAGTGTTCGTGCGCGTCCCGGATCCGGAGCGCCACCGGCGACCGCGCCTCGATCCACGCCCGCAGCCCCTGACACAGCGAGCAGTCGGCGGCCACGTACAGGGTCCCGGCGGCCCGGTGCGGCCAGGGCCTCCAGCGGGGCAGCCAGGCCCGCACCCCGGAGCGGTAGCGGTCCCACTCGGGGCCGAAGGACTCGCGCAGCCGCTCGCCCTCGTGCCAGGCCGCGAACCCGGCGCCGTAGGCGAACGCGACGAGGGCCCCGTACAGCGGCCGCGGGTCGGCCAGGACAGCGGCCAGGACCAGGTAGACGGCGACGACGGTGGTCTGCATGGGGTTGCTCAGGTAGGCGTAGGGACCGCTGGTGACCAGGCGCTCGGGCGGGTCGTAGGGCAGCGGGGTGCCGCCGCCGACCCGGGCGAACTCGCGGGCGGCGGCCAGCCCGGGCAGCGCGGCGAACCCCAGCAGTTGCAGGGCCGCGGGGAGGCCCCCGGGTACGGCGAACCCGTCGCCGGGCAGGATGCCCAGGGCCGTGACCGGCAGCACCACCATCAGCCCGAAGGACAGCACCGCCTGCGCCCACATGCGCGCCCGCACGGCCTGGCCCCGGCGGGTCCAGTGCGCGAGCACCAGCGCGGGGATCAGGCACAGCGCCGACCCGGCGAACTCGCCGAGCAGCCAGGTGCCGTGGAGGACGACGACGGGCTCGGCCAGCGGCATGGCGATGATGTCCGCCCACACCAGCAGCGCGGTGAGCAGCGGCACCGGCAGGAACCGGAGCAGCACCGCGGGCAGGGCGCCCCACAGCAGCGCCCAGGCGAGCAGCAGGTCGACCGGGATGCCCGCCCACACGGCGCCCTCGGCGTGGAAGGACCACCAGCCCGCGTGCAGGGCGTAGAGGTTGAGCGGGATGAGGGTGAGCAGCGCCCAGGCGGTGGAGACGATCATGGCGGCGGTCTCGCGCGGCCGGGGCGGCCGCCACAGGCACAGGGCCACGAGCGGCAGGACGGGGACCGAGAGGCCGACGCCGCGGACGAGGAGGGCGGGGAGCTCGGGGCCCATCACCGGTCCTCCGCCGTGGACGCGGCGGCCCCCGCGCCGACGGTGAAGGTCTCCGCGAGGTAGGACGCGGCCAGGTCGGTGGCGTAGGCCTGGATCGGCCCGAAGTACCAGGACGGCTCGTAGGTGCGGTCGTAGTCGATGGCCCAGTCCATGCGGGTGCCGTCCCCCTCGGCGGTCCAGGTGGCGGTGGCGCGGTGCATGTCCATCCACTTGGCGAACGCCGCGTCCTCGGTGACCTCGAACACGACCCGGCCGCCGTCGGCGCGGACCTCGCTCTCGACCACCTCCAGCTCCATGTGGCGGGGGGTGGGCTCGGAGCCGATCTGGAGGGTGGTGCGCGGGGTGAACTCGATGCGGCGGGTGTCGCCGACCTCCAGGCCGGTCCCGGTGGCGGCGACCGGTTCGGGGAAGGGGACGGCGCGCAGGAACACGGCCTCGAAGGGCCCGTAGGCGGGCGGGGCCGACAGCGCGGCGGCGACCTCGGCGGGGTCCGCGCCGGTGGAGGCGCCGCCCTCCCCCCGGTCGGCGCGGGGCAGGAAGGAGATCCCGGCGACGCCCTCCAGGGTGAGGACGAACAGCAGCGGGACGGCGAAGAGGGCCTGGTGGGACCGGGGGCCGCCGCGGGCGATGGCGGTGGCGACCGCGGTGACGAGGGCGACCACCCCGTAGAGCAGGGGCGCGGCGATGACCAGGCAGACCATGCCCTCGCCGAGGATGACGGCGGACATGGCCAGGACCACGGTGAGGACCGCCATGGAGACGCCCATGGCGCTGCGGGGCCGGGCCGTGAACACCACGAGCAGGGCGATGCCGGTGGGCAGGCCGAGGTAGAAGAGGGCGGTCTGGTCGAGGGCTCCCCAGTGGGTCAGCCGGATCGCGACGACCGCCACCGGCAGGACCAGGACCAGGGCCGCGAGCAGCCAGCGGGACCCGCTGGCCAGGGGGTTCTCGGACACGGCGATCTCCTTCATCGTTCGGTTGAATCAACCGGTTTAATCACTTGATTAAACCGTATGATGAAGAGGATCGGCAACGGCGGAGGAGCGAGGGCATGGCCAGGAGCGGCGGCGCGGGGCGGCGGACCAGCGAGGAGACCCGGGAGAAACTGATCGCGGCGGCGGCGGAGACGCTCCGCGAGGAGGGGTACGCCGGGGCGTCGGCCCGGGCCATCGCCACGCGGGCCGAGGCCAACTCGGCGCTGGTCTTCTACCACTTCGGGGGCGTGGACCAGCTGCTGCTGGCCGCGCTGGACCGGTCCAGCGCCGAGCGCATGGCCATGTACCGGGAGCTCACCGCGCCCGCGCGCACCCTGGAGGAGCTGGTGGAGGCGGCCGTCCGGATCTACCGCACCGACCTGGAGCGGGGCTACATCACCGAGTTCTCCGAGCTGGTCGCGGCGGCGGTCACCAAGCCCGAGCTGCGCGATGAGATCCGAGACCGCGCCGAGCCGTGGATCGCGTTCATCGAGCAGGAGTGGGAGCGGGTGCTGGGCGGCTCCCCGCTGGCCCGGCTGCTGCCCGCCCGGGAGGTGGCCTACGGGGCGATCACGTTCTACCTGGGGGTCAACCTGTTCTCGGTGCTGGACGAGGACCACTCGCGCACCGAGGGGGTGTTCGAGCTGGCCGGGCGGCTCGCCCCGCGGGCGAAGCTGCTCACCCTGCGGCTGCCGCGCCGCGGTCGGGGTGCGGCGGAACCCCCGGAGCCCGAGGGGGCCGAGGACGCGGGCGGGGCCGAGGACGACCGGATGGAGTGACCCGGACCGTGGGGAGCGGACGCCGTCGGCTCCGGGGCCGAGGAGACCCGCGGGGACTCGGCGACCTCGCGAACGGGGACCGGACGGCCGGCGAAGGTGAACGTCCGAGCCGCCCGGAGGGAGCCGGAGGTCGGGAGGCCTCCGGTCAGGGCGGCACGGCCGAGCGCCCCGGGAAAGGGAGCGACCACGGGACGTTGCACGGCCGACCCGCCCTCCCCCGAAGGCGGGGGCGGCCGAAAGGCCGAGGGGGAAGATCATCCGGAAGGCCGAGGTCGGCGGCACCGGCGGACCATAAGGTGGAACCCACAGTCGAGCACGGGAGAGCCATGACGCACGGGATCGACGACATCGAGGTGGCGCCGGGGATCGTCTTCCCCGACACCTCCGACGGACGCACCCACGTGGCGGGCGCGATCATCGCCGCCCCGGACGGGCGGATCTTCGCCCAGCGGCGGTCCCCGCACCGCAAGGTGTTCCCGCACTGCTGGGACATCGTCGGCGGGCACGTCGAGCCCGGCGAGACCATGCTGGCCGGCCTGGTCCGCGAGGTCGAGGAGGAGACCGGCTGGCGGCTGCGCCGGGTGGAGGCGGAGCTGTTCCGCCTCGACTGGGACCCGGGCGACGGGCTCACCCGGCACGAGGTGGACTACCTGGTGCGGGTGGACGGCGACCTGGAGGCGCCGCGGCTGGAGGCGGACAAGCACACCGAGTTCATGTGGGTGGACGAGGAGAAGGTGCCGCTGCTGCGCGACGCCCGCGACCCGGGCGACTACTTCATCACCGACATCGTCAAACTCGGCCTGGACGCCGCCCGCCCACGCTGACCCGGGCCCCCGGGCGAGGCCCGGGACGACCCGCCCCCGAGGACGGCCAGGGCCGCGAGGCCGGCGCCGGCCCGGGCCGGGCCGGGATCAATCGGTGATCCGCACGCTGGTGGGGTCCTCCGGGTCCCACTCGACGGGAACACCACCCCGGGCGTAGTCGCCTGGAACCTCCTCGACATAGGGCAGACCGTCGACCGCATAGGTGATGGTGAGGTAGGTGGTGCATGATGCGCCCCGCCCCCGGGGCTCGCAGCGCACGTCGACGATCTCGGCGGTACCCGCCTCCCAGCGCTCGAGGCGGTCGGCCACCGGGGAGGCGAGGCCCCACAACGTCGTGGCCGCGCACACCGCGAGCGCAGGGAGCCAGAACCAACCGGGACTCAGCAGGCGGAACGGGCGCGGTGGACGGGGCGCGGAGACGAGTTCGGCCCACCGGTAGGCGGCGCGGACCGCCACCGTTCCGGCACCGACGACGCACACCGTGGCGGGCACCAGCAGGATGAGTCCGGCAGGATCCGCCGCCAATCCGGGGAGGTCGCCCAAGAAGACGGGAAGCGCGGCAAAAGCCGCGGCCGACACGAGCAACACGGCCGCGCCCGCCGCCGGGCGGAGCAGGGTACGACGGGTCCACCCGCCCGGTCCGGGCCCCTTGACATGGGTTCTCGCCCTCCGCCAGACCCATCCGCCGCGGATCCCGGTCGGCGCCCACCGGGCATGCACGGCGAACGCCGCCGCGGCCCCGGCCACCAGCACCCACCAGGGAGCCCAGCGGTGATCGGCCATGGCCACCGCTCCAGGATCTTCGATCAGATATCGGGCGCCGACCTCGCGGGGCCCGCCGCGGCGGTACTCGCCGTGGGCCACCGCCGTGACCTCCTCGCCCGCGGCGGTGGTGAAGGCGACCACGGGGTCGCCGTGGCGGATCTGGACCACGGTCGCCGTGACGGCGTGCGACCGGTGCTCGAAGGCGGCCCGGCGCACAAAGTCGGCAGTAGTGAGGTACACCGAGGCGCCGAGCAGCCCGCCCAGGACCACGACGGCGACGAAGGCGAGGAAGGGATGGGCCCGGGGGCCGCGGGGATGCCACAGGGCAGGCCCCGTTCACGCTTGAGGCGCTCCAGGAAGTCGACCAGGTCGGCCCGCTCCGTGGTCATCGCACCCACTCCACGTACTCGGGGGCACCGGCGGCCCACCGCACATCGATCTCACCCGCCGCTTCCAGCACCCGCAGGTCCGCACACTCCACGTGCAAGGTCGTCCGGTAGGGAAGCCCCACTGCCGTGTACCCCACCAGCGCCCGCCCCAGGCACGCACCGCTGCGGGACTCCGCAGACCAAACGTCGACGACCTCGGCGGTGCCCGCCTCGACCGGGCCGACAGGCGGGCGTGGCTCCGCGAACGCGGCGATTCCGCCCGCGAACCCGACGACCAGCGCGGCGGCCCGGAGCAACAGCACGGCGCGGCGCGGGAGCACCCGGACACGGGCCGGAGGGCGGACGTTCACCGGTGCGCGTTCCGCGTACCGGTACAGGGTGTGGACCGCGAGCACGGCACCGGCGGGGACCAGCAGCCAGGCGAGACACAGGAGCAGCAGGGGGCCGGCGACCGGCCACCCCGGGGAGACGACACCGCCGAGGGCACTGCCGAGCACCCCCGCGGCCGAACCGGCGACCAGGCACATGGCGGCCGCGCCCGCCCGCAGCGTGACCGGGACCCAGAGTTCGGCGCCCCGGACCCGCCCGCGGCGGGGATGGGTCCGCCGCCTGCGCAGCCATGAGGCACGCAGGCCCTTCGGAGCCCACACCGCGAGAACGGCCAGGCAGAGCAGGACCGCCAGGGCGACCAGGAGCCCCGGCGGGACATGGTCCCCCATGACCGCGGCCTCGGGCACGAACGGGGGATGCCGGACGGTGACCTCCAGGGGGTCGCCCGGCGTGTGAGACCCGTGGGCCACCACCCGGAGGGGCTCCCCGGAGCCGCCATCGACCACCACGACCGGGTTCCCGTCTTCTATGGCCACGACCCGCCCCGCCCGGGGCACCACCGCGAACCAGCGCCCGGTCCACGGCACGGCGAAGAAGCTCAGGACGCTGAAGAACACGGCAGCCCCGACCGTGTAGCCCACGACGGGCCATAGGCTCCGGGACGCCAGTGAACCCCCCGCACTCGCGGCCTCCGCGCGCAGGATCTCCCGCACCGAGCGCTGCGGAACCGGGCGAGGGCCGCTGGGACGCCCCCGCCGCTGGTCGCGCTTGCGGCTCACCGAACGCCCTCCACGCGGACCAGGGTCGGGTCGTCGGCGTCCCAGGCCACCAGGGCCTCGTCGCCGGGGGCGAAGTCGAAGCCCACGTCGTCCGTGGTCTGGGTGTAGCGCAGGCCGTCGACCTCGTACTCCAGGGCTACCAGGTCCCGGCACCCCCGGGAGTTGCCGATCACGTCGCCGCAGCCCGCGGCCACCACCCGGGCGGTGCCCTCCTCGGGGGTCTCCACGTCGGCCGCGACGGACACGAACACCAGCAGGACGATCGGTGCCGTGCAGGCCACGCCGAGAAGGCCCATGTACAGGCCGCCGTGGAACAGCCGGGGCGGAACCGGCTCGCGCCTGCCGGGAACGCGCTCCAGGTAGCGCAACCGCCCCTGGAAGAGCATGTCGAGGCCGGGCGGCAGCAGGGCCGCGCCGATCAGGCCGAGCACGGGGAACAGCTGGCCGTCGTCCCAGGTGTCGAACCCGTACAGGGAGGCCGCGATGAGGGCCAGGGCGCAAACCGTGAAGACGGTCCCGGAGACCGACCAGAGGACCACCGGCGGGCCGAACGCCCCCTCCGGCGGGCGGCCGTGTTGCCGGGCGCGGACCCGGGCCCGGTAGGCCCGGGCGCGGGGCCCGTTCGGGTGGCGCAGGAAGAGGAGGACGGCGACCGGGAGGAGGGGCAGCGCGAAGAAGAGCGGGGGCACCCACAGGGCGTCGCCGACCGTCGCCTCCCAGGGGTCGTGGGACAGGTAGCGGACCGTGACGCCGAGGGGGTCGCCGCGCCGGTACTCGCCTCGCGCGGTGGCGGTCACCTCGGTCCCGTCCGCGGTGGTGAAGACCACGACGGGCCGTCCGCGTTCGACCTCCACGACGGTGCCGGAAGCGGTCGCCGAGTCCGTCTCGTAGGCCAGCCGGGTGACCACGTCCCCGGCACCGAGGGCGCCGAGGAGGGCGAGGGCGACGCCGAGGAACGGCATGAAGACGAAGATCCGCGCGAAGACCGCACCGGGCTTCGGGGTCTCTTCCACGGGGGCGGGGTGGGGGTTCAGGGGCGGGCCTCCTCGTCCACTCGACCGAAAGCAGGGGGCAATGCATCCGTTTCGTCCTTATTCGTGGACGCACCGGCCATCGGAACGGTTTCCTTGCCGTTCGGAAAGCCCGCGGGCCCCAGGGGCACCGGCCGTCGGCGGTCGGCGCCCGAACAGCGGCAACGAGGAACCATGGCCGACGTGAAGGCATGGTCGGCACGGCACTGTCCGTCACCGCCCCTGCGGATCACAACGGGCCCTCCAGCAGGACCAGGCTCGGGTCCTCGGCGTCCCAGACCACGCGCACCTCCTCGCCGGGTTCCAGGGCCAGGCCCAGCATGTCGGCGGTCGCGGTGTGGGGGAGGCCGTCGACCTCGTAGGCGAGCGCCACCCCGTCCTCGCAGCCGCGGCCGTTACCGATGACGTCGCCGCAGCCCGCGGCGACCACCGTCGCGGTGCCCTCCTCGGGGTCGTCGACCTCCCCTTCCGCCACGGACCAGGCCACGAGCAGCGTCAGCGGGACCACGAGGAAGGCCAGGCCGATCATGACCGCGTACGCCTCCGTGCTCCAGAGCCTCGGCGGGGCCGGAACGGGGCGGGAGGGGCCGCGCTCCAACCGGAGCAGCCTCCCCCGGAACAGCAGGTCCAGCCCGGGCGGGAACAGGGCGGCGCCGACCACCGCCAGCGCGGGGAAGAGGTCGGAGGACCGCCAGGACTCGAAGGCGGCCAGCGCTACGACGACCAGCGCCGCCCCGCCGACGGTGAGGAGCGCACCCGAAAAGAGGAGGGGGGTGAGGCCGGGGGGCCGCTCCGCCGGCTCGGCGCCTGCGAGGCCCCGGAGCCGGGCCCGGTACAGGGCCGCGCGGGGACCGTGCGGATGGCGTAGCACCAGAAGCACGAGGAGCGGGGCCGCCGGAAGGAAGAACAGGATCGGCGGAATCCAAGAGGAGCCGTCCAGCATGGCCTCGGTCGGCCGCTCGGGGAGGTAGCGGACCGTGACGTCGATGGGGTCGCCGCGGCGGTGGTCGCCGCGGACCTCGGTGGTGACCTCGGTCCCGTCCGCCGTGGTGAAGGCGACGACGGGCCTCCCCTCGCGGATCTCCTGGACGGTGCCGGGAGCGGTCGCGGAACCGGTGGCGTAGTGGAGGCGCGTGACCGCGTCCCCCACCCCGAAGGAGAGTACGAGGGCCGTCAGCAGGCCGAGGAAGGGCAGGACGACACAGGTCCTGAACAGCGCGCGCCACCGGGTGCGGCCGTCGCTGTGCCCATCGGACCGCCTCCGCGCGTTGGGGGAACGGGTCACCGGCCTCCCTCCAAGAAGACCTTTACATCCTTTTCGTCCTTTTCAAGGACGCGCCGGGGACCGGAACGGTTTCCTTGTCGTTCGGGAACCCCGGCGCCCGGTGAGCACGGTGCTCCGAGGCCGAGCGCCGGAGCACTCCCCCTTCCGGGGCCGGGTCCCTGCGCCTCACCCCCCGAGGACGGCCAGGGCCACGAGGCCGGCTCCGGCCCAGGCGAGGGACAGGTCCAGCGGGAACGTGCGCTCCCGTTCGGGGCGGCGGCCGCCGATGCCCGCGGTGGCCGGGCGGGCGCGGGCGGCGAAGTCGCGCACCCGGTCGGCGGTCCACCGGCGGCGGCCCGGGGCGCGCGCCCAGGTGGTCGAGGAGACCTCGGTGCCGTCGGTGAGGTGCACGGTGATGCCGCGCCGCCCCGGTTCGACGCGGGCCACGTGCTCGACCGGGACGACCGCGGTCCCGCGGCCCCCGTACAGGTAGAGGTGCGTGCCGTCCAGGAGGATGCGCGGGAGCAGCAGCCCCTGTGCGACCGCCCCGCCCGCGGCGGCCAGGACGACGATCGCCACCGCTGCGGGCCATCCGCCGACGAGGGCCCCGGCGACCGTGGCCGCGACCAGTACGGCGAGCAGGACGCTCCCGGCCGCCCGGCGTCCGCGGTCGGCGAGCATGCGCGAGGGCAGCGGGCGGGGTTCGGGGCGGCCGCCCGGCCCGAGGCCGGAGCGCAGGCGGCGCAGCCGCCGGTCGACGGACGGGGAACCGAACGCCGCGAGGACCACGGGCACGGCCAGGGCCGGGTATCCGGGCACCGGCCCCAGGACCCACATCGCCGCCACCCCCAGGTAGAAGCGCGCGCAGGAACGCGCTAGCGGCACGGATCTCAACAACAGGAGGCCCATCCGGCCCACGGGCAGACCGGAGAGCGCGCGGTCCCCACGGATGATCCACGCCTCCACCGCCAGGGCCGCCGCGAGCCCGAGAAGGAAGAGGGCGGCACCGATCAGGGTGGGGGCGGCAGGCATGGGGGATCCGTTCCGTCGGTCGTCGACCCCCATCGTGCCAGGACGGGGCGGGCCGGCCGGAGCCGCGCGGTGCCGGTCCCCCGAGCCCCGTACGCCGGGGCGGAGGTCAGGGGGTGGCGGAGGCCCGGATGGCGAGGAGGGCGGCGGGGATGCCGTCGAGGAGGTCCGAGGCGCTGACGGGGGCGCCCGCGCGGACCAGGGTGGCGGCGCGCCCGTGCAGGTGGGCGCCGCAGACGGCGGCCTCCGTGGCGGGCAGGCCCGCCGCCATGAGCGCCCCGACGATCCCCGACAGGACGTCGCCGGAGCCCGCGGTGGCCAGCAGCGGGGTCCCCGTCGCGTTGACGGCGACCGGCGAGCCCGGGTGGGCGACGAGGGTCGTCGAGCCCTTGAGCAGCACCGTGCAGTCCAGTTCGCGCGCCGCCCGGGTGGCGTGCTCCAGGCGCCGCGCCTCCACCTCCTCGCGGTCGGTGCCCAGCAGCCGGGACAGCTCGCCCGCGTGCGGGGTGACCAGGGTCGGCGCCGTGCGCTCGCGCACCAGGTCCGCCAGGGCGTCATCGGCCAGGAGCGTGATGGCATCGGCGTCCGCGAGGACCGGCAGGTCGCTCTCCAGCACCACGCGGAGCTCGTCGGCGTTGCCTGGCCGGGTCCCGCGCCCCGGGCCGATGACGGCCGCCGCGGCCCGGCCCGGGTCCAGGCGGGTGCTGCTCAGCGGGTCGTTGACCTCGGCGACGACCTCGGGCCAGCGGGCGAGCACCTGGTCGACGACCGGCTCGGCCCCCGCGTAGCGGACCATGCCCACCCCGGTGCGCAGCGCCCCGCCGACGGTGAGGACGGCGGCGCCCCGGTAGGGGGCCGAGCCCGCCCGGACGGCGAGGACGCCGCGCCGGTACTTGTCGGACTCCGGCCCCGGGGCGGGGAGCAGCGCGGCGACGTCGGCGTCGTCGAAGGACAGCAGGGCCGGGCCCGGCAGCTCGGGCCCCAGGCCGATGTCCACCGGGTGCACGCGCCCCGCGCGGGCGGCCCCCGGGTCGACGAGCAGGCCCGGCTTGTGGGTGCCGAACGTGACGGTGACGTCGGCGCGGACGGCGGCCCCGGCCACCTCGCCGGTGTCGGCGTCCACCCCGCTGGGCAGGTCGACGGCGACCACCGGCGCCGGGGCGTTGGCGGCCAGCACCGCGAGGGCGGCGAACGGGGGCCGCAGCCCGCCGCGGCCGCCGATGCCGAGCAGGCCGTCGACGATGAGGTCGGCGTCGAACAGGGTGTCCTCGGCGCGGTCGGCCGGGACGACGCGCCCGCCCGCCGCCCGCAGGGCGGCCAGGCCCCCCTCGTGGGCGCGCCCGGCGGCCGGGAAGGCGCGGATGGCGGCTCCCCGGGCGGCCAGGTCGGCGCCCGCGTAGAGGGCGTCGCCGCCGTTGTCGCCCGGGCCGACGAGCAGCACGACGCGCGCCCCGTACACGCGCGGGAGGAGGCGGGCGCATTCCACCGCGAGGCCGGCGGCGGCGCGGCGCATGAGCGCCCCGCCGGGCAGCCGGGCCATGAGCGCGGCCTCGGCCTCGCGGACGACGCCGACGGTGTGTGCGTAGCGCACGGGCGGACCTCCCGGGAAGGTGGCGGAAGCACCATCGTGCCGTATGGGGGCGGTGGGGCACAGGGGGCGCCACGCGGGGGATTTTCCGACCGGATATCACCATTCCGCTACACAACGGAGTGTCTTCTTGACACACTGGAGTCATGCCACGACCGAGCAAGTACGTCTCCCGGTCCGACCTCGGCTGGGGTCCCTCTCCCGCCGGGCACGCCGATCCCAAGAGCGGCCTGGTCGTCCACTACGACAGCGTCGACCAGAACCTCGCCAACAGGGACCACTCGGCCTGCATCGCCTATTGGAAGAGCACCCGCCGCTTCCACACCGGCCCGAGCAGGGGCTGGGCGGACATCGGCTACTGCGTGGACGAGGACACGCAGATCCTCACCGAGGACGGGTGGCGCCCCTTCGACGCCATCGCCCCCGGCGACCTCGTCCTGACCCTGGACCACACCACCGGCCTGTCCCGCTGGCAGCCCCTGCTGGCGGTGAACGTCTTCCCCGCGGTGCCGCGCGAGCTCCTCCTCATGGAGGGCCGCGGCCACTCCTCCCTCAGCACCCCGGGCCACCGCTGGCCGGTGGAGCGCAGGACCGGCAGACCGGGTCGCGACCCGCGGCCCGGCAGCGGGTTCGCCCCCGCCTGGACGACCAGCGGGGAGCTGACCGTCCGCGACCGCATCCGCACCGCCGCCCCCTGCGCGGACCTGCCCGGCCAGGCCAAGTGGTCCGACGCCCTGGTGGAGCTGGTGGCCTGGGCGTGGTCGGTGCCGGGTCCGGGAACGGTGATCCGGCGTCCGCTGCGGCGCGGCACCGAGGACGCGGCCCGGGTGCGCGCCCTGCTGCACGGCCTGTTCGGCGCCGCGGCCGCGGGCGCCCCCGAGTGGTCGGACGCGGTGGCCTGGTGGGAGGAGCACACCTCGGCGGAGGCGGTGTTCCGGCTGTCGGCGGGCGCCGAGGGGGCGCTGGCCGAGCAGATGCCGGGGGGTGTGCCCTCGCACGGGTTCCTGAGGTCGCTGACCCGGGCCCAGCTCGACCTGTTCCTGCGGGTCGTCATGGCCTCGGCCGGCCGGGACGACCGGTTCCTGGACCTGCCGGACGAGGCGGGCGCCGAGGCGTTCCGCTTCGCGGCGGTCCTGGCCGGGCGGACGGCGTCGGTGCGCGGCGTCCCGCTCGGGGGGTGGCGGGTGGAGCTGTCGGCGGAGCAGACCTTCAGCCCCAGGGCGGTGGCGGCCCGCACCGACGGGTTCACGGTCGAACGCGTCCGCCACACGGGCCGGATCTGGTGCCCCACCACCCCGGACGGCACCTGGCTGGCCCGGCGGGCGGGCACCGCCTACTTCACCGGGAACTCGTTCATGGCCTGCCCGCACGGCCATGTGCTGGAGGGCCGCGGGCTGTACCGCGTCCAGGCCGCCCAGCCCGGCGGCAACTCCTCGCACTACAGCGTCACCCTGGCCACCGGCCCCAAGGACCCCGTCACCCCGGAGCAGATCGAGGCGGTCCGGCAGCTGCGGCAGTGGCTGATGGAGCCGGACACCTCCATCTCCGGGAAGGTCCTGGGGCACCGGGACTTCATCGCCACCTCCTGCCCCGGAGACAAGGCCTACCGGATGGTCCGGGACGGCACCTTCAGCAAGCCCCCGAGCGGATCCGAAGGAGACGACGACATGCCCAGGCACCGCAGGTTCGAGAAGGACAGCGCCCAGGAGCTTCCCGCCGGGACGTGGACGTCCCTGAAGTTCGACCGGCTCCACGACGGGCGCACCGGGGAGCTGTACTCGCTGGTGGGCGTGGACGAGCCGGACGGCGCCCTGTACGACCTGTCGGTGGGGGTGGTGCTGGAGGACCTGCCGGCGGGCACCGAGGTGCAGCTGCGCGCCACCGAGTACGAGCAGGACGGGGACGGCGGCTGGAAGGTGGCCCGCAACCGGCCGATCGACTCCCCCCTCCAGGCGGCGGGGTTCGGGCACTTCACCTACACGTGGAAGGGGAACCTGGCGGCGGGCCGCCGGGTCCGGGTGCGCGTGGCCCAGTACGGCGAGCGGCCGGCGCGGATCAAGGAGGCCACCGCCGAGGTCTTCTACTGGCCCAAGTGACACGGGCGCGGGGTGGTTGATCGGTGACCCCCGGGGCCGGATGCTGGACCCGACCGGCGACCGGCCCCGAGGAGTCCGCATGCCCGAGCACCACCGTTTCACGAAGGACACCCGCGTCACCCTGGCCCCGGCGACCTGGCACGACATCGGGTTCGACCACCGCGGGGACGGGACGGCGGACGTCCGGGTGCTGGCGCTGGAGGGGCGCTACGACCTTTCGGTGGGGGTGACCCTGATGGGGGTCACCCCGGGCACCGAGGTGCAGCTGCGCGCGGTCGAGTTCGACGCGGGCGGCGGCGCGCTCTCCGAGCGGCCGGCGGGCAGCGCCGTGCACGCCATCGGCCGGGGCCGGTTCGCGTACTCGTGGAAGGGCACCGTCCCCGAGGGCGGCTGGGTGGGGGTGCGGGTGATCCAGTTCGGCCAGTCCGACGCCCACCTGGTGTCCGCCGAGGCCGACGTCTTCACCTGGCCCACCTGACCCCGGGCGCCACTCGCGGCCGCCCCGTCGCCGTCCCGGTCCGGGTGCCCCCTGGCCCGGGCCCCCGCGCCGGACGGGCACCGCGGTTCCGGTGGTACCCGGGGGCTCCGCACCAGGCACCCGCGTCCGCCCCGCACGGGAACGCCCCCGCCGCCTGTCGGCGGACGGCCCCGCACGCGAAGGCCGCCGCTCCCCGCGCCGGCGGCGGGCACGGGGACGCCCCCCGCCCGAGGGGAACGGGGGGCGTCCGCGGGGAGGGGCGGGGGCCTACAGCCGGTCCCAGGCCTCGGTGAGGACCTTGCGCAGGATCGACTCGATCTCCACGAAGTGCTCCGGGCCGCAGGTGAGCGGCGGGGAGAGCTGGATGACCGGCTCGCCTCGGTCGTCGGCGCGGCAGATGAGCCCGGCGTCGAACAGCGCGCCCGACAGGAAGCCCTTGAGGAGGCGGTGCGACTCCTCGTCGCTGAACGTCTCCTTGGTCTCCTTGTCCTTCACCAGCTCGATGCCGTAGAAGTACCCGTCGCCGCGCACGTCGCCCACGATCGGCAGGTCCAGCAGCTTCTCCAGGGTCGCCCGGAACACCGGGGCGTTGCGGCGGACGTTGTCGAGGATGCCCTCGCTCTCGAACAGGTCGAGGTTGGCCAGCGCCGCCGCGGCCGCCACCGGGTGGCCGGCGAAGGTGATGCCGTGCAGGAAGGAGGACCCCTTCTCCTTGAACGGCTCCATGAGCTTCTCGCGGGCGATCATGCCGCCCAGCGGGACGTACCCGCTGGTGGCGCCCTTGGCGAAGGTGATCATGTCCGGCACGTAGCCGTACCTGGTGGCGCCGAAGTACTCGCCCAGGCGGCCGAACGCGCAGATGACCTCGTCGGACACCATGAGCACGCCGTACCGGTCGCAGATCTCGCGGACCCGCCGGAGGTACCCGGGCGGCGGCGGGAAGCAGCCGCCGGAGTTCTGGACGGGCTCCACGTAGACCGCGGCGATGGTGTCCGGGTCGTTCTGGACGATCGCCTCCTCGATCTGGTCGGCGGCCCAGCGGCCGAACGCCTCGATGTCGTCGCCGTGCCGGGGCGCCCGGTAGAAGTTGGTGTTCGGCACCTGGAGGGTGCTGGGGACCAGCGGCTCGAACGGGGTCTTGATGCCCTGGAGGCCGGTGATGGACAGGGCGCCCATGCTGGTGCCGTGGTAGGCGATGCGCCGGCTGATCACCTTGTGCCGGGTGGGTTCGCCGATCGCCTTGAAGTACTGGCGGGCCAGCTTCCAGGCGGACTCCACGGCCTCGGAACCGCTGGTGGTGAAGAAGACGCGGTTCAGGTCGCCGGGCGCCAGGGAGGCGATCCGCTCGGCGAGCTCGACGGCCTTGGGGTGCGCGTACGTCCAGATGGGGAAGTACGCCAGCTCGCGGGCCTGCTCGGCGATGGCGTCGGCGATCTCGGCGCGGCCGTGGCCGACCTGGCTGACGAAGAGTCCCGCGAGCCCGTCGAGGTACCGCTTGCCCTTGTCGTCGTAGACGTACACGCCCTCGCCGCGGCTGATGACGGGGACGTCGGCGTCGTTGTAGGCGGCCATCTCCGTGAAGTGCATCCACAGGTGGTCCTTGGCGGCCTGCTGGAGGTGCTCAGGACTCATGTGCGCTGCCACTTGATGCTCCAAGCTCGTCGGTAACGCGGGGACCACGCTCGGGTCGACCCGGGGGTCACATGCTCGACCCTCTCAATAGAAATAGTCGCACCGTTCCATGTTCTGTCAAGTATCCGTTGGGAAATCTAATCTTTACAACGGAATCCATTGGCAGATCTTGATCTCGCCGTTGCCGGATGGCAGTGTGACAGATCACAGCGCTATGCGCGCGCGCATCAACAGCCAGTCGGCGCACCGACGCGCCCGACCGACCCGGGAGCAGAGCACCGTGACCCAAGACCTGCGCAACTTCGTCAACGGCGAGTACGTGGACACGGCCGACGGGATCCGCAGCGACCTCGTCGACCCGGCCACCGGGAAGGTCTTCGCCACCGCCCCGGTCTCCACCGCCGAGGACGTCGACGCGGCGTTCCAGGCCGCCCGCACCGCCTTCGAGAAGGGCTGGCGCGACTGGACCCCGGCCGAACGGCAGATCGCCCTCAACAGGTTCGCGGACCGGGTGGAGGAGCGCGCGGACGAACTCGTCGCCGCCGAGGTCCGGAACTGCGGCAAGCCCGTCGAGCTCACCAAGAGCGAGGAGATCGCGCAGGTGCTGGACGCCCTGCGCTTCTTCGCGGGCGCCACCCGCAACCTGGAGGGCCGCGCCGCCGGGGAGTACCTCGCCGACCACACCTCCTGGATCCGCCGCGAGCCCATCGGCGTCGTCGGCCAGATCACCCCGTGGAACTACCCGATGGCCATGGCGGCCTGGAAGATCGGCCCCGCCCTGGCCGCGGGCAACACCATCGTCCTCAAGCCCTCCGACACCACCCCGGTCTCCACCCTGCTGCTGGCGGAGATCGCCGCCGAGTTCCTGCCGCCGGGCGTGTTCAACGTGGTCGCGGGCGACCGCGACACCGGCCGCGCCCTGGTCGAGCACCCGGTCCCGGGCCTGATCTCCCTCACCGGCTCCACCCGGGCCGGGTACGAGGTGGCGCAGTCCGGGTCCAAGGACCTCAAGCGCCTGCACCTGGAGCTGGGCGGCAAGGCCCCGGTCATCGTCTTCGACGACGCCGACATCGAGCGGGCCGCCGCGGGCATCGCCGAGGCGGGGTACTTCAACGCCGGCCAGGACTGCACCGCCGCCACCCGGGTGCTGGCCGCGCCGGGCGTCCACGACGACCTGGCAGCCGCCCTGGCCGAGCAGGCCCGCAACACCGTCACCGGCCCGCCGAGCAACACCGACGCCGCGTTCGGCCCGGTCAACAACGCCAACCAGCTGGCGCGGGTGAGCGGCTTCCTGGACCGGGCGCCCGACCACGCCGAGGTGCTGGCGGGCGGCTCCCGGGTGGGCGACGAGGGCTACTTCTACGCCCCGACCGTCGTCTCGGGCCTGCGCCAGGGCGACGAGCTGGTCACCGACGAGATCTTCGGACCGGTCATCACGGTGCAAAGGTTCACCGATGAGGACACCGCGGTCGCGTGGGCCAACTCGGTGGAGTACGGGCTCGCCTCCAGTGTGTGGACCAGGGACCACGCCCGGGCCCTGCGGGTCTCCCGCCGCCTCGACTTCGGGTGCGTGTGGATCAACACCCACATCCCGATCACCGCCGAGATGCCGCACGGCGGCTTCAAGCACTCGGGGTACGGCAAGGACCTGTCCATGTACTCCTTCGACGAGTACACCCGCGTCAAGCACGTCATGAGCTACATCGGCGAGTGACACGCCCCGGCCGGTCCGCCCGGGCGGACCGGCCGCCTCCCGGTACGGCAACGAGCAAGCGACAGGACCACCCCCACCATGGCCACTACCAGCACCACAGCACCGGAGACGCCCGACGTGGAGACCGCAGCCGCGCGGCAGCCCGCGATCAGCCTGGAGGGGGTGTCCAAGTCCTTCCGCTCCGGCTCCGAGACCGTGAACGCCGTCGACGGCGTCGACCTGGCCATCGAACAGGGCGAGTTCTTCTCCCTGTTGGGCCCCTCCGGCTGCGGCAAGACCACCACCATGAGGATGATCGCGGGTTTCGAGGAGCCCACCCGGGGCGTCGTCCGGCTCAACGGGCAGGACGTCACCGGGGTCCCCGCCAACCGCCGCGACGTCAACATGGTCTTCCAGAGCTACGCGCTGTTCCCGCACATGAGCGTCGCGGACAACGTCGCCTTCGGCCTCAGGCGCAGGGGCGTCGCCAAGGACGAGATCAGGCGGCGCGTCGGCGAGATGCTCGAACTGGTCGAACTCGGGCACCGGGCCAAGCACCGGCCGTCCCAGCTCTCCGGCGGGCAGCAGCAGCGGGTGGCCCTGGCCCGCGCCCTGGTCAACCAGCCCGCCGCCCTGCTGCTCGACGAGCCCCTGGGCGCCCTGGACCTCAAGCTCCGCCAGGCGATGCAGGTGGAGCTCAAGCGCATCCAGCGCGAGGTCGGCATCACCTTCGTCTACGTCACCCACGACCAGGGGGAGGCGCTGACCATGTCCGACCGGATCGCGGTGATGAACCACGGCCGGGTCGAGCAGCTGGGCACCCCGGCGCAGGTGTACGAGCGGCCGGCCACCCGGTTCGTGGCCGACTTCATCGGCACCAGCAACCTCATCAAGGGCACGGTGCTCGGCGGGGCCGACGGCGCGTGGCGGGTGGAGGTCGCCGACGGCGCCACCGCCCTGCTCGCGGAGCTGCCCGCGGCGCTGGCCGCGCAGGGGTCGGAGGCGGCCGGATCCGCGGTCTGCCTGACCGTGCGCCCGGAGAAGATCCGCATCGGCGCCGAACGGCCGGACGAGGGTGTCAGCGCCGTTCCCGGCACCGTCACCGAGACCGTCTACCTGGGGTCGGCCACCCACTACCAGGTGGATATCGGCGGCGGCGAGACCGTCACGGTGTACCTGCAGAACTCCTCCGACTCCACCCTGGCCGCCGACCGCGGCGACCGCGTGTGGCTGTCCTGGCCCGCCCACCACTCCTACCCCCTGCTGGCCTGACCTCTGCGGCCCCACTCCCCCGAGGCGCCGACCGGGACCGGCGCCACCGGCCACGAACCCCCCGCTCTCCCCGGCGGAACACCGGAAGACCAAGGAACGACCCATGAACAACCGCTCGCGCGCCGGCATCGACCCCGCACTCCTCCGCGGCCTCACCCGGGCACGCCGCAGCCCCCTCGGGCCGCCCGGCCTGACCCGGCGGCGCACCCTCCAGGCCGGCGGAGCGGCGGCCGCCGCCCTCGCCCTGTCCGCGTGCGGGGTCGGGGGACAGCAGCGCGACCCCGCCGCCGACGCGAACTTCTGGGAGGGCAAGGAGCGCACCGGCAACCTGCGCTGGGCCAACTGGCCGCTGTACATGGACTCCGAGCGCACCCAGATCCAGCAGTTCACCGAGGCCACCGGCATCGAGGTCGAGTACAAGGAGGACGTGCAGGAGGCGGCCTCGTTCTTCGGCCAGATCCAGCCCAAGCTCGCCAGCGAGGACGACCTCGGCTACGACCTGATCGTGCTGCCCAACGGGTTCGAGCTGGCCAAGCTCATCGAGCTGGGGTACCTGATCCAGCTCGACCACTCGCAGCTGCCGAACTTCGCCGAGTACGCGGGCGAGATCTACAAGAACAGCGCCTTCGACCCGGGCAACAAGTACACGGTCCCCTACGCCTCCGGCATCACCGGCATCGCGTACAACCCCGAGTTCATCGACCGGGAGATCACCAGCGTCCAGGACCTGTGGGACCCGGCCTTCGAGGGCAAGGTCGGCATGTTCTCCGACCCCCAGGAGATCGCCAACTTCGGTCTGCTGGCCACCGGCGTCACACCGGCCGACTCCACCTCCGCGGACTGGGAGGCGGCCGCCGACAGGCTCCGCGAGCAGCGCGACTCCGGCATCGTGCGCGCCTACTACGACCAGGACTTCATCCAGCCGCTCACCAACGGCGACCTGTGGATCACCATGGCCTGGTCCGGCGACATCTACCAGCAGAACTCCGAGGAGGGGACGAACCTGAAGTTCGTCATCCCCGAGGAGGGCGCCACCCTGTGGACCGACAACCTCATGATCCCGTACACCACCCAGGCCCCGGTGGACGCGATCGAGCTGATGAACTTCCTGTACGAGCCGGAGATCGCCACCGGCCTCACCGAGTACATCGCCTACATCTCCCCGGTCCCCCACGCCCAGGAGGTCATGCTGGAGTGGGCGGCGGCCGAGGGCGACAGCGACCGCGGCGCGGCGCTGACCGAGATGGCCGAGAGCCCCCTGGTGTTCCCCACCGAGGAGGACTACCAGAGGCTGCACAACTTCGTCGTCCTGCCGACCGAGGAGCAGGACGGGTTCTCGTCCCTGTTCCAGGCCGTCACGCAGAGCTGACACCGAGCGATCCCGAGTCTCCCCATGAGAAACCGCAAGCTGACGCCCTACGTGCTGGTGCTCCCGGCGTGGACCTGGTTGGCGCTGTTCTTCGTGGTCCCCATCGGCGGGATGCTGTCGCTGTCGCTGACCACGGGCAACGTGATCACCGGCTTCCAGCAGACCTTCGAGGTGGGCAACTACGCCGAAGCCATCGGGACCTACTGGGAGCAGATCCTGCGCTCCCTGTTCTACGGCGGCTGCGCCACCCTGGTGTGCATCGCCGTCGGCTACCCGATGGCCTACTGGATCGCCTTCCGCGGCGGTGCCTACAAGTCCACGTACCTGCTACTGCTCCTGCTGCCGTTCTTCGTGTCGTTCGTGCTGCGGACGATCTCGTGGCGGTTCTTCCTGTCCGACAACGGCGTGGTGCTGGGGCCCCTCAAGGACCTGGGGCTGCTCCCGGACGGGTTCGCGGTGCTCAACACGGCGCCCGCCGTGATCCTGGGGCTGGCCTACAACTTCCTGCCGTTCATGGTGCTGCCGATCTACGCCGTGCTGGAGCGGATGGACCCGCACCTGGTGGAGGCGGCGCACGACCTGTACTCGAACCGGCTGCGGGCGTTCGCGCACGTGATCCTGCCGGTGTCGCTGCCGGGCGTGTTCGCCGGCGTGCTGATGACCTTCATCCCGACCAGCGCCGACTACGTCAACGCGTCGGTGCTGGGCGGCACGCACAACACGATGATCGGCAACGTCATCCGGACCCAGTACCTGGTCAACAACAACTACCCGATCGCCGCGTCGATCACCTTCGTGCTCATGGGGCTGCTGCTCGTCGGCATCTTCAGCTACGCCAGGGCTCTGGGCACCGAACGGGTCATGGAGGTGCACACGTCGTGAGCGCCACGTTCGAGACCGAGGGCCGGACCGGCTCCGCGCCGCGGCCCCCCGCACCCGCGGTCCGGCGCCGGACCGACTGGGGCCGCTGGTACACGTGGGCCGTGCTGGCCTGGCTGTTCGTGCCGATCCTGTTCATGATCGTGTTCAGCTTCAACGACCCGGCCGGCCGGCACAACATCACCTGGCAGGGGTTCACCCTGGAGTGGTACGCGAACGCGTTCGCCTACCCCGACCTCAACGAGGCGATGTTCAACTCGGTGACCATCGCGCTGCTGACGATGGTCATCGCCGGGGCGCTGGGCACCCTGCTGGGGATCGCGCTGGGGCGGTTCACGTTCCGCGGCAAGCAGCTCACCAACCTGGTGATGTTCGCGGCGATCAGCGCGCCCGAGGTGGTGCTGGGCGCGGCCCTGCTGTCCACGTTCCTGATGCTGAACATCACCACCGGGTACTGGACGACGGTCATCGCGCACGTGATGTTCTGCGTGTCGTTCGTCGCCATCACGGTGCGGGCGCGGGTGATCACCCTGGACCCGAGCCTGGAGGAGGCCGCTCGCGACCTGGGCGCCGGGCCGTGGGAGACGTTCCGGCTGGTGACGCTGCCGATGCTGTTCCCCGCGGTGATGGCGGGCGGGCTGCTGGCGTTCGCCCTGTCCATCGACGACTACATCATCACCACGTTCGTGAGCGGCGACGTGAACACGTTCCCCCTGTGGATCTGGGGCGCCACGCGCGTCGGAATCCCCCCGCAGGTGAACGTCATGGGCACGCTGTTGTTCGCGGTCGGGCTCACCATGGCCGTCATCAACATCATCGCGGCCAGGCGCCGGGCCTGACGTCCGTCCCCGGGGCACCGGTCGGGCGCTCTCGCCCGGCCGGTGCCCCGTTCCGTATCCGAGTCCTTTCCCACGACCGACGAAAAGTGTGTGATACCCATGGCCGACGCGGTCACCGCAGGGGCCCGCGAGGCGCTGAAGGGCGCCCGCCCCCGGGTCTTCTGGCTCGATCCCGACGTGCCCGGGCACGATGTGCCCGAGGCCGCCCCGGCGCTGGAGGGCGACGCCTTCGCCGACCTGGCCGTGGTCGGCGGCGGGTTCAGCGGGCTGTGGACGGCGCTCATCGCCAAGGAGCGCGACCCCGGCCGGGACGTGGTCCTGGTGGAGGCGCGCACCGCCGGGTGGGCGGCCTCCGGGCGCAACGGCGGGTTCTGCGCCGCCAGCCTCACCCACGGGTACGACAACGGCGCCGAGCGGTGGCCGGAGGAGATCGCGGAGCTGGAGCGCCAGGGGTACGCCAACCTGGACGCCATCGGCGAGGCGGTGGAGAAGTACGGGATCGACTGCGAGTTCGAGCGCACCGGCGAGCTGCTGGTGGCCACCGCGCCCTGGCAGGCCGAGGGGTTCGCGGAGTCCGCCGCGGCGATCACCGCCCTGGGGCACCGGGCCGAGGTGTGGGACGCCGCGCGGACCCGGGCCGAGATCGACTCCCCCACCTACGTGGGGGCGCTGTACGAGCCCGACGGGGTGGCGATGCTGCACCCCGCCAAGCTGGCCTGGGGGCTGCGGGCGGCGTGCCTGCGGCTGGGGGTGCGGATCTTCGAGAACACCCCCGTGCGGGCGATCCGGTCCACCCCGGCGGGGCTGCGGCTGGAGGCGCGCGGCGGGTCGGTGCACGCGCCCCGGGTGGCCTGGGGCACCGGTGCCTTCCCCGGGCCGCTGCGGCGGCTCAAGCACTACCTGGCCCCGGTGTACGACTACGCGCTGATGACCGAGCCGCTGAACGGGGCGCAGATGGAGTCGCTGGGGTGGAGGGGGCGCCAGGGGGTGGGGGACGCGGCGAACTTCTTCCACTACTACCGGCTGACCGCGGACGACCGGATCCTGTGGGGCGGGTACGACGCGGTCCACCACTACGGCGGGAAGGTGCGGCCGGAGTACGACCAGCGGCCGGAGACGTTCCGGACGCTCGCCGAGCACTTCTTCGAGACGTTCCCGCAGCTGGCGGGGGTGCGCTTCACCCATTCCTGGGGCGGGGTGATCGACACGTGCAGCCGGTTCTCGGCGTTCTTCGGGACCGGGTACGGGGGCAGGCTGGCCTACGCCGCCGGGTACACCGGGCTGGGCGTGGGGGCGACGCGGTTCGGCGCCCAGGTGATGCTGGACCGGCTCGACGGGCTGGACACCGAGCGGACCCGGCTGCGGATGGTGCGGGAGAAGCCGCTGCCGTTCCCGCCCGAGCCGGTGCGCTCGATCGGCATCGGCCTGACGCTGCGGGCCACCGCCGCCGCCGACCGCAACGAGGGCAGGCGCAACCTGTGGCTGCGGACCCTGGACGCGCTGGGCATGGGCTTCGACAGCTGACGTTATGCGGCGGTTCGTGCGGCGTGTCGGGAAAAGGGTCGGTAGGGCGGGGTAAGGGATTGCCCGGGGCGGCGCGGCGTACGCGCCCCCATCCCGCGGTGGGACAGGATGGGTCCGGTCACGGGACGTCTCCCGTGCCCGCCCCCGCAGACCACCGCGCGGCCGCCCACCGGCCCGACACGTGAGGCTGCGCGGTGTCGGTCCGCTCCGGCCCGGGTGTGCCCGGGCCGGAGCGCCGGACCGGCACACGGGCCCCTGGGCACCGGCCGCAGGCCGTCCGTACGCGGGAAGGTCGTCGGCCGCAGGCCGTCCGTCGAGGGTGGTGGCGGGTGACCGGTGGGTAATGGCGGGTGACGGGCGGGCGGTGGAAGGCACCGGAGCACCAGCCCGGAAGGGACGGCTAGTAGCCGCGCCAGGCGCCCTGGTGGTAGGCGATGATACGCGGGTGCATGAGCGTGGACGCCTCGACCTCCCCGTCCTCGCGGCGGTCCCGCGGGAAGACCTGGGCGGCCTCCAGCAGGGCCTCGTCCAGGAAGCGCAGCGGCGGCGCGTCCTCGGGGATGTCCAGTTCCGGGGCGCTCCGCACGGACGTCAGGTAGAAGCCCCAGTTCCCGAACGAGGGCACGTCCACGTTGTAGGGGGTGCCGAACAGGCCCGCCTCCTCCAGGGAGCGGCCCACGCTCCAGTAGGCGTCCGGGGCGAAGAACGGCGACCCGGCCTGCACCACCATCCGCCCGCCGTCGGCCAGGGAGTGGCGGGCCAGGGAGTAGAACTCCACCGAGTACAGCTTGGACGGGCCCACGTCCTGGCCGTCGGGCAGGTCGGCGACGATCACGTCGAAGTCGCCGCGGTTTTCGCGCAGCCACTGGAAGGCGTCGGCGTTGACCACCTCCACCCGCGGGTCCCGGAAGGAGTCCTCGTTGAGCTCGGTGATGACCGGCTCGCTGGAGGCCAGCTCGATCACCGCCGGGTCCAGGTCCACCAGGGTCACCGACTCCACGTCCTCGTAGGCGAGGATCTCGCGCAGCGCCAGCCCGTCGCCGCCGCCCAGCACCAGGACGTCCTCGTGCGGGCCGGCCATCGCCGGGTGGATCAGCGCCTCGTGGTAGCGGTACTCGTCCAGGGTGGAGAACTGCAGGTCGCCGTTGAGGAACAGCCGGACGTCCCGGCCGTCGATCGAGCGGGTGAGCACGATCTCCTGGTAGGCGGTGCGCTCGGCGTGCACGATCGGGTCCCGGTACATGGCCTGGCGCGCGTCCACCTCGAACCGGTCGGCGTACAGGTACGCCAGGCCCAGGAAGCCGAGGATGAAGGCCAGGCCCACCGCCAGCCCCGCGTACGCGCGGCGCGACAGCTCGGCGCGGAACAGCCACAGCACCACGGCCATGCCCACCACCGCGTTGAGCGCGCCCACCGCCAGCGCGCCCTTGGGCAGGCCCAGCAGCGGCAGCAGCAGGAACGGGAACGCCAGACCGCCGATGAGGCCGCCCACGTAGTCGGCGGCGAAGAGGTCGGCGACCGCCTCCGACGCGTCCTGCCTGCGGATGCGCTGGATGAGCGTCATCAGCAGGGGGATCTCCATGCCGATGAGCACGCCGATGGCGAACGCCAGGAACACCAGGGCGGGCTGGTAGGCGGAGAACCACGCGAACGCCCCGTACAGCAGCAGCACCGACAGGCCGCCCACCAGCGACAGCAGGCCCTCGATGACCGCGAACGACACGGCCGGGCTGCCCTGGAAGCGCTTGGACAGCAGCGACCCGATGCCCATGGCGAACACCATCACCGACAGGACCACGGAGGCCTGGGTGATGGTGTCGCCCAGCAGGTAGCTGCCGATGGCGACCAGGGCCAGCTCGTACACCAGGCCGCAGGCGGCGCACACGAACACCGCGGTCAGGACGAGGAACCGGGCCACCCGCGGCGGTACCGGAAGTCGGGGCCGCTGCGGGGCCGGTGACTCGATCACGATGGGGTGCTGCTTTCTCTACGGGCGGGGCCGGACGGGCCCCGCGAGGGGGCGCGCCGCCGTCAGGTCAGTGCGGCGGCGACGACCGCCGCGATCGCGAGGTGGGCGGAGGCGCTCACCCAGGTCGCGGGGTGCGGTTCGGGGTTGCTGATCATGTGGGCGATCTTGGCCGGGATGAGCAGGTCGATGAGCACGAAGGCCAGGGCCATCACGCCCAGGCCGATCAGCCCGTACACGGCGGTGGACAGCAGGCCGGCGCCCAGGCCGATCTCCGAGTCGCTGGAGAGGATGGCCGTGGTGACGATGACGGCCACGCCCAGGGTGTTGGCCGACACCAGGATGACCGCGTTGGGGTTGCGCTCCTCCCAGATGAGCTTGTGCAGCTTGCCCGGGGTGAGCAGGTCGATGAGCAGGTAGCCGACCGCGAGGACGACCACGCCGACCCCGGCGTAGGCGAGGGCCGCGAGGCTGTTGAAGAGGATCTCGTTCATTGTCCGGTCTCGTTAGGGGATGGGGGGTTCGGTTCTGGTCGGATGGGTCACTTGCCGAAGCCGCTGCCGCCGCCGCGGAAGCCGCTGCCCCCGCTGGAACCGCTGGAGCCGCCGCGGTAGCCGTCGTCGTACCTGCTGCTGGTCCCGCCGAAGAAGAAGAACCCGCCGCCCCCGGAGGTGCCGGAGGACGACTGCTCGCACTCGTCGTCGTCGTAGGCGGGGTCGGAGACGTAGTCGTCGTCGGGGCAGTAGGTGTTGTTGGAGCTGTTGTCGCAGGCCGCCAGCAGGATGAGCAGCAGCACGATACCGCCGATCACCACGAACAGCGTGACCACGGTCTTGTTGTTCTTCGCCGGCTCTGCGTGGCCGTGCTGGTGGGTCATCTGGTCTCTCCGCATGGGTGGGCGGACACGGTGGAGTGGGTGGTCACGAGTTCTCCGCTCTGGGGGTAGACGTGCCAGGTGCGCCAGTGGAGCGGGTTCCCGTCACCGTGTGCGCCACCGGGGTCCAGGTGCAGCGCGGTCACGGCCAACGGGTCGCCGGGGAAGGCGACGAGGAGGCCGCCGGGGTCGTCGGCGACCTCGCGGTGGAGGTCGTCGACCCGGCGGGCGAGTCCGGTGCGGGTGAGGTTCTCCACCCGCGAGTCGAACCGGTACCGGCCCGTCCCGTGGGAGCGCTCGGCACTGCCCGGCAGGGCGCCGTCCACTCCCGGCAGGCAGGCCACGGTCTCCACCAGGACGCCCGCCGCCGACGTGATGACGACCTGGTGGGAGGCGCCGAGCACGCGCAGCTCGACCCCGGCGCCGCCGACCCGCAGGGAGCGGACGGCGAGGGGGTCGATCAACGGGTGCCCGAGCGCCCAGACCAGGTCGTCGGCCCGGGTGTCGACGAAGGGTGCGCTGATGCCGACTCGCATGGGGTGGATCAGCTCCCCGGGTAGATGGTGAAGGTGCCCTCGGCGACCTTGGTGCCGGTGCTGACCTCCCAGGGGCCGTGGTCGAAGCGCTCGAAGGAGAGCAGGCTGCCGTCCGCGGCCTCGTAGTCGGCGTAGTCGAAGCCGCCCTCGGCCTTGAGGCCGGTGGTGCCCTCGGAGCGGTAGGAGCCGCTGCCCTTCTCCTCGAGGTGGTAGGTGGTGCCCTCGAGTTCGATCTTCTTGCCGTGGGGGGTCAGGTCGAGGTCGGGGCGCCCGGTCCACAGGGCCATCTCCAGGTCGGGGTCCTCCTCGGTGGAGAGCCAGCGCTTGCCGCCCTCGACCTCCAGGAAGTGCTCGGCCCAGACGTAGCCGCCCTGGGACAGGCGCAGGGTGCCGCGGATCCAGGTGCGTTCGGTGCCCCAGTCGATCATGTCGCCGGCCTTGAGGCTCCGGGGGTCGCCGGAGGTGCTGTCCCCGGTGTCGGCGAAGGGGTCCTTGGGGGTGGGCGGAGGCTGCGGGGGCGGGGTGCTGCTGCGCCGTGCGGCGCGCACGGCGAGGGCGATGGCGGCGACCGCCACCGCAAGGGCGGCGATCACCAGGAGCACGATTTCGATGGCCACTGTTCCTCTTTCGCGTGGGGGGAGCCTCGTCATCGGCCCGACCCCGGGCCGGGCAATCCTACTGGCTGGTCAGACGCGTGCACCGGCCGGGAGGTTCCCGGCCGGATCCGGACACGCCGAAGAGGCCGCCCGTGTGCGCGGACGGCCTCCCGGAACACCTGATGGCCCGGCTAGCCGGCGGCGGGGTCCCCGGTCTCGACGGGCAGGGAGTCGTCGCCGCCCCACAGGCTCCAGGAGCCGGGGTAGAGGCGGGGGGCGGTGTAGCCCGCGTGCTCCAGGGCGAGCAGGTCGTGGCAGGCGGTGACCCCGGACCCGCAGTAGGCGGTGATGGTGACGGCGTCGTCGGCGCCCAGGGCGGCGAAGCGCTCGCGCAGCTCCTCCGGGGCGGCCAGCAGGCCGTCGGGGCCGAGGTTGCCGGTCCACTCGGCGCTGCGGGCGCCGGGGACGTGGCCGGGCCGGGCGTCCACCGGCGCGGGCTGCTCACCGGTGTAGCGGCCGTACGCGCGGGCGTCGATGACCAGCTGGCCGGGCTCGCCCGCCGCGGCCCGGACGGTGTCGGTGTGCACGACCCGGTCGGCGGGCCAGTGCTGGGGGGTGCGGTGCGCGGGCTCGGCGACGTGCTCCCCCTCCTCCAGCGGCCCCGTCCAGGTCCGCAGGCCGCCGTCGAGGAACGCGGCGGGGGTGCCCAGGACGCGGAGCATCCAGACCAGGCGGGCGGCGACGGATCCCCCGGCGTCGTCGTAGACGACCACCCGGGAGTGGTCGCCGATGCCCAGGCGTCCCAGGGTGCGGGCGAAGTCGGCGGCGGCGGGGAGCGGGTGCCGCCCGCCCTCGGGGCTCGCCGGGGCGGCCAGGTCGGCGTCCACGTCGGCGAACACCGCTCCGGGGAGGTGTCCGGCGAGGTAGGCGTCGCGGCCGGAGCGGCCATCCAGGTACCACCGGGAGTCGACCACGACCACACGGTCGAGGTTCTCTTGGAGCCAGTCGGCCGAGACGGCCACCGGCAGGGGAAGGGGCTCTGACATGGGCCCAGGGTAGCGGTGGGGTCACGCCCGGGTCACGGCCCGGGCGGGGTCAGTCGCGGTCCAGGCGGTGCACGTGCAGGATCCACCACAGGCCCAGGGCGGGCAGGACCAGGGGGATGAAGAAGTAGCCGCTGCCGAACCCGGACCAGACGGTGTCGTCGGGGAAGACCTCGGGCAGGAGCAGGCTCGCCGCGCCCACGACCAGGACGCCGACCATCTCGACGCTGCACGAGACCAGGGCGACCCGGCGGGAGGTCCGCCCGGCGCGGGCCAGGCCGACGGCGGCGACGAGGTAGATCACCCCGGCGAGCACCGACAGCAGGTAGGCGACCGGGGCCTCGTCGAACCTGGTGGCCAGCTGGTAGGCGCCCCGCGCGGTGGCGGCGAGGGCGAACACGCCGTAGACGGCCACCAGCAGGCGGCCGGGGCCGGTGCGCAGGGTCTTCGCGGCGTCGGAGGCCGGGGCGGTGTCAGGCAACGGGGCTCCAGAGCTGTTCGAGGCGGACGAACAGGACGGGCAGGATCAGGCAGGCGAACGCGATGACGGCGGGGCCCCACTTGCTGCGCTCCATGAACCCCCACACGGCGCAGGCGGGCGGCAGCAGGACCACGGTGGCCAGGTAGGAGACGAACATCGCCGTCTCGGCGGGCCGCTCCCCGCCCACCATGGCGGCGACGGTGGCCACGGCCTGGCCGATCACCAGCAGCCACAGGACCCCCATGCCGACCAGGTGCGGGACGAGCATGGGCTGGTCGCGGAAGGTCGACACGAGGCACCACCCGGCCATCGCCAGGGAAGCCATCTGAATGGTCATGGTCAGCCACTCGACCACGGCGCCTCCTCCCGCCCCTCCCGTCCGCCCAGGTGGGCGGCGCGTTCTACGACACACGGTAGTACGACCGGCGGACCGCACGGCACGGCCCTCCCCCGAACCGCTTCCGGGTGGGAGCGGGTTCCGCTACGGTGCGGGCATGAGCGCAGTCCGCGATGACACCGCGATGAAGCCCTCGGGGATCTGCCGGGCGGGACGCCACCGTTGGCGGCACGACCCGCCGGGCGGCAGGCGCCGGATGTGCGTGCGCTGCCGGTCCATGTCGATGATCAACTACCCCTGCGGGACCGACTGCCTGGAGTGCCACCCCGAGGAGGAGTCCTAGATCCTCTTGGTGAGGGGCAGCAGCAGGGCGTCGCGGACCTTGTTCCACTCCACCGCGGCCAGGCCGCCGACGCCCATGTCCTCCACGACCGCGCCGATGGAGCGCAGGTCGTACTCGTCGCCGAGCTCGCGGTCCCCGTCACGCTGCTCGTGGACGAGCCCGGTGACGTAGCGGCGCAGCTCGTCGGAGCCGACGGCGGCGGCCGCCCGGGCCGCCTCGTGCCAGCGGGCGTCGTGGGGGATCCAGGAGGCCACGACCTCGGTGGGGGTGGGGTGGTAGTCCGTGCGCATAGCCGCAAGTTACCAAGGCCGGGCGGCCCCATCAGGGCTTTCCGTGGCGAAGGCCACCGGCCCCCGCGCGAACCGTTCGAGTACCGGACACCATCCGATGCGACGGTGAGGGTAGGGTCACAGGGCGGCCCCCAGCCCCGCCGCCCGTGCGCGGGCGGTGCACCCTCCGCCACCGCGTGTGTTCCGTTCGAGGTACACGACGCATCCTTCCGCGGCGCACGCCGTCCCGCATCCGAGAACCGGAGCACTCACGATGTCCTACCCCAACGACCCGTCAGGTCCCCAGCCCCCGTACGGCGGTCAGCCCCCGGGCGGCCAGCCGCCCTACGGCCCTCCCGGCGGGCAGCCCCCGTACGGTCCCACCGGCGGCCAGCCGCCCTACGGGGACCACACCGGCGGTCAGCCGTCCTACGGCGCCCCGACCGGGGGCCAGCCCTCCTACGGGGACCCGTCCGGCGGCCAGCAGCCCTACGGCGGCCCCGGCGCGCCCTACGACCCCTACGGCTCGACGGGCGCCCCGCAGCAGAAGCAGGGCATGTCCACCGGCGCCAAGGTCGGCATCGGCGTGGGCGCGGGCTGCCTGGTCCTGGTCGTGATCGCGGTGGTGATCATCGTGGTCATCGCGATGTCCTCCTCCGGCGGCGACGACAGCGGCACCACGACCACCTCCCCCACGACGACGGAGACCACCGAGCCGGGCGGCGGCGAGGAGGGCGGCGGCGACGCCCCCGTCGAGGCCCCGGCCGAGGACGGTGTCACGCTGACGGCGACCAACGCCGGCACCGTGAGCGGCACCCTCGACCCCAACGAGACCTACACGGCTCTCGACGTGACGTTCGTGAACAACTCCAGCGAGCCGCTGTCGATCAACCCGCTGTACTTCACCTTCATCCTGGACGACGGCACCGAGGTCGTCGACTGGGAGCTCTTCGCCGACATCACCCAGCTGGAGGCCGCGGACCTGGCGCCGGGCGACCAGGTCAGCGGCCAGGTCGCGGTCGCGGGCGAGGTGACCGTGGTCGAGGTGAGCTACGACCCCTCCTTCGGCATGGAGGAGCCGATCGTGGTGCCCGTCCAGTAGGACGCGGCGCCCGCCCGGCAGGGGCGGGCGCGCACCACGGCGGCTTCGGGCCCCGGTCCGCGCGGCGCGCGGGGCGGGGCCCTCTACATGCCCAGGGCGGCCAGGGCGGTGACGGCGCCCAGCTCCCGGCAGGCGTCGCGGTCGGCCGCGGCCGGGGCCCCGGTGACGGAGACCGGCGGCCGGTGGCGGGCCCAGCCCATGCCCTTGGCGGCGCCCTCCACCGCGCGCACCGCCCCCGCGGTGTCGTCGTTGCCGTGCACGTACAGCGCGTAGGGCACGGAGCGGCCGGCCGACAGCGCCGGGTAGTAGACGAGGTCGAACCAGTACTTGAGGGCGCCCGACATGTACCCGATGTTGGCGGGCGTCCCCAGGACGACGGCGTCGGCCGACAGCGTGTCGGCGACCGAGGCCGCCAGCGCCGGCCGGGCGACGACCTCCACGCCCTCGATCTCGTCGTCGCGCGCCCCCTCCAGCACCGCGTCGAGCAGTTCCTGGGTGGCCGGGGAGACGGTGTGGTGAACGATGAGCAGTCGTGCCATGCCCTCACCCTAGGGGCGTCCGCCGGACGCCGGGGGTGTGGAGGGAAGTATGAAATCCTTCCCCGGAAAGCGTGGAAACATGGATTTTCCTCCAAATAATTGGACCCCGAAAAAGGGACATCGGCCACCATCGGGTGTTTTTGCGAAATCGCGCAACACGGAGGAATCCTGTTCGCAAGGATGTCGGATATTGACCCGCCATTCCCCTCTCTCTATGGTGCGATTCTCATAGCGCACCGCCCTGCCGGCACCCCGCGTGCCAGCAGGGCATACGCGGACGCACCGACCGTTCCGGGCCGACCGCGACGGCCACGGAGGAACGAGGGAACCATGCCGCAGATCGTCCGTTCCGCACTCGTCCAGACCGAGTGGACCGGCGACACCGATTCCATGCTCGCCGCCCACGAGAAATACGCGCGCGACGCCGCCGCCCAGGGGGCGCGCGTCATCGGCTTCCAGGAGGTGTTCAACGCCCCCTACTTCTGCCAGGTCCAGGAGGCCGAGCACTACCGGTGGGCCGAGAGCGTCCCCGACGGGCCCACCGTCACCCGCTTCCGGGAGCTGGCCCGGGAGCTGAACATGGTGATGGTGCTGCCCGTGTTCGAGGTCGAGAAGCCCGGGTTCTACTACAACACCGCCGCCGTCATCGACGCCGACGGCACCTACCTGGGCAAGTACCGCAAGCACCACATCCCGCAGGTCAAGGGGTTCTGGGAGAAGTACTACTTCCGCCCCGGCAACCTGGGCTGGCCGGTCTTCGACACCGCCGTCGGCCGCGTGGGCGTCTACATCTGCTACGACCGCCACTTCCCGGAGGGCTGGCGGGCGCTCGGGCTGGCCGGGGCGCAGCTGGTGTACAACCCGTCGGCGACCAGCCGGGGCCTGTCCGCGTACCTGTGGAAGCTGGAGCAGCCCGCCGCCGCGGTCGCCAACGAGTACTTCGTCGCCGCCATCAACCGGGTGGGCCGGGAGGAGTACGGCGACAACGACTTCTACGGCACCAGCTACTTCGTGGACCCGCGCGGGCGGTTCGTCGGCGAGGTCGCCTCCGACACCGCGCCCGAGCTGGTCGTGCGCGACCTCGACTTCGACCTGATCGACGAGGTCCGCACCCAGTGGGCCTTCTACCGCGACCGCCGCCCGGACGCCTACGGGCCCCTGGTCGAGGGTTAGGGGACGCCATGGGACGCACCCTCATCACCGGCGGCCTGGTCGTCACCGCCGCCGACGAACTGGAGGCCGACGTCCTCGTCGAGGACGGGACGGTGGCCGCCCTGGCGCTGCGCGGCGGCGACACCGCCCGCTCCTGGGCGGAGAGCGGCGCCGAGGTCGTCGACGCCGCCGGGCACTACGTCATCCCGGGCGGGGTGGACGCGCACACCCACATGGAGCTGCCGTTCGGCGGCACCTTCGCCTCCGACACCTTCGAGACCGGGACCCGGGCGGCCGCCTGGGGCGGCACCACGACCATCATCGACTTCGCGGTGCAGAGCCCGGGCCGGCCGGTGCGTGCCGGGGTGGACGCCTGGATGGCCAAGGCCGAGGGCAACTGCGCGATCGACTACGGGTTCCACGCGATCCTGTCCGACGTCAACGAGTCGTCGCTGAAGGAGATGGACGCCCTCGTGGACGAGGGCATCACCTCGTTCAAGATGTTCATGGCCTACCCGGGCGTGTTCTACAGCGACGACGGGCAGATCCTGCGGGCCATGCAGCGCGGCGCCGCCAACGGCGCGCTGACCATGATGCACGCCGAGAACGGCATCGCCATCGACGTGCTCGTCGAGCAGGCGCTGGCGGCCGGCCGGACCGACCCCCGCTACCACGGCGAGGTCCGCAAGGCCCTGCTGGAGTCCGAGGCCACCCACCGCGCCATCCAGCTGGCCCGGGTGGCCGGGGCCCCGCTGTACGTGGTGCACGTGTCGGCGGGCGAGGCGGTCCAGGAGCTGGCCCGCGCGCGCGACATGGGGCTCAACGTGTTCGGCGAGACCTGTCCTCAGTACCTGTTCCTGTCCGCGGACGACCTGGCCCGGCCCGGCTTCGAGGGCGCCAAGTACGTGTGCTCGACCCCGCTGCGGCCCGAGGAGCACCAGGAGCTGCTGTGGCGGGCGCTGCGGACCAACGACCTGTCCGTGGTCTCCACCGACCACTGCCCGTTCTGCTTCACCGGGCAGAAAGAGCTGGGCCGGGGCGACTTCTCCAAGATCCCCAACGGCCTGCCCGGGGTGGAGAACCGGATGGACCTGCTGCACCAGGCGGTCCTGGACGGCCACATCGACCGCCGCCGGTGGATCGAGCTGGCCTGCGCCACCCCGGCGCGCATGTTCGGGCTCTACCCGCGCAAGGGCACCATCGCCCCGGGCGCCGACGCCGACATCGTGGTCTACGACCCGAACGCCGAGCACGTCATCTCCGCGCGAACCCACCACATGAACGTGGACTACTCCGCGTACGAGGGCAGGCGGGTGACGGGCCGGGCCCGCACCGTGATCTCCCGCGGCCGGGTCGTCGTGGACGGCGGCGAGTACCTCGGCGCGGCCGGGCACGGCCGCTACCTGTCCCGCGGCACCTGCCGGTACCTGATCTGAGATCTGAGAGGAGAGCACATGGACATCGGACTCGTCCTCCAGACCGACCCGCCCGCCGACCTACTGGTGGACCGGATGGCGCGGGCCGACCGGCTCGGCTTCACCCACGGGTGGACGTTCGACTCGGTGGTGCTGTGGCAGGAGCCGTTCGTCATCTACAGCCGCGTCCTGGAGCGCACCGAGAACCTCGTGGTGGGTCCGATGGTGACCAACCCGGGCACCCGCACCTGGGAGGTCACGGCCTCCCTGTTCGCGACCCTGAACGACATGTTCGGCAACCGGACGGTGTGCGGGATCGGCCGCGGCGACTCCGCGATGCGGGTGGCCGGGCGCAGCCCCGCCACCCTGGCCCGCCTCTCCAGGGCCATGACCGCGATCAAGGACCTGGCCGAGGGCCGGGAGGCGGACGTGGACGGGGCGTCCTTCCGCCTCCCGTGGGTGCGCGACGGGTCGCTGCCGGTCTGGATGGGCGCCTACGGCCCCAAGGCCCTGGAGCTGGTGGGGCGGCAGGCCGACGGGTTCATCCTCCAGCTGGCCGACCCGTACCTGACGGAGTGGATGGTCAAGGCCGTGCGGGCGGCCGCGGCCGACGCGGGCCGCGACCCCGCGGAGATCACGGTGTGCGTGGCCGCACCGGCCTACGTCACCGACGGGTCGGCGCAGGGCCTGGCGCACGCGCGCGAGCAGTGCCGCTGGTTCGGCGGGATGGTGGGCAACCACGTCGCCGACCTGGTGGCGCGGTACGGGCACACGGGGGCGGTCCCCCAGGAGCTGACCGACTACATCGAGGCCCGGCAGGGCTACGACTACAGCCACCACGGCCGGGCGGACAACCCCGACACCGCGTTCGTCCCCGACAGCGTGGTGGACCGGTTCTGCCTGCTGGGCCCTGTGAAGGAGCACGTGGCCAAGCTGGAGCGGCTGCGCGCGGTGGGCGTGGACCAGTTCGCGGTCTACGCGATGCACGACGACGTGGACGGGGTCATCGACGCCTACGGGCGCGACGTGGTCCCCGCCGTGTCCGGGATCTGACCCGGCCGGAACACGGAAGTCACACGGGGCGCGCACACTGCCGGGACGGGTGCGGCGGCGGCCACCACCGGCCGCCGCCGCACCCGCGGTGACGTGCGAGGATGTTCGACGGCCCGAAACGGGTCCGCGACCCCCGCACGCCCCGCCGCGCCCACTCCCCGATCCCCCGTACCACCGAAGAATCAGGTGCCCCGTGACCCAAGCCCCACCCTCCCCGGAACCGAGAGCCGTCACCCACCCCGACGGCCGCGTCTCCCTGGCCGAGGGCGTGTCCATGCCCGAGAGCCCCTACGTCAACGAGGACCTCCAGCCGGTGCCGATGTCCCGGCGCACCTGGGGCACCGGCAGCTTCACCGCCCTGTGGGTGAGCATGTCGGTGAGCATCCCCGCCTGGACCCTGGCCAGCGGCCTGATCGCCGCGGGCATGGACTGGCGCCAGGCGATCCTGTGCGTGGTCCTGGGCAACGTCATCGTGCTGCTGCCGATGGTGCTGACCGGCCACGCGGGCGCCAAGTACGGCATCCCCTTCCCGGTGTTCGCCCGCGCCTCCTTCGGCCTGCGCGGCGCCAACCTCCCGGCGCTGCTGCGCGGCGCCGTCGCCTGCGGCTGGTTCGGCATCCAGACCTGGGTGGGCGGCCAGGGCGTGCACGTGCTCGCCGGGCGGCTGTTCGGCGAGGGCTGGCTGGACGCCGCCGCGATCGGCGGCAACCCGTGGACCCTGTGGCTGTCCTTCGCCGTCTTCTGGGTGGCCCAGGTGGCCATCGTCCTGTGGGGCATGGAGGGCGTCCGCAGGGTGCAGGTGTGGGCGGCCCCGCTGATGATCGTCGGCGGTGTGGCCCTGCTGGTGTGGATGGCCGCGGAGGCCGGCGGCCCGGGCGTCATGCTCGCGGGCGACCCGGACGGCCTGGACTGGGGGCCGTCGTTCTGGGCCCTGTTCTTCCCCTCGCTCATGGGCGTCATCGGCTACTGGGCGACGCTGACCCTGAACATCAGCGACTTCACCCGGTTCTCCGACTCCCAGCGCGCGCAGGTGCTGGGCCAGTCGCTGGGCCTGCCCACCACGATGACGCTGTTCTCGCTGCTGGCCGTCATGGTGACGGCGGGCACCGCCGCCGTGTACGGCGAGCCGCTGTGGAACCCGATCGACATCGTGGCGCAGATGGGCAGCGGCCTGGGCCTGCTGTTCGCGATCTTCATCGTGCTGCTGGCGACGGTGTCCACCAACATCGCCGCGAACCTGGTGGGCCCGGCCTACGACCTGGCCAACCTCGCGCCGCGCCTGATCGGTTTCCGCACCGGGGCGATCATCACCTGCTTCCTGGGCGTGCTCATCTTCCCGTGGAAGCTGCTGGAGAACGAGAGCGTCTACATCTTCACCTGGCTGGGCACCGTCGGCGGCGTCCTGGGCACGGTGGCGGGCATCCTGCTGGCCGACTACTGGCTGGTGCACCGGACCCGGCTGGACCTGCCCGGCCTGTACCGGCGCGGGTCGCGGTACTGGTACGGCGGCGGCTGGAACTGGCGGGCGCTGGCCGCGTTCGGCGTCGGCACCCTGCTGGCCGTGGGCGGCTCCCACTCGGGCGTGGACGCGGAGACCGGCGCCAGGCTCGGCCCGTTCCCGGAGGACGGGCTGATCCCGCTGCTGTCCCCGCTGGCCGACTACGGCTGGGTGGTCGGGCTGGTGGCGTCCTTCCTCCTGTACTGGGTGTTGAACCTCGTGGCGCCGGTCCGCGCCGGGGACGGCGGTGAGGCCACGGTCACGGCCGCCGACGGCGACGACCGGCCGGAGCAGGGCGAACCGGAGAAGGCGGGCGCCTGACCCGCCCGGCACCGCCCCGATCCGCTCCCACGGGGGCCGCACCGCACGGTGCGGCCCCCGCGCCGTTCCGGGCCGCCGGGTCCGGTGTCATCGTGACGCGGAGCATGCGTTATCCGGTCGTGACCAGTGCCCGGGCGCGGGTACCGTCGAGAACCAGAATGTCCTCTCCGGCATCCGACCAGGTCAACAGGGGTTCTCTTCGGACAGTGCCCGGCGGGGGCGACCCGGCGCGACGAAAACCTCCTACGGAGGCGGTCAACCCGCCGGCAGGGATCTTCGTCCCATTCACACCGGAACCCGAACAACGGGTTAAGGCGATAGGAACAGCGAACCGATCTACGACGAACGGCGCGCGCCCCGCCGGGGCGGCCCGCGCCCCTCGGCCTCCGTGCCCGGAACCCGCACGTTTCCCCCAAGGTCGGGCAGTACATCCCCCAACTCTTCGCGAAGAGGGAGACGACCTTGCCTGAGAGCAGTACCTTTCCACGGCCGGCGCCCGCCACAAGGACGGTCGCGGTCGTCCTGGCCGGCGGCAGCGGCCAGCGCATCGGCCTGGCGACGCCCAAGCAGCTCCTGAAGATCGCCGGGAAGACGATCCTGGAGCACACGCTCGACGTCTTCGAGCAGGCCCCGCGCGTGGACGAGGTCATCGTGATGATGAACCCCGGCTTCGTCAACGACGCCGAGGCCATCGTGCGCAAGGCCGGGTTCACGAAGGTGACCCGGGTGCTGCCGGGCGGGACCTCACGCAACGCCACCACCCGGCTCGCCCTGGACGCCCTGTCGCACCTGCCCGCCGACACCACCAACCTGCTGTTCCACGACGCGGTCCGGCCCCTGCTGTCCCAGCGGGTCATCGACGACTGCGTCACCGCCCTGGAGACCTACCGGGCCGTGGACGTGGCGATCCCCTCCTCGGACACCGTCATCGAGGTGGACGACGACGTCATCACCGACGTCCCCACCCGCGCCCGGCTGCGCCGCGGCCAGACCCCGCAGGGCTTCCGCCTGTCCGCCATCCGCGACGCCTACGAGCGCGCCTGGGCCGACCCGGACTTCGAGGCCACCGACGACTGCACCGTCGTCCTGCGCTACTCCCCCGGCACTCCGATCCACGTGGTCGCCGGCGAGGAGCAGAACATGAAGGTGACCCAGCCGGTCGACATCTTCATCGCCGACAAGCTCTTCCAGCTCTCCTCGGCGGACACCCCCGAGTTCACCGACCAGGACCGCGACCGACTGCTCGGCGGGCGGACCGTGGTGGTCTTCGGCGGCAGCCACGGCATCGGCGCCGAGGTCGCCGACCTGGCGGAGAAGCACGGCGCCCGGGTCTTCCGCTACTCGCGCAGCGCCACCCGCACCGACGTGGCCGACCCCGCACAGGTCGCCGCCGCCCTGGAGCAGGCGCACAGCGCCACCGGCCGCATCGACTACGTCGTCAACACCGCCGGGGTGCTGCGCATCGGACGGCTGGACGCCACCGGCCCGGAGGCGATCGAGGAGGCGCTGCGGGTCAACTACCTGGCCCCGGTGCACATCGCCCGGGCGGCCTTCCCGTACCTCGCCCAGACCAAGGGCCAGCTGCTCCTGTACACCTCCAGCTCCTACACCCGGGGCCGGGCCGAGTACAGCCTGTACTCCTCCACCAAGGCGGCGACCGTCAACCTGACCCAGGCCCTGGCCGACGAGTGGTCCGAGGACGGCGTGCGCATCAACTGCATCAACCCCGAGCGCACCCGCACCCCTATGCGGGTGAAGGCGTTCGGCGAGGAGCCCTCGGGCACCCTGCTCAGCGCCGAGAAGGTGGCCCGCACCTCCCTGGACGTGCTGCTGTCCGACCTCACCGGCCACGTCGTCGACGTCCGCCGCGAGGACCCGGTGGCCGCCGCCCGGGCGCGCCGAACGGAGGGGGCGAAGTGAACCGGCTCCGCCATCTGGGGGTGAACGGCACCGCGCTGGCCGTCCTTGCGGCCATGGGGCTCTCCTTCCTGCTCCAGGCCGTCGAGGTGGCCATGGCACAGGTCTGGGTGTTCGGGGTGCTGGCCCTGGTCCTGTACACCACCGAGTGGATGGTCGCCCAGCGCGTCACCGTGCTGACCAAGGTGCTCAGCCGCATTCGGGTGGGGCTCACCGTGCGGATGCTGCTGCGGCAGATCCTCCTGATCGCGCTGTACGTGTCCGTGGGGGCGATCGGCACCCCGGCCTACTGGTCGACGTTCGCGGGGCTGGCCGCGTTCTTCGTGCTGTCCCTGGGCTACGACCTGATGCGGATGCAGATCCTGCGCCGCTCCCGGCTGCCGGTGCGGACCCGCAACCTGGACCTGTCGGCGCTGAACCTGCCGCAGGTCCCCCGGTTCGTGCGCGAGCTGCCGATGAACCGCGTGTTCCTCGCCGACTTCGCCCTGGTGGCGGGCGGTGTGGCGCACCTGGCCGGCGGGCCGGAATGGCTCGCGGTCGGCGGTGCCGCGCTGAGCGCGGGCGCGGTCCTGGTGCTGGCGCTGGCCACCGTGCCGACGCTCCTGGCGCACCTGCGCTTCCCCTCCGACGCCGAGGTCATCGACGAGGTCAACGAGCGGCTGCGCGCGTACCGGCCCGAGGTGGTCCTGTACTTCACGTTCGGCGTGGGCAGCCAGAACGGCGTCTACCAGGCCAACATGTGGCTGGAGGCCGTGGAGCGGCTGGACCGGCGGGCCCTGGTGGTGTTCCGCGAGCACGCCAACCTGCCGCACCTGGAGCCGACCCCGCTGCCGGTCGTGTGCGTCCCGCGCGCCGACGACCTGGCCGCCCTGGACCTGTCCACGGTGCGGGTGGCCCTGTACCCGGGCAACGCGGGCAAGAACATCCACCTGGTGCAGCGCGCCGAGATCAAGCACGTGTTCGTCGGGCACGGCGACAGCGACAAGCTGCCCAGCAGCAACCGGGTCAGCCGGATCTTCGACGAGATCTGGGTGGCCGGCCGCGGCGGACGCGAGCGCTACCGCAGGGTCCGGCACGCCATCGACGACCGCGACGTGGTGGAGGTGGGCCGCCCCCAGCTGGACGTGGTCGAGGGTCCGAGGTCGGCGGCCGAGCGGTCGGTGCCCACCGTGATCTACGCGCCCACCTGGGAGGGCGTGGACGACAACAACTACCTGACCTCGGCCGACACCGTCGGCGTGGAGCTGGTGGAGCGGCTGCTGGCCGGCGGCGGACCGGTCCGGCTCATCTACAAGCCGCACCCGCTGCTGGGCAAGCGGTCCCCCCTCGCCGCGGCGGCGCACCGGCGGATCGTGGAGGCGATCACCGCGCACAACCGCCGCCTGGACCCGGTGCCCCCGGAGGCCGAGCGGCGGCTGGCGGAGCTGCGGGCGCGGATCGAGCACTTCCGGCGGGAGTCCTCGGAGCGGAGCCTGACCCCGGGCGACCTGGCCGGGTACCGGGACCTGCTGCGGCAGTGGCACGACCTGTACTGGACGTCGGCGGGGCCGCTGCGCCACCACGTGGTCACCGACCCGTTCCCGACCCTGTTCTCGTGCTTCAACGAGTCGGACGCGATGGTCAGCGACATCTCCAGCGTGGTGGCCGACTTCATCGCGAGCGGCAAGCCCTACGCCATCGCGGACCTGTGGGACACCGCCGACGACGAGTTCCGCGCGCAGTACCCGTCCGCGGGGGCCGGGTACCTGCTGCGCCCGGGCCTGGCCGGGCTGGACGAGGTCCTGGCGGCCGCCCGGGAACCGGCGGGCGACGCCATGGCCCGCCGCCGGGAGGTCCTCAAGGAGTACCTGCTGGGACCGGACGAGCCGGACGCCCAGACCCGGTTCTCCGCGGCCGTGGACGACCTCTACGAGCGGGGTCTGCGGGACTTCCCGCTCGGCACCTTCGCCGAGCCGGTCCCGGCCGACCCGTTCCGCGGGGACGGTCCCGGCGGATTCGCGGAGGGGCCGCCGGCGAGCGGCGGGGACGCCGTCCCGCCGCGCCTCCGGGAGGCGCTGCGCCCCCGGGAGACGGGGGCGCCCTCCTGAGCAGGGCCGACGGCGGAGGGCCCGGGTGCGGAGCACGTCCCCCGACGTGTTCCGTGACACCGGGCCCCGCCTCCGCGAATCCCTGTCCCCCGACCAGATGACTTCTCGGAAATCCTTTGCGAACCGATCCCCCTTGGTGAGTCAACCAACCGACTAACCCTAGGTAAACCCCATATCCTGTTAAAACGTCCTTTATCTGCCCGTAGAGTCTGGTCCTGGACGTATCAGAGTCGAACCGAGACCGACTCCACCGCCCATCACCTGCGGGAACACCCGCTCTTTTCCCTCACCGGAGTCCAGCTTGCCCAGTCATGCCACCGAGCCCGTCGCCCGTCCCGTGACCAGAACCGTCGCCATCGTCCTGGCCGGTGGCAGCGGTCAGCGAATCGGTCTGGCGACGCCCAAGCAGCTGCTGAAGATCGCCGGGAAGACGATCCTGGAACACACCCTGGAGATCTTCGAGCAGGCTCCGCGCGTGGACGAGGTCCTCGTGATGATGAACCCCGGCTTCGTCAACGACGCCGAGGAGATCGTGCGCAAGGCCGGGCTCACCAAGGTGACCCGGGTACTGCCGGGCGGGACCTCACGCAACGCCACCACCCAGCTCGCCCTGGACGCCCTGTCGCACTACTCGGCGGAGAACACCAACGTGCTCTTCCACGACGCGGTCCGGCCCCTGCTCTCCCAGCGGGTCATCGACGACTGCGTCACCGCCCTGGAGACCTACCGGGCCGTGGACGTGGCCATTCCGTCCTCGGACACCATCATCGAGGTGGACGACGACGTCATCACCGACGTCCCCACCCGCGCCCGGCTGCGCCGCGGCCAGACCCCGCAGGGCTTCCGCCTGTCCGCCATCCGCGACGCCTACGCCAAGGCGTGGGCGGACCCGGGCTTCGAGGCCACCGACGACTGCACCGTCGTCCTGCGCTACACCCCGGACGTGCCGATCCACGTGGTCGCCGGCGAAGAGCAGAACATGAAGGTGACCCAGCCGGTCGACATCTTCATCGCCGACAAGCTCTTCCAGCTCTCCTCGGCCGCCACCCCGGAGTTCACCGAAGAGGACTACGCCGCACGGCTCGTCGGCAGGACGGTGGTCGTGTTCGGCGGCAGCTACGGGATCGGCGCCGGGATCGCCGACCTGGCGGAGAAGCACGGCGCCCGGGTCTTCCGCTACTCGCGCAGCGCCACCCGCACCGACGTGGCCAACCCTGCCGACATCGCCGGGGCCCTGGAGCAGGCGCACAGCGCCACCGGCCGCATCGACTACGTCGTCAACACCGCGGGGGTGCTGCGCATCGGCCGCCTCGACCAGACCGACGACGCCGTCATCGAGGAGGCGCTGCGGGTCAACTACCTGGCCCCGGTGCACATCGCGCGCGCCGCCTTCCCCTACCTCGCCCAGACCAAGGGCCAGCTGCTCCTGTACACCTCCAGCTCCTACACGCGCGGACGCGGCGAGTACAGCCTGTACTCCTCCACCAAGGCCGCCACGGTCAACCTGACCCAGGCCCTGGCCGACGAGTGGTCCGAGGACGGCGTGCGCATCAACTGCATCAACCCCGAGCGCACCCAGACGCCCATGCGGGTCAAGGCGTTCGGCGAGGAGCCCGCCGGGACGCTGCTCAGCGCCGAGAAGGTGGCCGTCACCTCGCTGGACGTGCTGCTGTCCGACCTCACCGGCCACGTCGTCGACGTCCGCCGCGAGGACCTGCCGGGCATCGGCGCCACCGGGGGCGCCAAGTGAACAAGCTCCGCGAACTGAGCCGGGAGACCCTCTTCGGAGCGGCCCTGCTCGGCCTCACCTACCTGGTCATGCTCGCGGGTGTCATCACCGAGTCGTGGTGGGTCTTCGCGATCGGCGCGATCGGCAGCTACGCCATGGACGCGCTGCTGCTGCACCGGATGCACGAGCTCGCCAAGCTGATCCAGCAGATCCGGCTGGGCATCACCCCCCGCGCGCTGCTGCGCCAGCTGCTCGTCCTGGGCCTGCTCATCACCACGACCAGCGCCACCTCCACCGGCATCGGCATGGTCCTGCTGGCGTTCCTGCTGCTCTTCGGCCTCCAGCTCGTGGCCGGCATCGCCGCCCGGCTGCTGCGCGTGGAGCGCAAGCTGCCGATCGTCACCCGCAACATCGACCTGACCGCGCTGAACATCCCCGACAGCCCGCCGATGCCCCTGGTGCGCGAGCCCATGAGCCGGCTGCTGCCGCTGGACGCCTTCCTGGTGTTCGGCGTCGTGGGGTACGTGGCGCTCGGCTCGGCGTGGATCGTGGCGGCCGGCGCCGTGCTGACCCTGGGCATCACCGTCCTCGGGCTGCTGATGCTGGCCTGGCACATCCGGCGCGCCCGCGCCATCCCCTCCCCCGAGCGGGTCATGGAGTTCACCCAGTCCTGGCTGGACTCCTACCGGCCCGAGGTCATCCTGTACTTCTCCGGTTCGGCCGACTCCACCTACCAGGTGAACATGTGGCTGGACACCATGGCCCGGCTGCCCCGGCGCGGGATCATCGTGCTGCGCGAGCGCGCCATCGCCGCCCAGCTGGCGCCGACCGCCGTCCCGGTGCTGTGCGTCCCGACCTCGACCGACCTGATGGCGCTGGACTTCGGCCCGGCGCGGGTGGCCCTGTACCCGGCCAACACCGGCAAGAACATCCACATGCTGCGCAACCCGATGATCAAGCACGTGTTCATCGGCCACGGCGACAGCGACAAGATCGCCAGCGTCAACCCGTTCAGCAAGGTCTACGACGAGGTGTGGACCGCGGGCCGGGCCGGGCTGGACCGGTACGTGCGCGCCCAGGTGGGCGTGCGCACCGACGAGGTCGTCGAGGTGGGCCGCCCCCAGCTGGACTCGATCCGCACCGACACCGCGCCCAACGCCGTCCGGACCGTGCTCTACGCGCCCACCTGGGAGGGATGGACCGATGAACCCGGCAACACGTCCCTGATCGACGCCGGCCCCGCCCTCATCGCGGGCCTGCTCAAGGCCGAACCGCGGGTACGCGTCCTGTACAAGCCGCACCCGTTCACCGGCATCCGCTCGGGCCGGGCGCGCCGTGCCCACCAGAAGATCGTCGCGCTGCTGGAGGCCGCGAACAAGGCCGCCGGCCACAGCGAGCGGGACACCCGCGAGCTGGCGGCGCTCGACCGCCGCCTGGCCGCCTTCGACGACGACCGGGGCGCCACCGACGAGGCCCACAACTCGCGCGAGGAGGGCAAGGCCGACCCCGCGCTCATCGAGGAGCTGGCCGCCCTCACCGAGGAGTGGCACCGGGTGTACTGGGAGGGCCAGCCCGACACCGCGCACCTGGTCATCCAGGGCCCGCGGCCGTCGCTGTACTCCTGCTTCAACCAGGCCGACCTGCTCATCAGCGACATCTCCAGCGTGGTGGCCGACTTCGTCGCCACCGAGAAGCCCTACGCGATCACCAACTGCGAGGGCATCACGCACGACGAGTTCCGCGTCAAGCACCCCACGTCGAGCGCGGCCTACCTGCTCGACCCCGACGGCACCGGGCTGGACACCGCCCTGGCCGCCGTGCACCTGGACGGCGCCGACGAGATGGAGGAGCGCCGCCGGGAGCTGCGCACCTACCTGCTCGGACCGTCGGACACCAGCTCCATGAGCCGCTTCACCGCCGCCGTGGACGACCTCTACGAACGCGCCGCCGAACTGCGGCCGCTGGACTCCGCGGAGTCGGACAGCACGTCCGTCGCCGTGTGACCACCCGGAAGGAACAACTCTGCCCATGGCAGCGAAGACGTCGGTGCCCGACGACCTGCAGCGGCTGATCCGCTACCTCCCCGAGTCGGACCAGGAGGAGCGGGACCGGGCGGGCGAGGCCGCCCGCTCCTTCGTCGACGGCCTGCCCGCGGGCGCCCTGGCCTCCCTTCCCCCCCTGACCCGGAGCAGGCTGTGGCTGACCGCCCACCGGCGCTGGGACGAGGCCGTCGCCCTGGTGCGGTTCGAGCGCGACAACCCCGGGGCCTTCCACGTTCGGGGACTGCTGTCCCCGGTGCTGGAGGTCCCCGGGGTGGCCCCCGGTGTCCTGCCCAAGGAGGTGGCCGGGCTCTCCGACAAGGAGATCCCGTTGGTCACCCGGCTGACCGAGATGGTGTGGGAGAACGGCGTCCTGGTCCTGCGCGGCTACGCGCACGTGCTCAACGTCCCCGTCCCGGGCCGCCCCCGCCTGCCGGTGCTGGCCTGGCTGACCCGGAAGGGGTCCCGCAAGCGGGTGCCCCTGAAGACGGTGCACCGGCGGGAGCCGCTGGCGACCCTGCACTCCAAGCAGGGCCTGCACTGCTACGACGGCTCCGGGTTCGAGATCGTGGTCGACCCCGCGCGGCTGCGCTCGGGTGCCGGCTGGGAACCGGGCACGTGGTCGCTGACGCTGGCGGTGTGGGCGTTCGGCCGGGCCCGCAGGGGCGGCCTCGCCGCCGGCGAGGTCGGCACCGCGGGGCACGCGCACGCCCGCGGCCTGGACGACCGCACCCTGTGGGTGAGCGGGTTCACCAAGAAGCGCCTGGAGTTCCGGGTCGAGCCGCTCCGCGCCGAGCTGCGCGGCCACCGGCGCGAGGGCGACGACCTCGTGCTGGACCTCTCCGCGCCGGTGGACCGGCTGGTCGTCTCCCGCACCGAGGACGGCACCGAGGTGGAGACGGAGCACCCGGTCGACGGCACCTCGGCGCGCGTCCCGCTGGACGCCCTGCGGGTGTCCACCGGGGCCACCCGAGAGCTGCGCGTGCGCACGGTGACCGGCCGGGACCGGTCCCCCGTCACCGTCCTGGACGGGTCCGTGACCGGGGCGCACCCCGTGGGCGACGACCGCGAGATCTCGGTGGGCGCCAGTGCCGAGGGCCGCCTGGTCCTGCACGACCGGGTGCGCCAGCCCGTGGTGGAGGCGCTGCGCTGGGAGCAGGGCATGCTGCACCTGTCCGGCACCTACACGGGGCCGTCCCGGGACCGCGTGCTGGTGCTGCGGCACGGCGAGCGGTTCGAGGAGATCCGGGTCCCCGTCACCATCGGGGACGGGCGGTTCGAGGCCGTGATCGACCCCGACCACCAGGACTTCTTCGGCGCCCTGCTGCCGCTGCGCCAGGGCCGCTGGTACCTCTCGCTGCGGGCGGCCGACCGGTGGGACCACCACGAGGACGTCCCCGTCAAGATCAGCCCCGCCCTCATCGGCTCGCTGCCCCTGCGGCACGCCGGGAAGCACCGCGGGTACACGGTGGACCGGAGGTTCCACGACCGCGTCTTCCTGGCCCCGGACAGCATGCTGACGCTGGAGGAGAAGGGCGCCTACCGGCAGCGGCTGCTGCGCGAGGAGTACCTGCGGGCGCGCCGGGAGGAGCCGCTGCGCGAGGCGGTGCTCTACACGAGCTTCACCGGCTCGCAGTTCTCCGACTCCCCGCGCGCGGTGTACGAGGAGCTGGCCCGGCGCGGCGTCGATGTGGAACACGTGTGGACGGTGCGGGACGGCCAGGTCGCCCTGCCCGAGGGGGTCACCGGCGTGGACTACTCCAGCCGGGAGTGGTACGAGGCCCTGGCCCGCTACCGCTACATCGTGACCAACGTGAAGATGCCGGACTGGTTCCTGCGCCGGGAGGGGCAGACCGTCGTCCAGACCTGGCACGGCACCCCGCTCAAGAAGATCGGCGCCGACCTGCTGGGCACGCCCAAGGCCAACCGGGCCTACATCGCGAACCTGCCGCACATGTCGCGCCAGTGGGACTTCCTGGTGTCGCCGAACACGTTCTCGACCCCGATCATGCGCAACGCCTTCAGCTGCGAGGCGGAGATCCTGGAGTCGGGCTACCCGCGCAACGACGTCTTCCACGCCCCCGACCGGGACGTGCGCGCCAAGCGGGTCCGCCAGGCCCTGGGGCTGCCGGAGGGCAAGCGCGTGGTGCTGTACGCGCCGACCTGGCGGGACGACCAGCGCTACGGCGGCAAGCGGTTCAAGCTGGACCTCCAGATCGACCTGCCCGCGCTGCGGGAGGAGCTGGGCGAGGACCACGTGCTGCTGTTCCGCAAGCACCCCAAGGTCCTGGACAGCATCCCCGGGGCGGGCCAGGGGTTCGTCTGGGACGTGACCAAGTACCCGGACATCGCCGACCTCTACCTGATCGCGGACGTCCTGGTCACCGACTACTCGTCGGCGTTCTTCGACTTCGCCCACTCGGGCCGGCCGATGCTGTTCTACACCTACGACCTGGAGCACTACCGGGACACGCTGCGCGGGTTCTACTTCGACCTGGGCGAGAAGGCCCCGGGGCCGCTGCTCAAGACGTCCGAGGAGCTGATCGCGGCGCTGAAGGACCTCGACGGGATCGTGGAGGAGTACCGGGAGCGGTACGAGGAGTTCGTGCGCGACTTCTGCGACCCGTCGGACGGACGGGCCACGGTCCGCGTGGTCGACCGCATGCTGAACGGGCGCGGCTGAGCCCGACGCCGACGAACGGGGCCCCGGACCTGCACGGTCCGGGGTCCCTCGTCCGTTCGGGGGTCACCAGCCGCCGTCGGGGTCGTCGGCGTCCAGTGGTGCGAGTACTCCGAAGGTGCCCTCGTCGTCGTAGAAGTGCTCCTCCCCCTCCTCGTACTCGTCCTCCTCGAAGTGCGGCGCCATGGGTGCCCTCCTGTCGTGCCGGTCGGCTGTGATCAGGACGCCGGTTCTGGCAAACGGGTTGCCATAAAAACCCCATACGTTTACAAAAGGCGCATGTCGCCGCGAGGCCGCCGGGGGCCGGACATGTGAACTGGGACACTGTTTCCGCAGCTCAGGGCTACGCCGCGACACAGATTTCATCTCGACTGGACAACGTCAACCCTTTTATGGCCGGATCCGGACAAAGCCCCCGGATACTGAAGCGGCAGGGCATTCCCCGGGCGCCGTCATCCCTCCGGCGCCCAGCCGCGCGCCCGGACCACGGCCGCCGCCCCCTGCCCCACCTTCACCGAGCCCAAGGCACACCCTTGTCCTCTTCTGTCCAGAGCCCCGTGCTCAACACCCTGCGCGCGCCCGTGTCCCGGCGCCGCGACGACATCGAGGGGCTCCGCGCGGTCGCCGCGGTCCTCATCGCCGTCTACCACATCTGGTTCGGCACGGTCTCCGGCGGCGTCGACGTCTTCCTGCTGCTCACCGGCTTCCTCGTCACGGGGTCGATGGTGCGGGCGCTGGAGCGCGACGGCCGCATCGGCGTCGGCGCGTTCTGGAGCCGCACCGTCCGGCGGCTCTTCCCCGCCGGGGCGGTGGTGCTCGCGGCGGTGCTGGCCGGGGCGTTCCTGTTCATGCCGCGCTCGTCCTGGACGGCCGTCATCGCCGACGTGCAGGCCGCGGCGCTGTACCACGCCAACTGGCACCTGGCGCTGGGCTCGGTCGACTACATGGCGCGGGACTCCTCCTCCAGCCCCGTCCAGCACTTCTGGTCGCTGGGCGTGCAGGGGCAGTTCTACCTGCTGTGGCCGCTGCTGCTCACCCTCGCGGCCCTGGTGGCCGCGCGGCTGGGCGTTCGGGTGCGGGCCGCCGCGGTGGGCACCGCCGCCGCGGTGTTCGCCCTGTCGTTCGGGTACTCGCTGTGGATCACCGCCACCGAGCCGACCTGGGCCTACTTCGACACGGGCGCCCGCCTGTGGGAGCCCGCGCTGGGCGGCCTGCTGGCCCTGTTCCTACCCTTCCTGCGGCTGCCCCGCGCGCTGCGCCTGGCGGCGGGCTGGATCGGGCTGATCGCCCTCGTCGCCTGCGGCGCGGTCATCGGGGACTCGCTCCCCTACCCCGGGGCCGCCTCGCTGTGGCCGGTGCTGGCGGCAGCCCTCGTCCTGGCCGCGGGCGCCGGGGAGGCGCCCGGGCGGTGGTCCGCCGGGCGGCTGCTGGGCCTGCGCCCGCTGGTGTGGCTGGGCCGGCACTCGTTCCCGCTGTTCCTGTGGCACTGGCCGGTGCTGGTCTTCTACCTGGAGGTCACGGACCGGGTGCGGCCGTCGTTCACCGGCGGCCTGCTGGTGCTGGGCGCGTCCCTGGCCGCCGCCCTGGCCACCTCGTGGATCCTGGAGGGCGGCATCGACCGGGTGCTGCGCGACCGGCGGACCCCGTCGTGGTCGCTGGCCGCGGGCGTGCTGTTCGCCGTCCCGGTCCTGGTCGGCTCCCTGGCCTGGGGCGCGGGCATCGAGCACGAGCGGGAGGTGCGCGCCCGGCTCAGCCAGGACCCGACCGCCTACCCCGGCGCCGCCGTGCACCTGAGCCCGGACCTGGCGGCGAACCTGCCGCCGCTGCCGGTGTACCCGGACACCACCACGGTCAAGCAGGACACCATCGCGCAGACCAGCGAGTGCAACGTGACCATCCCCTCCACCGAGCTGATCTCCTGCGAGTTCGGCGACGTGGACTCGGAGTACACCCTGGTCCTCGCCGGCAGCTCGCACGCCCGCCACTGGTTCCAGGCGCTGCGGCCGATCGCCGAGCACCACGGCTGGCGGCTGGTCATCATGACCAAGAACGCCTGCCAGTTCAGCGCCGCGGAGCAGGAGCTCGAGGGCCGGGTGTACGAGGAGTGCACCGCCTGGAACGCGCAGGTCGCCCAGGAGATCGAGCGGACGGCCCCGGACGCGGTGTTCTCCCTGGGCACGCTGTCCCAGCAGGGCGACGGGTCGCAGGAGCACGTGCCCGACGGGTTCGTGCGGCGGTGGGAGTGGCTGGAGGGGCTCGGCGTCGACGTGGTCGCCGTCCGCGACACCCCCCGCTTCTCGTTCGACGTGGCCGACTGCGTCGACCGCGGAGGCCACTGCGCCCAGGACCGGGGGTACACCCTGGCCGACTCGTCACCGCTGGCGGCCGCCGCCGAGGCGGGGCGCCTGCCGGGCAACGTGCGGGCCGTGGACATGACCGGCTACCTGTGCGGCGACCGGGAGTGCCCGGGGGTGATCGGCAACCAGCTTGCCTACTACGACGACAACCACTTCTCGTTCGCGTTCTCGTCGTCGCTGTCGGTCCTGCTGGAGCCGCTGCTGCTGGAGGCGCTGCCGGACGCCCCGGTCGCCGACGCCACCCTCGCCGACCGCACCTCCACGCTCATCGACGGCGTCGAGGAGGCCGCCGCCGGCTGACGGGCCCGCCCGCAGGGCGGCAGGGGCCGCCGGACCCGCGTCCGGCGGCCCCTCGGGCGTTCAGGGGGCCGACCACTGGGCGCGGGGACCCTGCCGGAGCAGGGACGGGGCGGCGCCCAGGTCGGCCAGCACCCGGCGGCGGGCGCGGCGGTGCACCCCCGCGTCGAGCAGGGCCGGGCGGGCCGGGAGGTCGCCCAGCCGGGCCCGGTGCACCAGCGCCGCCAAGCGGCGGGTCCAGTCCTCCCGCTGCGGCGGGTGGAAGTGGTTCTCCCGCGCCCAGGCCGGGTAGGGCGCCCGGAAGCGCAGGGCGCGCAGGTCGTCGAGGGTCCCGAAGACGCCACCGTCCTGGAACACCGTCGACCCCGGGTCCTCGCCGACGTCGCCCAGGATGATCACCGGGACGTCCAAAGCGAGGGCCTCCAGGGCGGCCGGGGAGCCGACGGTGACCAGGCCGCGGGCCCGGTCCAGCTGGTCGGCCACCGGCCCGGGGCGGAAGAGCACCGTGTGGTCGTGGACCCGCCCGGCGGTGACCAGGCCGCGCCACAGCTCGGCGTAGTCGCCGCCCGGCGCCTCGGTCCGCCGTTCGCCCGGGCACACCACGACCTCCAGGTCGGGACGGCTCTCGGCCAGGTCCGCCAGCGCCTCCAGGATGCGCTCGCGCTGCCGCGCGGTGCCCGGGGCCCGGTCCTGGGCGGCGAACACGACCCGGTGCGGGCGCCCCCGGCGGCTCTCGCGGGCCGCGGGCAGCGGCAGCCCCGCCAGGGCGACCCCGGTGCCCACCCCGAGCTTCTCGCCCAGCTCGGAGAACGCCGCGACCTCCCGCAGGCTGTGCAGGACCAGCAGGTCCGCGCGGGCCCGGTGGAGCCACTCGTGCTCCCCGGCGGGCAGGGCGGGCCCGGGCAGGGTGGTGACCACCACGGGCCGGCGCCGCCCCGTCGGCAGGATGTCGCCCAGGGCGTCGGTCACCCGGGCGGTGCAGTTGAGCATGACGACGTCGGGCACCCGGCGGCGGATCAGGCGGCGCAGCTCGGGCAGCGTCAGGACGGGGACCCGGCGGCCCGCGAGCCCGCTGTCGGCGACGGCCCGGCGCAGCTGCGCGGGGGCGGGGGTGATCGGTGACCGCACGACGGCGAGGCCGACGGTGTGACCGTGGCCGGGCAGGGCGTCGAACATGGCCGCGGACAGGCGAACGTACGGTTCGGAGTCCGCAACGGCCACGACCGTCAGGTCCATACCGCCGAGGTCGGGGTCGGTCACGTCGGTCCTCCTGGGTGGGTCCGCGCGGCACCGGGAACGCCGAAGTGGCCGCGGTGGGTTCGGGATACGCCGACAGACTACACACCCGGAGTATTGGCCTGGATACCCTTCGCAGTAATGACTGTTCGTCGGGGTGGTCATCATCTCCCCTGGAGGAATCGGGCCGTCCGGCCGAACCGCCGCCCGCCCCGCCCGCGTTGACCGCTGTGCAAACGGACGACCGACCGCACGGGGGATGTGCATGGCCGCAGTCGAGGGAGTGGGGACCGCCGCGGACGACCGGCCGCCGGGCCCGGCGGTACCCGGTCCGGCGGGGCCGGGGACGGGGCCGGGGCCGGGCCCGGGGCGCGGGGGGCCGCGCGAACGCCTGCTCGGGGTGGACGCGGCGCGGGGCCTCGCGCTGGTCGGGGTCTTCGTCGCGCACATGGGGGTGCCGCTGACCCTGCTGCTGACCGGGGCGCCCGACGTCCACGCCGTGTGGGAGGAGGACTACTCCGGCCCCGGGATGCTGGTCGTGGAGGCGGTGGGCGGCTTGGTCAGCGGCCGCTCGGCGGCGCTGTTCGCGTTCCTGGCCGGGGTGTCCCTGGTGCTGCTGGCCGGACGCGCCCGGCCCGGGACGCGCGTGGAACGCAACCGGGTCCGGGTCCGGATCGCGGTGCGCGCGCTGCTGCTCGTCGCCATCGGGTACGCCCTGGCGACGCTGGGCTCGCTGTCGGTGATCCTGCACTTCTACGGGGTGTACTTCCTGCTGGCGATCCCCCTGCTGTGGCTGCGCACCCGCCACCTGGCGGCGCTGGCCGTCGCGGCCGCCCTGGTCGGTCCGCAGGCGACGCTGGCCGTCCAGCACCTGCCGGCCGAGCTCGGCTGGTCCGGCGCCTGGGCCGGCGAGGAGGAGTGGACGGCCGAGGACGAGGCCGAGTGGGAGGCCACCTGGGGCGACCCCGAGTGGGTGGCGGAGAAGGAGGAGTACTGGGCCTCCCTCGAGGAGAGCGGCGAGGACCCCCTCGCCACGGAGGAGGGGTTCGCGGAGGACATGCCCCTGTTCTCCCTCGAAGCGCTGGAGGACCCGCTGGACCTGCTGGTGTTCGGCCTGTACCCGGCGACGGTGTTCCTCGCCTACGTCCTGGCCGGGATGGTGGCCGCCCGCACCGGACTGCGCTCGCGGAGGGTGCGGTGGTGGCTGGTGGGCGGCGGGGCCGGGCTGGCCGTCCTGGGCTACGGGTCGTCCTGGCTGCTGCTGGGTCCGCTGGCCCGGTTCCTGCCCGGCGAGGACGAGTACTCGCTGTGGCGGATGCCGCTGGAGGCCGGCTCGCACAGCAACACCACCTTCGAGGTGCTGGGCAACACCGGGGTGGCGATGGCCGTGCTCGGCCTGTGCCTGCTCCTGGCCGGAACGCGCCCGATGCGGGTCGTGCTCTACCCGGTGGCGGCCATGGGCGCGATGACCCTCACCCTGTACACCGCGCACGGCGTCGTGCTGTGGGCGGTGTACGGCGGACTCCTGCCCGGGTGGGCCGGGTGGGTGGAGACCTACACGGTGGAGGCCGTCCTGGCCTGCTCCCTGGTGACCGCCACGGTGTGGCGGCTCACCCTGGGCGCCGGGCCGATGGAGAGGCCGGTCACCGCCGTCTCCCGGGCGGTCGCCCGGTGGACCGTGCGCGACCGGTCCGCGGCGCCCCGGGAGGGCGCGGCGGGGATCCCGTCCTGACGTGACGGAGGCCGCCCCGGCCGGGGCGGCCTCCGGATCGCCGTACCGGTGGCGGGGCTACTCGCCCTTCCACACCGGGGCGCGCTTCTCGGCGAAGGCCGCCGCGCCCTCCATGGCGTCCTGGCTGACGAAGACCGGGCCCGCCAGCTCGTTCTGCTTCTCCCACATCTCCGACGTGGACCAGTCGTCCGACTCGGTGATGATCTGCTTGGAGACCCGCACGGCGAGCGGACCGTTGGCGGCGACCCGCGCGGCCAGCTCCCTGGCGCCCTCCAGGGCGCCGCCCTGCTCGGTGACCCTGTTGACCAGGCCCAGCTCGGCCAGGCGCGGGGCGTCGACGAAGTCGCCGGTGAGGGCGAACTCCATCGCCAGGTTGCGGGGGATGCGGTGCTGCAGGCGCAGCAGGCCGCCCGCGCCGGCGACCAGGCCGCGCTTGGCCTCGGGGATGCCGAACTTCGCGTCCCGGGCCGCCACGACCAGGTCGCAGGCGAGGACCGCCTCGAACCCGCCGGCCAGGGCGTAGCCCTCGACCGCGGCGATCAGCGGCTTCTTGGGCGGGGCTTCGGCGAAGCCGCCGAACCCGCGGCCCTCGACCAGCGGGACCTCGCCCTTCATGAACGCCTTCAGGTCCATCCCGGCGCAGAAGGTGCCGCCCGCGCCGGTGATGATGCCCACCGTCAGGTCCTTGCGCGCGTCCAGGTCGTCGAGCGCCTCGGCGATCCCGCGGGCGACCGCGGCGTTCACCGCGTTCTTGGCCTGCGGACGGTTGATGGTGATGACGGCGACGCCGTCCTCGGCCGTGTAGAGAACCTCGTCGGACACGGTCTCCCCCTACTTCGGCGGCATGCGGAGGGCGCCGTCGATGCGGACGACCTCGCCGTTGATGTAGCTGACCTCGAGCAGGGTGCGGGCCAGCTTGGCGAACTCGGCGGCGGTGCCCAGGCGCTTGGGGAAGGGCACCGGCGCGGCCAGGCGCTGCTTGAACTGCTCGGACGCCTCGCCCTCGCCGTAGATCGGCGTCTCCAGGATGCCGGGGGCGATCGTGTTGACCGTGACGCCGACGGCCGCGAGGTCGCGGGCCGCGGGCAGGGTCATGCCGATGACGCCGCCCTTGGAGGAGGAGTAGGCGATCTGGCCGATCTGGCCCTCGATGCCGGCCAGGGAGGCGGTGTTGACGATGGAGCCGCGCTCGCCGTCCTCGTTCACCGGCTCGGTCTTGGCGATCTCGGCCGCGGACAGCCGCAGCACGTTGAAGGTGCCGATGAGGTTGACCTGGATGACCTTCTGGTAGCTGGCCAGGTCGTGCGGGTTGCCGAACTTGTCGACGGTGCGGGTGGCCCAGCCGATGCCCGCACAGGAGACGGCGACCCGGAAGGGGGCGCCGGTGTCGACGGCGGCCTGGACGGCCGCCTTGACCTGCTCTTCGTCGGAGACGTCGGTCGCGACGAAGACGCCGCCGATCTCCTTGGCGATGGCCTCGCCGCGTTCGGCGTTGAGGTCGGCGATGACGACGGTGGCACCGGCGGAGGCGAGTTCCCTGGCGGTGGCCTCACCGAGGCCACTGGCGCCGCCCGAGACGAGGGCGGAGATTCCGTTCAGATCCATGGGCCGCACTCTACAGAGGATGTGACCCACGCACTAGAACCGGGTTCGGTCAACCGGGTCCGCCTCGGAGCCGGAGGCGCACACCCCCGCCCGGACACGCTCCGCACACAAAAGGACACGAATATCGCCGGTGATGCGGATCACAGGGAAAGAAATCCCCTCGCCCCGCCCAGGAGATGCCGCCCGCCCACCGCGGAACATAACGAATCAGTCTACCCCGTAAACCGCACGGCCCCGTTCGGCGTACTACAAGAAGCCCACCCACAGGAAGCGTCCTCGGAAAACCTTTGACCGCCCCCGGGAAAACCCGGAAAACCCGCGCCCAGCAGCCGGTACGACCAGTAGTAAGCCTTGCCCGAAAGGCGTTGCCGAGCGTAGGCGAACGCTCACGATACATCCTGGCGGGCGTACGCATAAAGACGATTTCCACGGTGCGAAGAATGGCGTAATCTAAGCCGACCAGTCTCGGAACACCGTTCCACCCCCTCGTTCACCCGGAGTTGTGCCTTGCGCGTCACCGCCATCATTCCCGCACGGGGCGGTTCCAAGGGAATTCCCCTCAAGAACATCGAACCCGTCGGCGGTGTCCCCCTCATCGCACGCGCCGTGCGCTCCTGCCTGGCGGCGGAGGGCGTCACCGAGACCGTCGTCTCCACCGACCACCCCGCGATCGCGGCCGCCGCCCGCGCCGCCGGAGCCCGCGTCCTGGAGCGCCCCGCCGACCTGGGCGGCGACACCGTCTCCTCCGAGGCCGTCCTCCTCCAGGCCCTGGACACCCTGGAGGCCGCCGGAGAGCTGCCCGACGCGACCGTGTTCGTGCAGTGCACCAGCCCCTTCATCGACCCCGCCGACCTCGACGCCGCGGTCGCCCGCGTCACGGGGGGCGAGGCCGACAGCGTCTTCTCCGCGGTGCCCACCCACGCCTTCCTGTGGGCCCGCCGCCCCGAGGGCGCCCGCGGGGTCAACCACATCCACACCCACCGGCCCCGCCGGCAGGACCGCGAACCCCACTACCGCGAGACCGGCGCGTTCTACGTCGTCGACACCGCCGGGTTCCGCTCCCACGGCCACCGGTTCTTCGGCCGCATCGACCTGTGCGAGGTCCCCGAACTGCACGCGTTCGAGATCGACACCCCCGACGACCTGCGCCTGGCCCGCGCCCTGGCCCCCGTCGCCGCGCCCGAGACCGCACCCGTCGACATCGACGCCCTGGTCACCGACTTCGACGGCGTCCACACCGACGACCGCGTCACGGTCTCCCAGGACGGCACCGAAGCGGTCTCCGTCAGCCGCTCCGACGGCATGGGCGTGCGCCTCCTGCGCGAGGCGGGCGTACGGGTGCACATCCTGTCCACCGAGGTGAACCCGGTCGTGCGCGCCCGGGCCGACAAACTCGGGGTCACCGTCCTGCACGGCCTCTCCGACAAGCGGGCGGCCCTCGCCGCCTGGCTGACCGAGGAGGGCCTGGACCCCTCGCGCGTCGCCTACCTCGGCAACGACGTCAACGACCTGGGCTGCATGTCCCTGGTCGGCTGGCCCGTCGCCGTCCCCGACGCGCACCCCGACGTGCTGGCCGCCGCGCGGCTCGTCCTGACCCGCCCCGGCGGGTCCGGGGCCGTGCGCGAGCTGTGCGAGCACGTCCTGGACTTCCGCGCGCGGAGCGCGGACCACGACTCCCCCACGGACGAAACGAACGAGAAGGATGCCACATGAGCAACGGCACCGCCACCGCCCCCGTCGACCTCAGGGCCGAGATCCCCGCCCTGCGCATCGGTCGCCACATGGTGGGCCCGGGCCACCCGGTGTACGTCATCGGCGAGATCGGCATCAACCACAACGGCGACCTCGACATCGCCAAGAAGCTGATCGACGTCGCCGCCGAATCCGGCTGCCAGGCCGTCAAGTTCCAGAAGCGCACCCCCGAGATCTGCGTCCCCGTCGAGCAGCGGGACAAGATCCGGCAGACGCCCTGGGGCGAGATGACCTACATGGAGTACAAGCACCGCGTCGAGTTCGGCGAGGCCGAGTACACCGAGATCGCCAAGTACTGCGACGTCCTGGGCCTGGACTGGTTCGCCTCCCCGTGGGACGTGCCGTCCGTCGAGTTCCTGGAGAAGTTCGACGTCCCGGTGCACAAGGTGGCCTCCGCCTCCATCACCGACCACGAGCTGCTGCGCGCCCTGGCCGCCACCGGCAAGCCGGTCCTGCTGTCCACCGGCATGTCGACGCTGGACGAGATCGACGCCGCCGTGAGCATCCTGGGCGCCCGCAACCTCGTCATCATGCACTCCACCTCCACCTACCCCATGCCCCCGGAGGAGGGGAACCTGCGCACCATCGAGACGCTGCGCGACCGCTACCGCGTCCCTGTGGCCTACTCCGGCCACGAGCGCGGGCTCCAGATCTCCGTGGCCGCCGCCGCCCTGGGCGCCGTCGCCATCGAGCGGCACATCACCCTGGACCGCACCATGTGGGGCTCCGACCACGCCGCCTCCCTGGAGCCCACCGGCCTGCGCAACCTCGTCCGCGACATCCGCGTGGTCGAGCAGGCCCTGGGCGACGGCGTCAAGAAGGTCTTCCCGGGCGAGGAGGAGCCCCGCAAGCGCCTCCGCCGCACGACCGTCTGACCCCTCCCCCGCCCCGCCCATCCCCCATGGACCGCGCCCGGGGGCCCGCACGGGTCCCCGGGCCGAGGAGTACCCGTGACCGCCCTGTCGGTGATCATCCCCGCCAAGGACGTGGCGCCCTACATCGGCGACACCCTCGCGAGCCTGGTGCGCAACGACCGCCCCGACTTCGAGTACATCGTCATCGACGACGGCTCCGCCGACGACACCCCGAACATCGTCGACGACTTCCGCAGGCGCCTGCCCAACCTGCGCATGCTCCGGAACCCGGCGCCCACGGGGCTGTCCTCGGTCCGCAACCAGGGCACCGCCGCCGCGGACGGCCGCTACCTCGTCTACCTGGACGGGGACGACTGGTTCGCCCCCGGCTACCTGCCCCGGGCGCTGGACGCCATCCGCTCCCTCGACGTGGACTTCATCCGCACGGACCACGTCCAGGTGTACGGGGACCGCAGGGTCCTCCATGAGGCCCCCGAGGCCCGGATCCTGCGCGCCCTGGAACCCCGCGGGGGGATCATGCCCAGCAACGCCAGGACCATGGTCGACTACCCCAACGCCTGGTCGGGGGTCTTCGACCGCCGGCGCCTCACCGACGACCTGCTGCGCTTCGATCCCGCGCTGCTGACGTGCGAGGACCGCCCCTGGACGTGGCGCCTGCACATCCACGCCGCCTCCTACGCGCGGGTGCCCGAGATCGGTGTCTTCTACCGGCGCGCGGTCGGCAACTCCCTCACCCAGGTCACCGACGAGCGGCAGCTCCACTTCCTGAACGCCTTCCGGGGCACCGTCGAAGAACTGTCCCTCTCCCCGGAGACGTCCGTCTTCCTGCCCAAGGCCATCAGGACGCTGTGCGCCCTCATCTGCCACCACGTGGACCGGAAGGACCGCTTCTCCAAGGAGCTCGCCCGCGACCTGCTGGACCGGTGCTCGGGGATGCTCCGCTGGCTCCCGCAGGACCTGCTCGACCGAACGCTGGTCGAGATGGGCGGCAAGCGCGCCAAACGCCTGCGCGCCCTCCGGGCGGGGGAGTGACCCCCGTCCGCCGCCGGCCGTCCCTTCCCTCGGAGCCCAGGAGACCATGACCGCCCCGCACCGCACCCAGATCTTCGTCGCCACCCGCTTCTTCGGCGCCGCGAGCCTGTGCGCTTCCATCGACGCCGGCGAGTTCGGCGACCACCGCCGCATCCTTCTGGTGGCGGACAACACGGCCGTGCCCGAAGCGGCCCCCTCGATCACCGACGCCGCCGGCTTCGACGCCCTGCGGCCGCGTTTCCACGAGGTCGTCTCCTACAACGACCTCATCCGGCCCAACCACCCCCGGCACTGGCAGCCGCGCAACTCCGACCTGCACATGCTCCGCCGCCTGTTCCGGTACGACCTGGCCCTGGAGGGGGAGGTCGAACTCGTGGTGGAGTCCGTGCAGGTCCCGCCGGCACGGGCTCTCATGCCGCTCTTCCCCGGCGCTTCCGTCACCGTGTACGCCGACGGCCTGATGAGCTACGGGCCCACCCGCGACACCCTGCCCCTGGAGACGGTCACGGCCGTCGAACGGGTGCTGCACCCGGACCTCGTCCCCGGCCTCTCCCCCCTGTTGCTGAGCGAGTACGGCATCCCCGCCCGCGCCGAGGACGGGCACCGGTTCCGGGCGGTGATGGCCGAGGTCGCCGAGCACGCCGGGGTGCGCCCCGAGCCCGCCGGCGAGTCCACGGCGCTGGTCCTGGGCCAGTACCTCTCCACCCTGGGGTTCCTCACCCCCGAGGAGGAGGCCGAACTGGCGGTGCGCATGGTGCGGGCCTGCGCCCGCGCCGGCTACCGCAGGATCGCCTTCAAGGCCCACCCCGCCAGCGGCGACGGCGCGCACCCCGCCCTGGTCGCGGCGGCGGAGTCGTCGGGGGCTCGCCTGGAGTTCGTCGAGGGCTCCCTGCCCATCGAGGCCTACTACGAGGTGTCGCGGCCCGACCTGGTCGTGAGCTGCTTCTCCACCGCGTTGAGCACCGCCTCCCGGTTCTACGGCATCCCGGTCGCCACCATGGGCACGGACCTCGCCCTGGAGCGGCTCGCCCCGTACGAGAACAGCAACCGGATGCCCGCGACCATCGCGGACGTCACCATGCCCCGGCTGCTCGACTCCGGCGAGATCGCCCCGCCGGCCATCGCCGAGGACCGGTACCGGGAGGAGCTCCTCCCCCTCGTCCGGGCGGTGGGCTACTGCATGCAGGCCGCCGCCTACCCGCACCTGCGGGAGGAGGCGGCCGCGTACCTGCGCGACTACGACGGCGACCTGCTGCGCCACTTCAAGCGCAAGCGCATCGCCGCCCTGGGCCTGACCGCCCCCGGGGTGCGCCCCTCCGCTCAGCCCCGCGAGGCCAGCGTCCCGCGCAGGTTGGCGCGCAGGGCGCGCAGCCTCCTGCGGGCCCGGCCCAGCTGACGCACGGCCGTCGGGGGCAGCGACAGCCGCATCAGGGAGCGCGTGCGCCTGCGCTGCTGCTCGGGGCCCGTCAGCAGGGACCCCCTCCGCGGCAGCTCCCCCCGGCGTGCGGCGGCCACCAGCGCGGTGAGCCGCCGCACCCAGTCGTTCTCGTGGACCGGGTGGAAGTAGTTGGCCCGCAGCCAGCCGCGGTCCACCCGGCGGAACCGGGCGGCGCGCACGTCGTCCAGGGTGCCCAGCACCCCGCTGCCCTCGAACACCAGGTTGATCTGCTCGGCGTTCAGCCCGAAGTCGGTGAGCACCAGCGTCGGCACGTCCAGCGCGAACGCCTCCAGGGCCGCGGTCGAGCTGACCGTCACGAACCCCGCCGCGTCCTCCAGGTACTCCACCATCGGCCCGGTGCGGAACGCGACCGCGTCGGGGCGGACCTCCCCGCGGGCGGCCATGTACCGCCACAGGGCCTCGTAGTGGTACCTCTCCTTGTGGGTCTGCGCCTCGTCCTCGCGGGCCCGGAGCTTGACCACCACCTCCAGGTCGGGGCGCGCCTCGGCGAGCGCGGCCAGCCCCAGCAGCACCTGCTCGCGCTGCCCCTGCTCCGCGGGCACCTTGGCCTGGGAGGCGAACACCACCCGCGGGCGCCCGCCGCCGGCCCGGGGCCGGGGCTCGGGCAGGAACGGCAGGGTCGCCAGGCCGATCCCCCCGGTGGCGCCCAGGCGGGCGCCCAGCTCGGTGAACTCGGCGACCTCCCGGTGGCTGTGCAGCACGAACAGGTCGACCGTCGAGCGGTAGAGCCAGGCGCGCTCGGTGGCGGGCACCGAGATCCCGGGCAGCCCGGAGACCAGCACCGGGCGCCACTCGCCGACCAGCGCGTGGGCGAGGGCGTCCACCACCGGCCCGGTGCAGTTGAGCATGAGCACGTCGGGGCGTTCGCGCAGCAGCCGGTTCCGCAGCTCCAGGGCGCCGCGCACCGGCACCTCGCGGCCCTCCAGCGGGGTCCCGGCGACGGCGGCCCGCACCTGGTCGGCGGACGGGGCGACCGGGGAGCGCACGACCGCCAGGTCGGTGTCCCAGCCCTCGCCGGGCAGGGCGCCCAGCAGGGCCGCCGACCACTTCAGGTAGGAGTCGGAGTCGGCGACCGCCATGACCCTGATCCGTCCGTCCCCGTCACGTTCCACCCGCGTGCTCCTCATCGTTGACCAGGGCGGCGGTCACCGCCAGATCCTCGCGCAGTCCGGGCGAGGCGAGTTCGGTCCACCAGTGTCCGGGGACCGCGTCCGTGCCGATCGACGCGCCGCGCACCAGCAGGCGCAGGGACACCAGCGCGGTGGAGGGCAGCGACCGCACGGCGTACCCCGGCCCCAGTCCGCGCAGCGACAGCTCGACCGGCACCCCGGCGCGCACCAGCCGCGCCCGCGGGTCGGCGGCCAGCAGCTCCAGCACCCGCGGGTCCTCCCGCCGGTGGGGGTGGTAGGCCACCGGCCCCCGCGCGAGCTGCCGCTCCAGCCAGCCCAGGTAGTCGGGCAGCCGGAGCAGGCCGTCGTTGACCAGCGCGGTCCCCAGGACGACCCGCTGCTCGGCGGGGTGGTCGTACTCCGGCAGGGAGCGTAGCAGCGGGAAGTCGTGGCGCATCACCCGGATCCCGGCGGCGGCCGCCGCCTCCCGCAGGTCGCCGGGGAGGGGCAGCATGGTGAAGACGGTGAGGCGGCCCTCCTGGGCGGCGCGGCGCAGGACGCGCGCGGCGGCCGTGCCCAGGGCCAGGCGGGCCGGGGTGCGCCGCACCCGGGCGCGCAGCACCGGCTGGACGGACGGGGCGCTGAGCAGCCGCAGCAGGTGCCACACCGCGAGCCCGTCGTCGACCAGGATGAGGCGGCAGCGGGGGGCGCGCGGCAGCAGCCGCTGCACCTGGCCGGAGAAGGCGTCGCCGATGACCCAGGTGAAGTCGGCGGTGCGGGGGCGGGTGGGGCGGCGGGCGAGCGCCGCCGGCGGGGTCGCGGGGAACAGGCCGCGCAGGGCGGCGTGGACGCCGGGCAGGCCGGCGGCGTCCTGGCGCAGCAGGATGCAGCCCTGGGTGGACAGTCCGTGCGCCGCGTACGCCTCCACGGCGGACAGGAACTGGAGCGGGGATTCCACCCACGCCGACCCGTGCCCTTCGAAGGCCCAGGGTACGTCCGTGGGAAGAGGGTTCACGACGTGGCTTTCTCGGATCAATCAGACACGTGGGTTTCCAGCGTACACAGTGCACATAACGACCACTTCACCGAAGTACGTCCACCCGCCCCTGTTCGGCCACTATGTTCCTGCCATGGTGACGACGACCGGATTACAGTGGGCTCAGGAATCGACCCTGGAGGATTCGATGACCGCCGAGCCGCTCCCCTCCTGGTTCATGCCACCGCCCGGCGGGTGGACCGCCGATGCCATGGACGACCTCCCTCCGGGCGCCCCCCGGATGGAACTCATCGACGGGGCCCTCATCGTGCTCTCCCCCCGGACCGCCTTCCACTCCAAGGTCATGTACCGCCTGGCCCACCTTCTGGAGGAGGCCGTGCCGGAGGGCTTCGACGTCCTCCAGGAGATGACGATGAAGCTCGGGAAGTACCAGCGGCCCGAGCCCGACCTGCTGGTCTACCGCTATGAGGCGACGGCCGAGGAGCACCTGGACTGGACGCGGACCACCCACGTCCCCCCGGAGGACGTGGTCCTGGTCGTGGAGATCGTCTCCCCCGAATCACGGGACCGCGACCGCACCACCAAGCCCCTCAAGTACGCCCAGGCGGGCATCCCCCATTACTGGATCATCGAGCCCGAGGAGAACGGCGCGGCGATCCACGTCCACGAGTTGGACGGCGTCCGGGAGCCCCGGTACGTACCGGTCACCGTCGCCCGGGAGCGCCTCAAGGTCGACGTGCCCTTTTCCCTCGACATCGACGTGCGGGAACTGCTGCGCCGGTGAGCCCCGCTGCGGCGGCGGGTACGGCGGGGTCAGCGGGGGCGGTGGGCGGGGCGGCGGCGCCGGGCGGGCAGGGCGTCGCGGGCCAGGGCCGCGGCGCCGACCAGGCCCGCCTCGTTGCCCAGGGCCGCGGCCACCACACGGGCCTCGGGGCGGTAGCCCCGGCCGGTGAGCCCGCGCTCGAACGCCTCCCGGGCGGGTCCCAGCAGCAGGTCGCCCGCCTCCGAGACACCGCCGCCGATCACGAACAGCTCCGGGTCGAAGGCCGCCGCGAGGTTCGCCAGGCCCGCCCCGAGCCACTGGCCGGCGTCGCGCATCAGCTCCGTGCAGGCGCGGTCGCCCTTGCGGGCCAGCTCGCTCACCAGCGGCCCGGTGATCCGCCGCACGTCGCCCCCCACGGCCTGGTGCAGCGCACGGGCCACCGGGGACTCGGCGGCCACCAGCTCGCGCGCCTCCCGGGTGAGCGCGTTGCCGCTGGCGTACTGCTCCCAGCAGCCCCGGTTGCCGCACTCGCAGCGGTGCCCGCCCGGGACCACCGTCATGTGGCCGAACTCCCCGGCCAGGCCGTACCGGCCGCGGTACAGGCGCCCGTTCAGGACGATCGCCCCGCCGATGCCGGTGCCCAGGTTGACCACGACCACGTCGTCGACCCCCTGGGCGGCGCCCGCGCTCACCTCCGCCCAGGCGGCGGCGTTGGCGTCGTTCTCCACCACCACGGGCAGGCCCAGGCGCGAGGACAGCGACTCCCGCAGCGGCTCCTCGCGCCAGGACAGGTGGGGGGCGAACAGCACGTTCGCGCGGTGCTGGTCCACGAACCCGGCCGCCCCCACGCCCACGGCGCGCACCGGGTGGCCCGAGCGCAGCTCCTCGACCACCGACACGATCGTGTCCTCCACGACCGCCGGGCTCTTGCTGCGCTCGGGCGTCTCGGTCCGGACACGCGCCAGCACCCGACCGCTCGGGGTGACCACACCCGCGGCGACCTTCGTCCCGCCGATGTCCACCCCGACCGTCAGGGCGTGCCCGTACCGCACCCGGTTCATCCGGTCCCCCCGGTCAGCCCAGCGCCGAACGCACCACCCCGGCGAGGTGCTCGGCGACCGCGGTCGCCTGCTCCTGCTCCGGGGCCTCCACCATGACGCGGACCTTGGGCTCGGTGCCGCTGGGCCGGATCAGGACCCGGCCGGTCCCGCCCAGCTCCTTCTCGGCCTCGCGCACCGCGGCCCACAGCTCCTCGGAATCGGCGGCACGGGACTTGTCCACGTCGGGGACGTTGATGAGCACCTGCGGCAGGCGGGTCATCACCTTGGCCAGCTCCGCCAGCCCCTGCCCGCGGTGCGCCATGGCGGCCAGCAGGTGCAGGCCGGTGAGCACCCCGTCGCCGGTGGTGGCGTGGTCCAGCAGGATGACGTGCCCGGACTGCTCCCCGCCCAGGGAGAACCCGCCGCGCTTCATCTCCTCCAGCACGTAGCGGTCGCCCACCGCGGTCTCCGCCACGGCGATGCCCTCGCGCTCCATGGCCAGCTTCAGGCCGAGGTTGGACATGACCGTCACCACGAGGGTGTCCCCGGCCAGGCGGCCCGCCTCCTTGGCCTCGGAGGCCAGGATCGCGAGGATGTGGTCGCCGTCGACCACGTTGCCCCCGGCGTCCACGGCCAGGCAGCGGTCGGCGTCGCCGTCGTTGGCGATGCCCGCGTCGGCGCCGTGCAGCCGCACCGCCTCCTGGAGCGCCTCCAGGTGGGTCGAGCCGCACCCCTCGTTGATGTTGTGGCCGTCGGGCGCGTCGCCGATGGCGATGACCTCGGCGCCCGCCCGGCGCAGCGCCTCGGGGGCCACCAGCGAGGACGCGCCGTGGGCGCAGTCCACCACGACCTTGAGCCCGGCCAGGGAGTGCGGGACCGAGGCCAGCACGTGACCGATGTAGCGCTCGGCGCCGTCGGCGGCGTCGGTGACCCGGCCCACGGCCGTGCCCACGGCCGGGGTCGAGGGCACGTCCAGCAGGCCCTCGATCTCGTCCTCCAGCGCGTCCTCCAGCTTGTGGCCGCCCCGGGCGAAGAACTTGATGCCGTTGTCCGGCGCCGGGTTGTGGCTCGCCGAGAGCATCACGCCGAAGTCGGCGTCGAGGTCACCGGTGAGGAAGGCCACCGCCGGCGTGGGCAGCACCCCCACCCGGACCACGTCCACACCCGTGCTGGCCAGCCCGGCCACCACCGCGGCCTCCAGGAACTCGCCGGAGGCGCGCGGGTCGCGGCCCACGACGGCTTTGGGGCGCCGCCCCTCGACCCTCGGCGCGAGCACCCGCGCCGCCGCGATGGACAACTCCAGAGCGAGCGTGGCGGTCAGGTCCCGCCCGGCGACCCCGCGTACACCATCCGTACCGAACAGCCGTCCCAAGGCGACAGCCCCCTTCAGAAGTGGCGCCGCGTCCGGCGCCGAGAAGATCAGTGTGACCGACAAGCCACGCGAAAAGGAAAGACCCGTACGACGCCCCCGAGTGTCGGGGACGGCGTACGGGTCGGAGCTCAGCCGAGCGCGAGCCGGCGCATGAGCCTTAGCGCTTGGAGAACTGCGGCGCCTTGCGGGCCTTCTTGAGACCGGCCTTCTTGCGCTCCACCTCGCGGGCGTCGCGGGTCAGGAAACCGGCCTTCTTGAGGGTCGGGCGGTTGTTCTCCGGGTCCAGGGACGCCAGCGCACGGGCGATGCCGTGGCGCAGGGCGCCTGCCTGGCCGCTGGGGCCGCCGCCGCTCATCCGGGCGAAGACGTCGTAGGCGCCCTCGAACCCGAGCGAGACGAAGGGCTCCTTGATGGTCTGCTGGTGGACCTTGTCCGGGAAGTAGACCTCGAGCGGCTTGCCGTTGATCTTCCACTCACCCGCGCCGGGCGTGATGCGCACGCGGGCGATGGCCGTCTTGCGGCGGCCGGTGCCGGCGCTGGGGCCGGACGCGGTCGGCACGTAGGCGGCGACCGTCTCCTCGGACTCGCTCGTGTACTCGGAGGGGAACTCCTCCGGGTTCTCGGCGTACTCCTGCTCGATGTCTTCGATACCGGTGGGCTCGACCACGGTTCTCCTCGTGTTCTCTGTGAAGTCTCGCGAACGCCTAGGCGGGCTGCTCGATCTTGGTGATTTCGAACGGGACCGGCTGCTGGGCCTGGTGCGGGTGCTCCGGACCGGAGTACACCTTCAGCTTCTTGGCCATCTGGCGGCCGAGGGAGCCCTTGGGCAGCATGCCCTTGACGGCCTTCTCGACGGCCCGCTCGGGGTTCTTCTCCAGCAGCTCGGCGTAGCCGACGGAACGCAGACCGCCGGGGTAGCCGGAGTGCCGGTAGGCCCGCTTCTGCTCCAGCTTCTTGCCGGTCAGGGCGACCTTGTCGGCGTTCACGACGATCACGAAGTCGCCGGTGTCGATGTGGGGCGCGTAGTACGCCTTGTGCTTGCCCCGGAGGAGCGTGGCAACCTGGCTCGCCATACGCCCGAGCACGAGATCGGTGGCGTCGATGACGTGCCACTGACGCTGAACATCGTTTGGTTTGGGGCTGTAGGTGCGCACGATCGTTTGCCTTCGCTCTTCAGTCGGCTGCCCCATCCCCCTGGTTCGGGATGGTGGACTCGTATTACGAAACACACCCGCGGGCGCGGGGCGTTTGGACCGGACGTCCCGTGCCACATCGTCAGGACGATCCGGTGGTGAGTGCGCAGACGATGGTGCGTGGATCGGCACCGGGATCAGTGGATGTCCCGGGGCCCACGGCAACTCAAACGCACGACGGAATATCCTACTGGCCACCGTCGCGCAGGTCAAAGCCAGCGGTTGGGGCAGACCGGCAGGACCACGCTCGGCGGGGAAAGCGCCGGCACGGGGTCACATCCGTGACCTCTCCGCCTTTCATTATGCCCGTTGCGCGGAGTGCTTCGTCCTTTCCGCGCCCGGGTGTTGGTTACCCTTGCACCGAAAGGCCGGTCTCCGCCCGGAACGACGGGCGCCGACGAGATGCCCGTCACCCCGGCGCGCCAGCGGAAAAACCGCGGGCACGGGCTTTGGTCAAGTCCCATCCCCAACGCCTCCGGAGACTCCCATCAGTACCCATCCGAACCCGCCGCAGTACGGTCCCGACGGGCCGGAGCCCGGTGACGGCCAAGACCTGCTCGGTTCCGCCCCCGCACACCCCCAGTACCCCTCCGCTCCCCGGGCACCGCAGGCGCAGCCGCCGCAGCCCTCTCAGGGAGGACAGCCCCTCCCCGGGCACGGCGCCCCCTCCGGGCCGCAGGCGCCGGGCGCCCCATTCGCCCCGAGCGGGCCGCACCCGGCCTACCCGGGGCACCGGCCCCCCTCCGGGCCGCAGACGCCTCAGGCGCCGACGCAGGGCCCCTCCGGAGCCCTCGGCGCTCCCTCGGGCCCGCAGGCGCCGCAGAGCCCGTACACCCGGCCCGCGGGCACCCCGCCGACCGGACAGTACCAGGGCGCGCCCCTCCCCCCGGCCCAGAACCCTCCCGGCGCGCCGATGCCGCCCACCCAGACGCAGGGCGGAGCCCTCCCGCTCACCCAGACGCAGGGCGGGCCGGTCCCGGGCGGACCGCTGCCTCCCAACCAGACCCAGGGCGGCCCGGTCCCGGGCGCGCCCCTGCCGCCCCCGCCGAACCACGGCGGACCGGCCCAGGGCGGACCGCCGCCCAACCAGACGCAGGGCGGCGCTCTGCCTCCCACCCACGCCCAGGGCGGGCCGCCGCCCGCGGTCCAGAACCCGCCGGGCGCGCCGGTGGGGCCGGGCGCCCGGCCCCCGGTGCCGCACGCCCCCCACCCGCAGGCGCAGCTCCCCCAGGCCCCGCAGGCGCCGTACGCCGCGCCGACCGGCGGCCAGCCGTCCATGGCCCCGCGCCCGCCGGGCACCGGCCCGCAGGCCCCCCAGGCCCCCGGTCCCCACGCGCAGCAGGGGCCCGTGCCCGGCCAACTGCCGCCCGCCCCGTACGCCGCCCCGACCGGCGGCCGGCCCCCGATGGCGCCGGCGCCCGGCGCGCCGATGGGCCCGCCCCCCGGCACGGTGCCCCCCGGCCCGCCCGCGCCCGAGCCGGTGTTCCCGCCCGACGCCATGGGCGCCACCCAGCAGATCTCCGCCGTCCCGGCGGGCCGGGGCGACAACCGGCCGCTCTTCCGCGACGAGGTCCCCGAGGACGCCGGCGCGGACACCGCCCAGTTCGACGTCCGGGCCGTCGACGACTACGACGACTACGAGGGCGGGTACGACGACTACGGCCCCTACGACGACGGGGCCGCCAAGCGCCGCAAGGCCCTGATGATCGGCGGGTTCGCCGTCGCCCTCGTGCTCGTCGGCGGCGGGACCTTCTACTTCGCCAGCGGCGGCCTGGGCGGCTCCTCCGGCAACGCCACCACCGTCTCCAGCGAGGACGACGACCCGGGGGCGCTGGCCGCCGAGACCCTCTTCCCCGAGACCCTGGAGATCGAGGGCCAGGGCTCGTTCTCCCGGGTGGCCGTGGACGAGACCGAGGACTGCGCCGCCGGCGCCCACGGCGACTACGGCACCGTGCTCGCCGACAACGGCTGCCGCCAGCTGGTCCGCGCCTCCTACCTGAGCGAGGACGAGGGGCAGGCCGTCACCGTCGGCGTCGCCGCGATGGCCGACGCCGAGAGCGCCGCCACCGCCCTGGACGCCCAGAACCTGAACGACGCCCAGTGGTTCGCCGGGCTGGCCGGCGAGGAGGGCTCCCCCGCCGAGCGCCTGGGGCACGCGGGCGGCCACGGCAGCGGCGGCCAGTGGGGCCGGTACCTGCTCTTCTCCCTGGCCACCAACAGCGACGGGGGCGAAGAGGGCGCCGAGGACCTGGCCCCGGTCAGCGAGGGCTTCCTGGAGACGGCCTACGACCGGCTGTCCGAGGACCGCGGCTGACCCGCACCGCCGAAGCCGAAGGGGACGTCCGAGCGGACGTCCCCTTCGTGTTCTTCCCGGGCGCCCCCTGAGGGGCGCCAGGCCGGCGGCGCCCCCTACCGGCAGGGCAGCTCGCGGACGCGGCGGGTGGCGGAGGCGCGGGCGGCCAGCTCCTCGTCGGCCGGGTAGCGCACCTCCTCCAGGCTCAGCCCCTGCGGGCCGACCACGTGCACGGCCGGGTCCCGCACCGCGGCGCCCAGCACCCGGGCGGGCCAGTCGACCGGGCGGCGGCCGTCGCCCACCGCGAGCAGGCAGCCCACCAGGGCGCGGACCATGTTGTGGCAGAACGCGTCCGCCTGGATCGTGCCGTGGAGCAGGTGCGGGCCCACCCGCTCCCACTCCAGGCGCAGCAGCTCGCGGATGGTCGTGGCCCCCTCCCGCTTCTTGCAGAACGCCGCGAAGTCGTGCTCCCCCCGCAGCCGCTCGGCCGCCGCGTTCATGCGGTCCGCGTCCAGCGGGTTCTTGTGCCACAGCACGTCCCGGCGCAGCAGCGGGTCCACCCCGTAGGGCGCGTCGCTCACCCGGTACAGGTAGCGGCGGAACAGCGGGGAGAAGCGCGCGTCGAACCCGGGCGGGGCCGGACGGGCGGCGGACACCCGCACGTCGGGCGGCAGCACGCCGGCCAGCCGGCGCAGCACCCGCTCCCCCTCGCGCTCCCACGTCCCCGCGGGCACGTCGGCCTGGGCCACCTGGCCGCGGGCGTGCACCCCGGCGTCGGTGCGCCCGGCGCAGGTCAGCGACACCTGGGGCAGGCGCAGCACCCGGGCCAGGGCGGACTCCAGCTCGCCCTGGACGGTGCGCCGGTTCGGCTGTACCGCCCACCCGGAGAAGTCCGTGCCGTCATAGGCCACGTCGAACCGGATCCGGATCGCCGGCTCCGGCACCTCGTTCATCTCGTCCGTCACATCGGTCCCATCGACACCTCGGAAAACACGAGTGCCCGACCCCTGCGGGATCGGGCACTCGTCCGGTCGGTGTGCACCCGGGATGCGCCCGTGTGCCTCACACCCGACCTACTTGCTCTCGGAGTTCTCCTCGGCCGGGGCCTCGGCGGCCTCGGTGGCCTCCGCGCTCTCCTCGGCCTTGGTCTCCTCGACCTGGGCCTCCTCGGCCTTGGTCTCCTCGACCGGCTCGGCCGGGGCAGCGGCGGCGGCCGGCTTGGCGGCCAGCGCCTCGACCAGCTCGATGACCGCCATCGGGGCGTTGTCGCCCTTGCGCGGACCGACCTTGGTGATACGGGTGTAACCACCGGGGCGGTTCTCGTAGCGCGGGCCGATCTCGGTGAAGAGCTCGTGCACCACGGACTTGTCCGTGATCTTGGTCAGCACCTGGCGGCGGGCGTGCAGGTCACCGCGCTTGCCGAGGGTGATGAGCTTCTCGGCGTAGGGGCGCAGGCGCTTGGCCTTGGCCTCAGTGGTGCGGATGCGGCCGTGCTGGAACAGCGAGGTGGCGAGGTTCGCCAGGATGTGCCGCTCGTGAGCGGGCCCGGAACCCAGACGGGCGCCCTTGGTAGGCGTGGGCATGGTGTCGTTCTCCTAGTGATGCGGTCCACGGCCGCACTCGGCCGGGGACCATGGGGCGACGAAGGTCAGTACTGCTCCGTCTCGACGAAGGACTCGCCCTCGTCGTCATCGGAGCCGAAGGAGTCGGCCGCGGTGCCGGGGTCGAATCCGGGCGGGGAGTCCTTCAGCGACAGGCCCATGTCGACGAGCTTCTGCTTCACCTCGTCGATGGACTTGGCACCGAAGTTGCGGATGTCCAACAGGTCCTGCTCGGAGCGGGCAACCAGCTCACCGACGCTGTGGATGCCCTCACGCTTGAGGCAGTTGTAGGACCGGACCGTGAGGTTGAGGTCCTCGATCGGCAGCGCCAGGTCGGCCGCCAGGGCGGCGTCCGTCGGCGACGGGCCCATGTCGATGCCCTCGGCGTCGACGTTGAGCTCGCGGGCCAGACCGAACAGCTCCACCAGCGTCTTACCGGCGCTCGCCACGGCGTCACGGGGACGGATGGCGGGCTTGGTCTCGATGTCGACGATCAGGCGGTCGAAGTCGGTGCGCTGCTCGACTCGGGTGGCCTCGACCTTGTAGGTCACACGCAGGACCGGCGAGTAGATGGAGTCGATCGGGATCCGACCGATCTCCTGCCCGGCCTGCTTGTTCTGCGTCGCCGAGACGTAGCCGCGGCCGCGCTCGACCGTCAGCTCCATCTCCAGCTTGCCCTTGCCGTTGAGCGTGGCGATGTGCAGGTCGGGGTTGTGCACCTCGACACCGGCCGGCGGAGCGATGTCCGCGGCGGTCACCACACCCGGGCCCTGCTTGCGCAGGTACATCAGCACCGGCTCGTCGTGCTCGGAGCTGACGACCAGGCCCTTGAGGTTGAGGATCATCTCCGTGACGTCCTCCTTGACACCGGGCACGGTGGTGAACTCGTGCTCGACGCCCTCGATCCGGATGCTGGTGACGGCCGCACCCGGGATGGAGGACAGGAGGGTCCTGCGCAGAGAGTTTCCGATGGTGTAGCCGAAGCCCGGCTCCAGCGGCTCGATGACGAACTTCGAGCGCAGGTCCGAGAGCGGCTCCTCGGTCAGCGTGGGACGCTGTGCGATCAGCATGGTCCGTGTTTCCCTTCCACATGGCCGCCCGCTATTTGACGGCCACCGACGGGCACCGGCGAGGTGCCCGCATTCCCACTCGGATTCCTACCCGTCCCGCGCGGTCCCGGAGCGTCTCCGGGGCCGGCGCGGGTTCAAGCGCGGCGGGGCGCCCGCGTGGATAGGACCGCGGGCGCCACGGCCGGGATCAGACCCGGCGGCGCTTGGGCGGACGGCAGCCGTTGTGCGGCACCGGGGTGACGTCCTGGATCGAGCCGACCTCCAGCCCGGTCGCCTGCAGCGAGCGGATGGCGGTCTCGCGGCCCGAGCCCGGCCCCTTCACGAAGACGTCCACCTTGCGGACGCCGTGCTCCTGCGCGCGGCGGGCGGCGGCCTCGGCGGCCATCTGCGCGGCGTAGGGGGTCGACTTGCGCGAACCCTTGAAGCCCACCTGGCCGGAGCTGGCCCACGAGATCACGGCACCGGTCGGGTCCGTGATGCTCACGATCGTGTTGTTGAACGTGCTCTTGATGTGAGCGTGTCCGTGGACAATGTTCTTCTTTTCCTTGCGGCGCACCTTGCGCGCGGCACCCTGACGGCCCTTAGGCGGCATGAGCGAAACTCCCAGAGATCATCGGTCCGTTGTTGTCTCGGACGCGGTCGAAAGGTCCGAGCGGACTACTTCTTACCGGCCTTCTTCTTACCGGCCACGGTCTTCTTCTTGCCCTTGCGGGTGCGCGCGTTGGTCTGGGTGCGCTGGCCGCGGACCGGGAGGCCACGGCGGTGGCGGATGCCCTGGTAGCTGCCGATCTCCATCTTGCGACGGATGTCGGCCTGCACCTCGCGGCGCAGGTCACCCTCGACCTGGTAGTTCGCGCCGATCCACTCGCGCAGCTTGACCAGGTCCTCTTCGGACAGCTGGTACACGCGGGTGTTGCCGTCGACACCGGTTTCCTTCAGGGTCTCGAGCGCGCGGGTGCGGCCGATCCCGAAGATGTACGTGAGAGCGATCTCCACCCGCTTGTCGCGGGGAAGGTCGACGCCTTCAATACGTGCCATGTGGGCGAAACTCCATCCATGCCTTCGCGGAGGTCTGACCCGCTCCACCCTCTCGTCGCCCAATCGACGAGGCCCCGGCCTCCGACCGGGGGTTCTCCCCGGGCCGGCCGCGTCGCGCGGCGCCCGGAGATCGGAACAGGTTGTTCGTTGTGTGATGCGGTCCCGCACCGGGGGCACTCCCCCGATCGGGTCCTGCGGCGTGAAGCCGCGGCCGGCGGGCCGGGGTGGTTAACCCTGGCGCTGCTTGTGCCGCGGGTCCGCGCAGATGACCATGATCCGACGGTTGCGACGGATCACGCGGCACTTCGCGCAGATCTTCTTGACGCTCGGCTTGACCTTCATGGTGACTCCGAACTCGGAGCCGTCCCGGCCGTGGGGCCCGGACGGTCTACTTGTAGCGGTAAACGATGCGCCCGCGCGTGAGGTCGTACGGGCTCAACTCCACGACGACGCGGTCGTCGGGGAGAATGCGGATGTAGTTCATCCGCATCTTGCCGCTGATGTGGGCAAGGACCTGGTGCCCGTTGTCGAGCTCTACCTTGAACATCGCGTTGGGTAGGGACTCGACAACGGAGCCCTCGATCTCGATGGCGCCGTCTTTCTTGGCCATGTCCTCCACGCCTCGCTCATCAACTGGTCGATCATGACAACCCGACGCGACCCCGGTGTCCCTTCACACGACGCGAAGGCACCGACGACGGGGAGACCCGCGTCGCCGACACCGAGGACACTGGAAGATCGGGCCAACTGCAAGAGCGGTACGTCACTGGAAGGACGTGGTGCGAAGAAGGCAGACTGACCCAACAGCCCGCGTATGGGCAATGACAGTCTATCCCCTCGGGGCAACCACTCCGGACCGCGACCCGTACCGCCCCCGGCCACAACGCCGCGGCCTGCCGTTCTCTTCCCGGCCCGTGCCCCCTCGGGCCCCGCTCCGCCCCGGCCCGCGCCCGGCGGGGCTACTCCCCGATCTCGTCCCGGCGGCCGCGGCCGGTGGCCAGGACGCCGACGGTGACGACGGACATCACGATCCCCCAGGGTCCCAGGACCCACAGGAACCACGGGTAGTCGTAGTCCGTGGTGAGGTAGAGGATGAACCAGATCACGAAGCACAGGACGTTGACCCCGGCGTAGAGCATCCAGGGCACCATCAGCGCCGGGTCGCGCAGGGTCAGGACCGGAGGGGCCGCCCCCTCCTCCCGGCGCGGCGCGGCGCCGCGGACCTCCGCGAGGTCGCGTTCGGGCAGGTCCTGGGTGACCACCTCGAGCTCGTCCACGGTCCGCGCCTTGTAGGCGCGGCCCAGGCGCTCGGTGAACTCCTCGTGGTCCAGCCGCCCCTGCGCGAAGTGCTCCTGGAGGAGCTGCGCGACGCGGTCGCGGTCGGCATCGGACGTACGGGTCGACGGAACCGGGTCGGACACTGCGCGCACCTCGCATCCCGTGAGTGCTGCCGTCCCCCGCGCCGGGCGGCGGGAGCCGGGCCCGGCCTACCAGGCGGGCTGGACGAATCCCATTCGAGAGATCTTATCCCGGTCCGACTCGCGGGCGGTGAGCACGAGCGGGCCGTCCGCGGTGATCGCGACCGAGTGCTCGAAGTGCGCGGCGCGTCTGCCGTCCCGGGTCACCACCGTCCAGCCGTCGTCCAGCTGGAGGACGTCGTGGCGGCCCAGGGTGGTCATCGGCTCGATGGCCAGGCACATGCCCTCGACGAGCTTGAGGCCCTTGCCCCGGCGCCCGTGGTTGAGGACGTGCGGCTCCATGTGCATCTCGGTGCCGATGCCGTGGCCGCCGTACTCGCGGACGTTGCCGTAGCCGCCGTTGGCGGAGATGTAGTGGTCGATCGCGTGGCCGATGTCGCCCAGGCGCTTGCCGGGCCGCAGCTCGGCGATGCCCCGCCACATCGACTCCTCGCAGACCTCCATCATCCGCAGGTCCTCGGGGCGGGCCTCGCCGACCGCGACGGTGATCGCCGAGTCGCCGTGCCAGCCCTCCAGGACGGCCCCGCAGTCGATGGAGATGATGTCGCCCTCGGCCAGCACCCGGTCGGCGCCGGGGATGCCGTGGACGACCTCTTCGTTGACGGACGCGCAGATGGAGCCGGGGAACCCGTGGTAGCCCTTGAACGAGGGGGTCGCGCCGGCGTCGCGGATGACCTTCTCCGCCAGCGCGTCCAGTTCGAGGGTGGACACCCCGGGCCGCACCGCGGCCCGGAGTGTGTCCAGGGCGCGGGCCACGACCCGGCCCGCCTCCCTCATCAGGGCGATCTGCTCCGGCGTCTTGATCTGCACGCCGTTCGCCTTGCCGAACATCAGGACCCGGCCCCGGCCTTGCCCTCGATGGCGGCCATGGCCCGGCCGGTCACCTCGGCCACGGGACCCGTGGCCGCGATGGTGGCCAGCAGGCCCTCCTTCTCGTAGTACTCCACGAGCGGGGCGGTCTGCTCCCGGTAGACCTTCAGCCGGTGGCGGATGGTCTCCTCGCGGTCGTCCTCGCGCTGGTACAGCTCGGCACCGTCGTCGTCACAGCGCCCCTCGGTCTCGGGGGCGTCGTACTCGACGTGGTAGACCCGGCCGCACTGCGGACAGGAGCGGCGGCCCGAGAGCCGGCGCACGACCTCGTCCTCGTCGACCCTCAGTTCCAGGACGACGTCGAGCCGGGTGTCGAGGTCGCGGAGCATGCCCTTGAGCGTCTCCGCCTGGGGGACGTTGCGGGGGAACCCGTCGAGCAGGAAGCCCCCGGCCGCGTCGTCCTGGGCGAGCCGGTCCTTGACCATGGCGTTGGTGACCTCGTCGGGGACGAGGTCACCCCGGTCCATGTACTCCTTGGCCTTCTTACCGAGTTCCGTGCCACCGCTGACGTTGGCCCGGAAGATGTCGCCTGTGGACACCTTCGGGATCGACAGCTCGGCCGCGAGGATCTGGGCCTGGGTGCCCTTGCCGGCCCCAGGCGGCCCCACCAATACAGCACGCATTTATCGCAGAAAACCTTCGTAGTTCCTCTGCTGGAGGTGACTCTCGATCTGCTTCACCGTGTCCAGCCCGACACCGACCATGATCAGGATGCTCGTACCGCCGAACGGGAAGTTGGCGCTGGCGGCGCCGGTGGCGCCCAGGGCGACCATCGGCAGCAGAGCGATCACACCCAGGTACAGAGAGCCGGGAGTCGTCAGCCGGGTGAGCACGAAGTCGAGATACTCGGCGGTCGGACGCCCTGGTCGGATACCCGGGATGAAACCACCGTACTTCTTCATGTTGTCGGCGACCTCAGTGGGGTTGAAGGTAATCGCGACGTAGAAGAACGCGAAACCGACGATCATCACGAAGAAGGTCACCATGTACACGGGGTGTGTACCGGTGAGGAAGTACGTGGAGATGAAGTTCACCACGCGGTTGTCCGAGTCCTGGCCCAGGAGGCCGACCAGGAGCTGCGGGAGGTACAGCAGCGAGGAGGCGAAGATCACGGGGATGATGCCCGCCTGGTTCACCTTGAGGGGGATGTAGGTCGAGCTGCCCCCGTACATCCGGCGGCCCACCATGCGCTTGGCGTACTGGACCGGGATGCGGCGCTGGGCCTGCTCCATGAACACCACGGCCGCGATCAGGGCCAGGCCCGCGATGCAGATGACCGTGAAGATCCAGACCGAGCGCTCCTGGTAGAGGCTCATGATCGAGGCGGGGAACATCGCGACGACCTGGGTGAAGATCAGCAGCGACATACCGTTGCCCACGCCGCGCTCGGTGATGAGCTCGCCGAACCACATGATGATGCAGGTACCGGCGGTCATCACGAAGACGATGGTCACCAGGGTGAGGATGTCCTGGTTGGGCATGTAGGAGCTGACCGGGATGGCCCCCTGGAACAGGGCGCCCGTCCGGGCCATGGCGACGATGCTGGTGGCCTGCAGGACCGCGAGCATCAGCGTCAGGTAGCGGGTGTACTGGGTGATCTTGCTCTGCCCGGCCTGGCCCTCCTTCTTGAGGGCCTCCAGGCGGGGGATGACCACCGTCAGCAGGTTGATGATGATGCTCGCGGTGATGTAGGGCATCACACCGAGCGCGAACACCGCCAGTTGCAGGAGGGCGCCACCACTGAACAGGTTGACGAGCGCGTACACACCGGACTGGTCGCCCGCCGTGATGATCTCCATCTGGTCGCGGATCGCGGCCGAGTCGATACCCGGCGCGGGGATCACCGAACCCAGACGGAACAGCGTCAGGATGAACAGTGTGAACAGCAACTTGTTACGCAGGTCGGGCGTGCGGAATGCACGAACGAACGCACCTAGCACGTCTCCTCCTGCGCGGCTTCGGCGGCGGAACGGATTCCAGACATCGCGGCCGATCCTGAATCGTCGTTGAACGGCAGCCCCGGGCGGTGGCCCGGTGCTCGGAAGTACTCACACTACGTCAAGCGGTGAGGTCAAACAGATGGCACTGTAACAGCCATCACCGTGCTGTTGAGTTCGCGAGTCATAACGATCAACACTCACAAGCACGCGGGGCGCCCGCCGGCCCGATCGTTCTCCGACCGGCCCGGGCGGGCGCCCCAGTGTGCGCATGCGGGGTTGACCCCTACAGCTCGGTGACGGTGCCACCGGCCGCGGTGATCTTCTCCTTCGCCGAGGCGGAGAACGCGTCAGCGCTCACCTGCACGGCGACGGTGATCTCACCGGTGCCCAGCACCTTGACGAGCTCGTTCTTGCGAACGGCGCCCTTGGCCACCAGCGTGGCCACGGTGACCTCGCCGCCCTCCGGGAACAGCTCGCTCAGCTTGTCCAGGTTGACGACCTGGTAGGTCTTCTTGAACCTGGCGTTGCTGAAGCCCTTGAGCTTGGGCACCCGGCGGATGAGGGGCATCTGCCCGCCCTCGAAGCCGGGGCGGACGGTGTTACGAGCCTTGGTGCCCTTGGTGCCGCGACCGGCGGTCTTGCCCTTGGACGCCTCGCCGCGACCCTTGCGGATCTTGGCCTTGTTGGCGCCCGGGGCGGGCCGCAGGTGGTGCAGCTTGAGCAGCTCGTCGGGGTTGTAGTCGCTCATTCCGCGACCTCCTCGACAGTGACCAGGTGCGAGACGATCATGAGCTGGCCGCGCACCTCGGGACGGTCCTCACGGACGGTGGACTTGCCGATCCGGCCCAGGCCCAGCGACTGCAGAGCAGCGTGCTGCTTCTTCTTGCCGCCGATCTTGGAACGGGTCTGCGTGATCTTGAGCTTGGCCATGGTCAGGCTCCTGCCTTCGCCTCAGCACGAGCGCGCAGCATGGCGGCCGGGGCGACGTCCTCGATCGGCAGGCCACGGCGGGCGGCGATCTCCTCGGGCTGGTTGAGCCCCTTGAGCGCGGCGACCGTGGCGTGCACGATGTTCAGCGGGTTGGACGACCCGAGCGACTTGCTCAGGATGTCGTGGATGCCGGCGCACTCCAGGACGGCGCGCACGGGGCCGCCGGCGATGACACCGGTACCCGGGGCGGCCGGACGGAGCAGGACGACGCCGGCGGCGGCCTCACCCTGGACCCGGTGCGTGATCGTGCCCTGGATGCGGGGGACGCGGAAGAAGTTCTTCTTCGCCTCCTCGACACCCTTGGCGATCGCGGCCGGGACCTCCTTGGCCTTGCCGTAACCCACACCGACCATGCCGTTGCCGTCGCCGACGACGACCAGGGCGGTGAAGGAGAAGCGACGGCCGCCCTTGACGACCTTCGCGACCCGGTTGATGGTCACGACCTTCTCGATGTAGGAGACACCCTTGTCTGCGGCGCCGCCGCGGCGATCGTCACGGCGATCACGCCGCTCGCCACCGGCGCCGCGCCGCGGTGCTGCAGCCATCAGTGGTTCCTCTTCTCGTGGTTGTTCTCAGCCTTTACAGAGGTCATACGCCTAGAACTCCAGCCCGCCCTCGCGCGCCGCGTCGGCGAGCTTGGCGATCCGGCCGGCGTACTGGAACCCGCCGCGGTCGAAGACCACGGTGGTGACGCCGGCGGCCTTCGCACGCTCCGCGATGAGGCGGCCGACCTGCGCGGACTTGTCCGACTTGGTGCCCTCGAAGGAGCGCAGGTCCGTCTCGACGCTGGAGGCCGCGACCAGGGTGTGACCCTTGGTGTCGTCGATGACCTGGGCGACGATGTGCTTGGAGGAGCGGAACACGGCCAGGCGCGGACGCTCGGCGGTGCCGAAGATCTTCTTGCGGACGCGGAACTGGCGGCGCGCACGCGAGGTCGCGCGCTTGGCGGTCCGCTTGCGGGCCACGGTGATACCCATGCCTACTTACCAGCCTTTCCGGCCTTGCGGCGGATGTGCTCACCCTGGTACCGCACGCCCTTGGCCTTGTACGGGTCGGGCTTGCGCAGACTGCGGATGTTCGCCGCGACCTGACCCACGAGCTGCTTGTCGATGCCCTCCACGTGGAGGAGCGTGGGCTTCTCGACGCGGAAGGTGATGCCCTCCGGGGGCTCCACCACGACCGGGTGGCTGTAGCCCAGCGAGAACTCCAGGTTGGAGCCGCGGGCCTGGACGCGGTAACCGACGCCGTGGATCTCCAGGGTCTTGGCGTACCCCTTGGAGACACCCTCGACCAGGTTCGCCAGCAGCGCACGGGTCAGCCCGTGCAGCGAGCGGTTCTCCGGCTTGTCGTCCGGGCGGGACACCGTGACGACGCCTTCGGCGTCCTTCGCGACGGTGATCGGCTCGGCGACGGTGTGCTTGAGTTCGCCCTTCGGCCCCTTGACAGTGACGTCTTGCCCGTTAATCGTGACTTCGACGCCCTTGGGGGCCGAGATCGGCAGTCGACCGATACGCGACATGCTTCAATCTCTCCCTGGTTACCAGACGTAGGCGAGGACTTCGCCGCCAACGCCGTTCTTCTTGGCCTGCTTGTCGGTCATCAGGCCGCCGGACGTCGAAATGATCGCCACGCCGAGGCCCCCGAGGACCCGGGGCAGGTTCTCCTTCTTGGCGTACACCCGCAGACCGGGCTTGGAGACCCGTCGGATGCCCGCGATCGAACGCTCCCGGGTGGGGCCGTACTTCAGGTCCAGGACGAGGTTCTTGCCCACCTGGGCGTCCTCGCTCCGCCAGCCCTGAATGAAGCCCTCCTGCTGGAGGATCTCGGCGATGTGCGCCTTGATCTTGGAATACGGCATGGCCACGGTGTCGTGGTAAGCCGAATTCGCGTTACGCAGACGCGTCAACATGTCTGCGATCGGGTCGGTCATTGTCATGGCCGACTGGCCCTTCCTCACCGCGGTTTCCGTGTGCGGGTCTTTCCAGAACCCGTTCCCCGCGTGAACCCGCGGGGACGCACGACCGGACCTTCGGCGTGGTCGTGGGCACCGCCGTCCCTCCCGGGACTGCCGTGCCCTGATTGGTTGAGATCATGCCGTTCCGCCCGTGAGGGGGCGGACACTTTGTGAGACGCCGTGCGGCGCCTCGGTGGGGCCGAGCTCCGCGCACACCATCCGAGGGGGACGGGCGCGGGTCGGCCCCGCCGGGGACTACCAGCTCGACTTGGTGATACCGGGCAGCTCGCCCCGGTGGGCCATCTCGCGGAAGCAGATACGGCACAGGCCGAACTTCCGGAAGACGGCGCGCGGGCGACCGCACCGCGAGCATCGAGTATACGCGCGAACGCCGAACTTCGGCTTCCGCTGCGACTTGGCGATCAGAGCCTTCTTAGCCATCTGTGCTTACCCCTCAGGCTTCCTTGAACGGGAAACCGAGCCGCTTGAGCAGGCTGCGGCCCTGGTCGTCGTTGATCGCGCTGGTGACGACGGTGATGTCCATCCCACGCACGCGGTCGACCTTGTCCGGGTCCACCTCGTGGAACATGACCTGCTCGGTCAGACCGAAGGTGTAGTTGCCGTTCCCGTCGAACTGCTTGGGGGAAAGGCCGCGGAAGTCCCGGATCCGGGGCAGCGCCAGGGAGAGCAGCCGGTCGAGGAACTCCCACATCCGGTCGCCGCGCAGCGTGACGCTGGCGCCGATCGGCTGGCCCTCGCGCAGCTTGAACTGCGCGATGGAGTTCTTCGCCCGGTTGATCCGCGGCTTCTGCCCGGTGATCGCCGACAGGTCGGCGATCGCGCCCTGGATGAGCTTGGCGTCACGCGCCGCCTCGCCGACACCCATGTTGACCACGATCTTCGTCAGACCGGGGACCTGCATGATGTTGGTGATGCCGTGCTCGTCCTTGAGGGCCGGAACGATCTCGTTCCGGTACTTCTCCTTGAGCCGCGGCATCGGCGGGGCCGTGATGTCGTTGGTAACCGTCATCAGATGTCCTTACCGGTGCGGCGGGAGACCCGAACCTTGGTTCCGTCTTCCTCGAAGCGGTAGCCCACCCGGGCGGCCTTGCCGTCTTCCACGAGCGCGACGTTGCTCACGTGGATCGGGGCCTCCTTGGTGACGACCTCGCCCTGCTGGCCGCCCGCCGGGTTGGCCTTCCTGTGCTTCTTGACCAGGTTGACGCCCTCGACGACGACACGGTCCTCCTTGGGCAGGGCCTTGACGACCTTGCCCGTGGCACCCTTGTCCTTGCCGGCGATGACGATGACCTCGTCGCCAGATTTGATCTTCATCGCCTACAGCACCTCCGGCGCAAGCGAAATGATGCGCATGTACTTCTTGTCCCGCAGCTCGCGGCCCACCGGGCCGAAGATACGGGTGCCTCGCGGGTCCCCACCGTCCTTGATGAGCACGGCAGCGTTCTCATCGAAGCGGATGTAGGAGCCGTCGGGCCGGCGGCGCTCCTTGACGGTGCGCACGACAACGGCCTTGACGACGTCGCCCTTCTTGACTCCAGCGCCAGGCAGGGCGTCCTTCACCGTGGCGACGATCGTGTCGCCGATCCCGGCGTAGCGCCGACCCGAGCCACCGAGAACACGGATGGTGAGAATCTCCTTCGCACCCGTGTTGTCGGCGACCTTGAGTCGCGACTCCTGCTGAATCACGTCTGCTCCTGATGTGATGCGTGCGGTCCACTGCCGCACGGCTAGGTGGTCTGCACCCCTCGCGCCGGCGGCCGACAACGGGTGTCGGCCGCCGACAGGCTGGGGTTACTTAGCCTTCTCCAGGATCTCCACGACGCGCCAACGCTTCGTCGCAGAGAGCGGCCGCGTCTCCATGACCCGGACGCGGTCGCCGACGCCGCAGGAGTTCGCCTCGTCGTGCGCCTTGTACTTGGTCGTACGGCGGATGACCTTGCCGTAAAGGGCGTGCTTCACACGGTCCTCGACCTCGACGACGACGGTCTTGTCCATCTTGTCGCTGACGACGTAGCCCTCGCGCACCTTGCGGTAGCTGCGAGCCTCGGTCTGGTTCTCACTCATTCGGCTGCTTCCTTCGACTCCTGCGCCGACTCACCAGACAGCGGGGCGATACCCAGCTCGTGCTCGCGCAGGATCGTGTAGATCCGCGCGATCTCGCGCTTGACGGTGCGCAGTCGGCTGTGGTTGTCGAGCTGACCGGTCGCGGCCTGGAAGCGGAGGTTGAAGAGCTCGGCCTTGGCTTCCTTCAGCTTCTCGGCCAGGTCCTCGACGGACTGGTCGCGGAGCTCCTGGGCAGTCACGGACTTGGCCATCACTCCCCCTCCCGCTTAACGAACTTGCACTTCATCGGGAGCTTGTGCATGGCACGGCGCATCGCCTCCTTGGCGATGTCCTCGGGCACGCCCGACAGCTCGAACATCACACGACCGGGCTTGACCGGCGCGACCCACCACTCCGGGGAACCCTTACCGGAACCCATACGGACCTCGGCGGGCTTCTTCGTCAGCGGGCGGTCCGGGAAGATGTTGATCCAGACCTTGCCGCCACGCTTGATGTGACGCGTCATGGCGATACGAGCGGACTCGATCTGCCGGTTGGTCACGTAAGCCGACTCCAGAGCCTGGATGCCGAACTCACCGAAGTTGACGGTCGTGCCGCCCTTGGCCTTGCCGCGCAGGTCCGGGTGGTGCTGCTTGCGGTACTTGACCTTACGAGGAATAAGCACTGGTCAGCTCCCCTCGGACTGAGCGGACTCGGCCGGGGCCTTGGCCTCGGCGTTCTGCGGCTGACCGCCACCGGCGGCACCGCCGCGACGGCGGCGCTGCGGGCGCTCGCGGCGCTGACCGCCGCCGCCACCGCCACCGCCGGCGGAGCGCTGCGCGGCCTGGGCCGCCTCGCGCTCGGCGCGGGTGGCCGGAGCGTCACCCTTGTAGATCCAGACCTTCACACCGATGCGGCCGAAGGTCGTACGGGCCTCGAAGAAGCCGTAGTCGATGTCGGCGCGCAGGGTGTGCAGCGGCACGCGGCCCTCGCGGTAGAACTCCGAGCGGGACATCTCGGCCCCGCCCAGACGGCCACCGCACTGGATCCGGATGCCCTTGGCACCGGACTTGATCGCGCTCTGCATGGCCTTGCGCATCGCGCGGCGGAAGGCCACGCGGCTGCTCAGCTGCTCGGCGACGCCCTGGGCGACCAGCTGCGCGTCGATCTCCGGGTTCTTGACCTCGAAGACGTTCAGCTGGACCTGCTTGGAGGTCAGCTTCTCGAGGTCGGTCCGGATGCGGTCGGCCTCCACGCCGCGGCGGCCGATGACGATGCCCGGCCGGGCGGTGTAGACGTCGACGCGGACGCGGTCGCGGGTGCGCTCGATCTCGACCTTGGAGATGCCGGCGCGCTCCATGCCGCGGGTCAGCATGCGGCGGATCGCGACGTCTTCCTTGACGTAGTCCTTGTAGGACTTGTCGGCGTACCAGCGGCTCTTGAAGTCGGTGGTGACGCCGAGGCGGAACCCGTGCGGGTTAACCTTCTGCCCCACTATCGGGTCCTTTCCTTGGTCTTGGACGAGGCGCCCGAGCGCTCGGCGACGACCACGGTGATGTGGCTCGTACGCTTCGTGACTCGGAAGGCCCGGCCGAAGCCACGGGGTCGAATGCGCTTCAGGGTCGGACCCTCGTCCACCCAGGCGCCCTCGACGACCAGCGACTCGCGGTCCAGCTTGTCGTTGTGCTCAGCGTTGGCGATGGCACTGGCCAGTACCTTGCCAACAGGCTCGCTCGCCGACTGGGGCGCGAACCGGAGCACCGCCTGTGCCTCGTCAGCGGGCAACCCGCGAATAAGGTCCACCACCCGGCGGGCCTTTCGGGGCGTAACACGGACGAACCGTGCCTGTGCCCTCGTTCCCATCGCTTTTCCCTCGCTCACGGAAATTCATCTCCACTCACCGTGGAGAACGTGGTTCTTACTGCCTGTTGCAACCGACTAACGGCGGCTACGGCGGTCTTCCTTGACGTGGCTGCGGAAAGTACGCGTGGGAGCGAACTCGCCGAGCTTGTGGCCGACCATGGACTCGGACACGAACACGGGGACGTGCTTGCGACCGTCGTGGACGGCGATGGTGTGGCCGATCATCTCGGGGATGATCATGGACCGACGGGACCACGTCTTGATGACGTTCTTGGTGTTGGCCTCGTTCTGCGACTCCACCTTCTTGAGAAGGTGGTCGTCGACGAACGGGCCCTTCTTCAGGCTACGTGGCATCAGACGTGCTCCTTACCGCTTCTTCTTGCCGCTGCGCCGACGCCGAACGATCAGCTTGTCGCTGGCCTTGTTCTTGGCCCGGGTCCGGCCTTCCTTCTTGCCCCACGGGCTGACCGGGTGGCGACCACCGGAGGTCTTGCCCTCACCACCACCGTGCGGGTGGTCGACGGGGTTCATGACCACACCGCGGACGGTCGGGCGCTTGCCCTTCCACCGCGAGCGGCCGGCCTTGCCCCAGTTGATGTTGGACTGCTCGGCGTTGCCCACCTGGCCGACGGTCGCGCGGCAGGAGATCTCGACCATGCGCATCTCGCCGGAGGGCATACGCAGCGTGGCGTAGCGCCCCTCCTTGGCCAGGAGCTGGATCTGAGTACCCGCGGAGCGGCCCAGCTTGGCCCCGCCACCCGGCTTCAGCTCGACCGCGTGCACGAACGTACCCGTGGGGATGTTGCGCAGCGGGAGGCAGTTGCCCGGCTTGATGTCGGACTGCGGGCCGTTCTCGACGCGGTCGCCCTGCTTGAGGCCGGCGGGCGCGAGAATGTAGCGCTTCTCACCGTCCACGTAGTGGAGGAGGGCGATGCGCGCGGTGCGGTTCGGGTCGTACTCGATGTGAGCGACCTTGGCCGGCACGCCGTCCTTGTCGTGACGACGGAAGTCGATCACGCGGTAGGCGCGCTTGTGGCCGCCACCCTGGTGACGGGCGGTGATCCGGCCGTGGCCGTTGCGACCGCCCTTGGAGTGGAGCGGACGGACCAGGGACTTCTCCGGCTCCGAGCGCGTGATCTCGACGAAGTCGCTCACGCTGGAACCGCGACGACCCGGCGTCGTCGGCTTGTACTTACGAATGCCCATCTTCTTCGTGCATTCCTTTACGTGTTACTGGTGTGGAGCGGTCAGGCGGGGACTGCTAGCGACCGAAGATGTCGATCTGCTGGCCGTCCGCGACACTGACGATCGCGCGCTTGGTGTCCGGGCGCTTGCCGTACCCGAAGCGGGTCCGCTTGCGCTTGCCCTTGCGGTTGATCGTGTTCACCGCGGTGACCTCGACGTCGAAGATCTGCTTGATGGCGATCTTGATCTGGGTCTTGTTGGCGTCCGGGTGAACGATGAACGTGTACTTGTTCTCGTCCATGAGCCCGTAGCTCTTCTCCGAGATCACCGGCTCGATGATGATGTCCCGCGGGTCGGGGATCCTCACTGGTCGTCCTCCTCGGACTGAGCAGCGGCCTTGGCGGCGCCGGAGGCGTGAGCCAGGAACTCGGCGTAGCCCGCCTCGGTGAACACGATGTCGTCCGCGTAGAGGACGTCGTAGGTGTTCACCTGGTCGGCGTCGAGGATGTGCACCTCTTCGAGGTTGCGCAGAGCACGTCGGTTGTGCTCGTCCTCGCGGGCCAGGACGACCAGGACCTTGTCGGACTCGGTCACCTGGCGCAGCGCCTTGAGGGCGGTCTGCGTGAGCTTCGCGTCGGCGTCCTCGGCCACGAAGTGGCTGATGACGTGGATGCGGCCGTGGCGCGCCCGGTCGGAGAGGGCACCGCGCAGGGCGGCGGCCTTCATCTTCTTCGGGGTGCGCTGGCTGTAGTCGCGGGGCTGGGGCCCGTGGACCGTGCCACCGCCGGTGTACTGCGGAGCGCGGATGGAGCCCTGGCGGGCGCGACCCGTGCCCTTCTGGCGGTACGGCTTCTTACCACCGCCGCGGACGTCGCCGCGGGTCTTGGTCGCGTGGGTGCCCTGGCGGCCGGCGGCCAGCTGGGCGTTCACGACCTGGTGGATCAGCGGGATGCTGACCTGCTGGGCGAAGACGCTCTCCGGCAGCTCGACGCTGCCCTTGGCGCCGCCCTCGGGGTTCTTGACCTCGATCTGGGCCATGGCTTACTTGTCCCCCTTCACAGCGGTGCGGACGAGCACCAGACCGCCGTTGGGACCGGGAACAGCACCCTTGACCAGGATGAGGCCCTTCTCCGCGTCCACGGAGTGAACGGTCAGGTTCTGGACGGTCTTGCGCACGTTGCCCATGCGCCCGGCCATCCGCATGCCCTTGAAAACGCGGCCGGGCGTGGCGCAGCCGCCGATGGAACCGGGCGAGCGGTGCTTGCGCTGCGTGCCGTGCGAGGCGGAGAGACCACGGAAGCCGTGGCGCTTCATCACACCGGCGAAGCCCTTGCCCTTGCTCTTGCCCGAGACGTCGACCTTCTGGCCGCTCTCGAAGACGTCCGCGGTGACCTCCTGGCCGAGCGTGTACTCGGAGGCGTCGTCCGTGCGGACCTCGACGTAGTGGCGGCGCGGGGTCAGGTCGTTCTTGCGCAGGTAGTCGCCGAGCGGCTTGTTGACCTTGCGCGGGTTGATCTGCCCGAAACCGATCTGAATGGCGGAGTAGCCGTCGGTGTCCGGGGTCCGGATCCGGCTCACGACGCACGGACCGGCCTTCAGAACCGTCACGGGCACCATCTTGCCCGCGTCGTCGAAGACCTGGGTCATGCCGAGCTTTTCGCCCAGAACTCCCTTGATCTGCTTGGTGGCCATGTCTGTGCGTCCTTAAAGCTTGATCTCGATGTCAACGCCGGCCGGGAGGTCGAGACGCATGAGCGAGTCGACCGTCTTCGGCGTGGGGTCGATGATGTCGATCAGCCGCTTGTGGGTGCGCATCTCGAAGTGCTCGCGCGAGTCCTTGTACTTGTGCGGCGATCGGATGACGCAGTAAACGTTCTTCTCCGTCGGCAGCGGCACCGGGCCCGCGACCTGTGCGCCAGTTCGCGTCACAGTCTCGACGATCTTCTTCGCCGAGCTGTCGATGACCTCGTGGTCATAGGCCTTTAGCCGAATGCGGATCTTCTGTCCCGCCATGTGGCCTGTTCGTCCTTCGCTTCAGTGTCCGTAACGGTGTCCGGTCACAGACGCCCAGGCCAGGCGGAATCCGCCTACAGCCGTGAGCCCCTATTCCCTTGAGAAACCGCAACAGGGCTTGCCCCTGCGGTGCGTCACCGTCACAGAGCCCGATGACGTCTTTTCGTTGTGCCGGGCGGGCCGCCGTGAGGGCGGCCCGCCCGGCACGTCGGGGCGGCTCCGTGGGGAGCCACCCCGGCGTGTGCTACTTGATGATCTTCGTGACGCGACCGGCGCCCACGGTCCGGCCACCCTCGCGGATGGCGAACTTCAGGCCCTCTTCCATCGCGACCGGCTGGATCAGCTGGACGGTCATCTCGGTGTTGTCACCGGGCATGACCATCTCGGTGCCCTCCGGCAGCGTCACGACGCCGGTGACGTCGGTGGTGCGGAAGTAGAACTGCGGGCGGTAGTTGTTGAAGAACGGCGTGTGGCGGCCACCCTCGTCCTTGGACAGGATGACGACCTGGGCCTCGAACTCGGTGTGCGGGGTGGTCGTGCCCGGCTTGATGACGACCTGGCCGCGCTCGACGTCCTCGCGCTTGATGCCGCGCAGGAGCAGACCGACGTTGTCGCCGGCCTGGCCCTGGTCGAGCAGCTTGCGGAACATCTCGACACCGGTGACCGTGGTGGTCTGCTTCTCGTCCTTGATACCGACGATGTCGACGGTCTCGTTGACGTTCACGATGCCGCGCTCGATGCGGCCGGTGACGACGGTGCCGCGACCGGTGATCGAGAAGACGTCCTCGATCGGCATCAGGAACGGCTTGTCGGTGTCACGCTCGGGCTCGGGGATGTACTGGTCCACGGTGCCCATGAGCTCCAGGACGGACTTGCCCCACTCGGCGTCGCCCTCGAGGGCCTTCAGCGCGGAGACCTTGGTGACGGGGATGTCGTCGCCCGGGAACTCGTACTCGCTGAGCAGCTCGCGGACCTCGAGCTCGACGAGCTCGAAGATCTCCTCGTCGTCCACCATGTCGGCCTTGTTCAGGGCCACCACGATGTAGGGCACGCCGACCTGGCGGGCCAGGAGCACGTGCTCCTTGGTCTGCGGCATCGGGCCGTCGGTGGCGGCCACGACCAGGATCGCGCCGTCCATCTGGGCGGCACCGGTGATCATGTTCTTCACGTAGTCCGCGTGACCCGGGCAGTCGACGTGGGCGTAGTGACGCGCCTCGGTCTGGTACTCGACGTGGGCGACGGAGATGGTGATACCGCGCTCGCGCTCCTCGGGAGCGTTGTCGATGTCCTCGAACGGGGTGAAGGGGTTGATCTCCGGGTACGCGTCGTGCAGCACCTTGGTGATGGCCGCGGTCAGCGTGGTCTTGCCGTGGTCGATGTGACCGATGGTGCCGATGTTGACGTGCGGCTTAGTCCGCTCGAACTTTTCCTTCGCCACTGGATGTCTCCTAGACGTACAGAGCTATCTGGTATCCGGGCCCGCCCCGAGGGGCGGGACCGGATTGGTTACGTGTTCGCGACTACTCGCCGCGAACCTTCGCCACAATTTCTTGGGCGACAGCGGACGGAACCTCCGCGTAGGAGTCGAACACCATCGAGTAGTTGGCTCGACCCTGCGTACGGCTGCGCAGGTCACCCACGTAGCCGAACATCTCGGAAAGGGGCACGAGGGCCTTGACGAGACGGACGCCGGAACGCTCGTCCATGGACTGGATCTGTCCACGGCGGGAGTTCAGGTCGCCGATCACGTCACCCATGTACTCCTCAGGGGTGGTGACCTCGACCGCCATGACCGGCTCCAGGAGAGTCGGCTTGGCCAGCTTGACGGCCTCCTTGAAGGCCATCGAACCGGCGGTCTTGAAGGCCATCTCGGAGGAGTCGACCTCGTGGTACTGACCGTCGGTCAGCGTCACCTTCACGCCGACCAGCGGGTAGTGGGCGAGGACGCCCAGCTCCGCGGCCTCCTGGCAGCCGGCGTCGACCGACGGGATGTACTCGCGCGGGATGCGGCCACCCGTGACGGCGTTGACGAACTCGTAGCCGCTGGTGTCGCCGCTCTCCGACTCGAGGGGCTCGATGTCGATCTTGACCTTGGCGAACTGGCCCGAACCACCCGTCTGCTTCTTGTGGGTGTAGACGTGGCCTTCGACCTTCTTGCGAATGGTCTCGCGGTAGGCCACCTGGGGCTTACCGATGTTCGCCTCGACCTTGAACTCGTCGCGCATGCGGTTGACGAGGACCTCGAGGTGCAGCTCGCCCATACCGGAGATGACGGTCTGGCCGGTCTGGTCGTCGGTGGCGACCTGGAAGGAGGGGTCCTCCTCCGCGAGGCGCTGGATCGCGATGCCCAGCTTCTCCTGGTCGCTCTTCGTCTTCGGCTCGATGGCCACCTCAATGACCGGGGCCGGGAAGGTCATGGACTCCAGGACGATGGCGTTCTGCGGGTCGCAGAGCGTCTCACCCGTGGTGGTGTCCTTCAGACCCATGACGGCGACGATGTCGCCGGCGCCGACCTCGGAGATCTCCTCACGCTTGTTCGAGTGCATGCGGTAGATCTTGCCGATGCGCTCCTTGCGGCCCTTGACGCTGTTGAGCACCTGGGTACCGGTCTGGAGAACGCCCGAGTAGACGCGCAGGTAGGTCAGCTTGCCGAGGTGCGGGTCGCTCATGATCTTGAAGACCAGGGCGGCCAGCGGCTCGTCGTTGCTGGGCTTGCGCGAGAGCTTGGTCTCCTCGCTCTCGTCCTTGGGGTCGTGGCCCTCGATGGCCTCGATGTCCAGGGGCGAGGGAAGGTAGGCCACGACCGCGTCGAGCAGGGGCTGGACGCCCTTGTTCTTGAACGCGGTGCCGCAGACGACCGGGATCGCCGTGCCGGCGATGGTGGCGCGGCGGATCGCCGGGACCAGCTGCTCCAGGGTGGGCTCCTGCCCCTCCAGGTACAGCTCCATGATCTCGTCGTCGGCCTCGGCCAGCGTCTCGAGGAACTGGTCGCGAGCCTCACGCGCGGCGTCGGCGTGGGTGTCCGGGATCTCGATCGTGTCGTACATCTCGCCCAGGGCGGCCTCGTCGTTCCAGACGTAGGCCTTCATCTTCACGAGGTCGATGACACCCTTGAAGTCGCCCTCGGCGCCGATGGGCAGCTGGATCGGCATCGCGTTGGCGCCCAGGCGCTCGCGGAACATGTCCACGCAGCGCTGGAACTCCGCACCGATCTTGTCCATCTTGTTGACGAAACAGATACGCGGCACGCCGTAGCGGTCAGCCTGACGCCAGACCTGCTCCGACTGGGGCTCGACGCCTTCCTTGGCGTCGAAGACCGCGACAGCACCGTCGAGAACACGCAGCGAACGCTCGACCTCGACCGTGAAGTCGACGTGGCCGGGCGTGTCGATGATGTTGATGGTGTGGTCGTCCCAGTGGGTGGTGGTAGCAGCCGAGGTAATGGTGATACCCCGCTCCTGCTCCTCCTTCATCCAGTCCATGGTGGCGGCGCCGTCATGGACCTCACCCACCTTGTGGGTCACACCGGTGTAGTAGAGGATCCGCTCAGTGGTGGTGGTCTTGCCCGCGTCGATGTGGGCCATGATCCCGATGTTGCGGACCCTGCCCAGGTCAAGCGCAGTCTTAACAGCCATGAGGCTCGTCTTCCCTCGGTTTATTGCTGTACAACCGCGGGGTTACCAGCGGTAGTGGGCGAAGGCCTTGTTCGACTCGGCCATCTTGTGCGTGTCTTCACGCTTCTTGACGGCCGCGCCGAGACCGTTGCTGGCGTCGACCAGCTCGTTCATCAGACGCTCGGTCATGGTCTTCTCACGGCGCTGACGCGAGAAGGAGACCAGCCAGCGCAGGGCCAGCGTGGTGGACCGGGAGGCGCGGACCTCGACCGGCACCTGGTAGGTCGCGCCACCGACACGGCGGCTGCGGACCTCCAGCGCGGGCTTGACGTTGTCCAGCGCCCGCTTGAGGACGACCAGCGGGTCCTGGCCGGTCTTCTCGCGGGCACCCTCCAGGGCGTCGTAGACGACGCGCTGGGCGATGGAGCGCTTGCCGTCGAGCAGCACCTTGTTGATCAGTGCGGTGACGAGCGGCGAACCGTAGACCGGGTCGGTGATGAGCTGGCGCTTCGGCGCCGGGCCCTTGCGCGGCATTCTTACTTCTCCTTCTTGGCGCCGTAACGGCTACGCGCCTGCTTGCGGTTACGGACACCCTGGGTGTCGAGCGAACCGCGGACGATTCGGTAGCGGACACCCGGCAGGTCCTTCACACGACCACCGCGCACCAGCACGATGCTGTGCTCCTGGAGGTTGTGACCGATACCGGGGATGTAGGCCGTGACCTCGATCCCGCTGCTCAGCTTCACGCGAGCGACCTTGCGCAGGGCGGAGTTCGGCTTCTTCGGCGTGGTGGTGTAAACGCGCGTGCACACACCACGACGCTGCGGACTCCCCTTCAGCGCCGGGGTCTTGTTCTTTGCGACCTTGTCCTGTCGGCCCTTGCGGACCAGCTGCTGGATGGTGGGCACCGCGTCTCCGTCTTCCTCGTGACCTACGCCGGTTCTCGTAGCCGTATCGCTATTGACCTGCTGGATTTCCCGAACCTCCCCGACCCACGCTGTCGGGCGTGTCGCGCTCGTTCGGACGCACGACGCACACCCTGAAAAGGGGCCGATTTTCACGGGAGGGGGTTCACGTGCGCTGCGCGCCGCAGGCCCTCGAAGACCGGGGCGCCGCACACACACGTGTGACCCGTCGACTCACGGGCACAATCACACAGGCTACCGTCTACCCTCTAGGCGGTCAAAACGGTGTGCGACATGGCGAGGACAGCGGAACCGGTCCTCACGTAGCCGTGGGTCGCCACCAGTCTACGCCGTCCCGGCGTTGCTTCGCCCCGGTTTTCCACCGGAGCCGGGTATAGCACAGCGGCCGCTCCCCTCCGACCATTGTCACAGGGAGCGGCCGCCGTCTCTACAGGAGCAGCCAGACCGCGACGGAGATCACGGTGACCAGGATGCCGATCACCGCGAAAACGGTGCCGCCGGTGATGAGGCCGAGCCCGTCCAGCTGTCCGTTGGAGGCCCGGATCGCCCGCTTGGCCTTGGGTCCGGTGACCAGCAGGGCGAGCAGGGCGGTGACGAGGCCGACACCGGGGATCAGCGAGGCGACGCCCAGCCACATGGTGAGGACCGCCCCCCGCTCGGTGTCGGCGAGGAAGTCGACGCTGTCGTAGCCGGGGTAGGGGTCGCCGGCCTCGCCGCCGAGCGGACGGTCCTCGAAGCCGGGGAACTCCTCGGCGATGGGGTCCTTTTTCCGCTTCTTCGCCTTGGGCTTGACCGGCATGCCGTAGTCGGCGGGGGTGAAGCCGTCGTCGTACTCCGGATCCTCCTCCGGGGCGTCCGCCACCGGCGCGATCATCTGCGTGGCCTCGGGCTCCTCGGCCTGGGCGCGGGACTGCATGTCGGCAATCGCCGCCAGCGGGTCCTCCTCCGGCCCGGCCTCCTCGCGCCGCCGCCGCTCGGCCTCGCGCACCACGTCGGGCAGCCGCGGGTCGTCCCGGTCGAACGCCCAGGTGTTGCCGGAGGCGCCGGGCGCCTCGCCCTCCCAGGCGTCGGGCTCGGGCACGTCGGTCCAGGGCGCTGAGGTGCGCTCCTCCCGGGAGTCGGGCACCCGCACGGGGCCGGGGTCGCCGTCGGCGTTCCGGCTCCACCCCCAGGGGTCCTCCTCCCCGGGGGCCGCGTCCCCGTCGCGGAGCGGGTCGCCGCCCCAGCCGGTCCCGCGGTCGTCGCTCAGCGGATCGGCCTGCGGCCCCCAGGAGGAGCCGCGGTCGTCGGCACCGCGCGAGCCGTAGGAGTCGTCCGTCAGCGGGTCGATCCCGCCGCCCCGGGCCGACGCGCGCTCGCCCAGGGGGTCCGCGTCGGCGTCCCACGGCCCGCGCTCACCGAGCGGGTCCGCGCCGCCGTTGCGGCCGTCCGCGTCCCACGAGGTGTTCGGGTACCCCGTGGAGCCGCCGAGGCCGTCGTCCCCGTCGGGCTCCCAGGCCGGGGTGCGGCCGCCGTCCAGGTCGGGGTCCGCCTCCCAGGGGGCGTCCCCGCGCCCGATGGCGGGGCCGCGCAGGTCATCGTCCGCACCCGCGGAGTCGCCGTCCCAGGGAGCGCGCTCACCACGAAGGTCCGCGCCACCGCTGCGGCCGTCCGCATCCCAGGAAGTGTTCGGGTACCCGGCGGACTCACGGAGGTCGGTGTCCCAGGTGGAACCGTCCCCGGGCAGGCCGGCGCCGCCGCGGTCTCCGTCCAGGTCGGGGTCCGCCTCCCAGGGGGCGTCCCCGCGCCCGGCGGCGGGACCGCGCAGGTCATCGTCCACACCCGCGGAGTCGCCGTCCCAGGGAGCGCGCTCACCACGAAGGTCCGTGTCACCGCTACGGCCGTCCGCATCCCAAGCAGCGGTGCGGCCGCCGTCCAGAGCGGGATCCGCCTCCCAGGAGGCGTCCTCACGCCCGGCGGCGGGACCGCGCAGGTCGTCCACAGGAGCGTCGGCGCCCCAGGGAGCGCGCTCACCGCGAAGGTCCGCGCCGCCGTTGCGGCCGTCCGCGTCCCAAGAAGTGTTCGGGTACCCGGCGGAGCCGCCGAGGCCGTCGTCCCCGTCGGCGTCCCAGGAGGCGCGCTCACCACGAAGGTCCGCGCCACCGCTACGGCCGTCCGCATCCCAAGCAGCGGTGCGGCCGCCGTCCAGGGCGGGATCCGCCTCCCAGGAGGCGTCCTCACGCCCGGCGGCGGGACCGCGCAGGTCATCGTCCACACCCGCGGAGTCGGCATCCCAGGGAGCGCGCTCACCACGCAGGTCCGCGCCACCGCTACGGCCGTCCGCGTCCCAGGAGGTGTTCGGGTATGCGGCGGGCTCACGGGGATCGGTGTCCCCGGCGGGCTCCCAGGCCGGGGTGCGGCCGCCGTCCAGGTCGGGATCCGCCTCCCAGGGGGCGCTCCCGCGCCCGGGGGCGACGGGGTCGCGCAGATCGTCGGCCGGAGCGTCGGCACCCCACGGCGCACGCTCACCGCCGAGGTCCGTACCGCCGCGGCCGTCCGAGTCCCACGCGGTGTTCGGGTACCCGGCGGACTCACGGAGGCCGTCGACCTCCTCGGCGCCCCGAGGGGCGCGGTCATCGGCGTCCCAGGCCGGGGTGCGGCCGCCGTCCAGGTCGGGGTCCGCCTCCCAGGGGGCGCTCCCGCGCCCGAGGGTGACGGGGTCGCCCAGCCCGCCGCCGGACGCACCGGCGGCGTCCCAGGGGGCGCGCGTGTCGAGCGGGTCGGCGGTCCCGTCGCGGCCGTCTGCGCCCCAGGAGGCGTCCACGGCGGCGGGGCCGCGGAGATCGGCGTCCCCGGCCGTCGCGGCGCCGTCCGCGTCCCAGGGGGCGCGCTCGCCGCCCCGGTCCCCGGTCCCGGGGGCCGAGGGGGCGCCACCGGAGTCGGGGGTGTCGGTCCACACGGGACCGGAGTCCGGGCGCAGGACCGGGATCTCCTGGGTCTTCGGTTCGGTGTCCTCCCCCGGGATACGGGTGAGCGGCCGGTAGGCCGCGTCCCCCGCGCCCGGGTAGGACAGGGGGTTGGGCGGTTCCGCGGGAGGCCCGCCCAGTGCCTCCGGGTACGGGTCCGCCAGGGCGGGGCGCGACGAGCTCAGGCCCGCGTACCCCCCGCTGTCCGGGAAGACCGTGTCCCCCTGCTGCTGTTCCTGTCCCTCGAGCGGGTCCTGGTAGTCCGACTGCTTGAGGTGGCGGTCCTCACTCGGCTTGAACCACGAAGCGCCACCGCCGGAATCCCGTCCGCCCCCGTTATCAGTCATGCCTCTCCCGCCGGCGCCGTGGCGCCCTCTCCCCGGCCCGTGTCACGGACCCCTCGTTACAACCGAACGGCGGCGGTACCGCCCCCCGGAAGGGGCGGCACGCCGCCGCCGTCAGTTCACTTCGCTACCGGTTGTACGGCCCGAAGTCGTACTCCTCCAGCGGCACGGCCTCGCCGGAGCCCTGCCCGAAGGTGTACTCGCTCGGCTCCTCGTAACCGGAGACCGAGTACATCGAGGCCTTGGCCTCCTCGGTGGGCTCCACCCGGATGTTGCGGTACTGGGGGATGCCCGTACCGGCCGGGATGAGCTTACCGATGATGACGTTCTCCTTGAGGCCGAGCAGCGGGTCGCTCTTGCCGTGGATCGCGTTCTCGGTGAGCACGCGGGTGGTCTCCTGGAAGGAGGCCGCCGACAGCCACGACTCGGTGGCCAGCGACGCCTTGGTGATGCCGAGCAGCACCGGGCGGCCGGCCGCGGGCTGTCCGCCCTCGGCGACGACACGGCGGTTGATCTGCTCGAACTTGGGCCGCTCGACCATCTCACCGGGCAGCAGCTCGGTGTCGCCCGACTCCAGGATGTTCACGCGCTTGAGCATCTGGCGCACGATGATCTCGATGTGCTTGTCGTGGATGGACACACCCTGCGACTTGTACACCTCCTGGACCTCGGACACCAGGTGCTGCTGCACCGCGCGCGGACCCTGGATGCGCAGGACCTCGTGCGGGTTGATCGCACCCTGGATGAGCTGCTGGCCCACCTTGACGTGGTCGCCCTCGTCCACCAGGCGCTGGGCGCGCATGGGGACCGGGTAGGCGATCTCGTCGGTGCCGTCGTCGGGGATGACGACGATCTTGCGGCTCTTCTCGGTGTCGTCGATCCGGATCCGACCCTCGACCTCGGAGATCGGGGCCACACCCTTGGGGATGCGGGCCTCGAAGAGCTCCTGGACACGGGGCAGACCGTGGGTGATGTCCTGACCGGCCGAACCGCCCATGTGGAAGGTCCGCATGGTCAGCTGGGTGCCGGGCTCACCGATGGACTGGGCCGCGATGATGCCGATCGCCTCGCCGACGTCCACCGGCTTGCCGGTCGCCATGGAGCGGCCGTAGCAGGTGGTGCAGACGCCGATCTTCGCCTCGCAGGTCAGCGACGAGCGGATGCGCACCCGGGTGATCCCGGCGGCGATCAGCTTGTCGATGTTCTGCTCGGAGGTGTCTGCCAGCGCCGGCAGCACCAGGTCGCCGTTGGCGTCGAGGACGTCCTCGGCCAGGGTGCGGCCGAAGCCGGTGTTCTCGACGTTGTGCTTGCGCACGACGACGCCGGCGGCGTTCTTCTCGCCGATCTCGTGCCACAGCGACCGGTCGGTGCCGCAGTCGATCTCCCGGACGATGACGTCCTGGGCGACGTCCACCAGACGACGGGTCAGGTAACCCGAGTCGGCGGTCCGCAGCGCGGTGTCGGCCAGGCCCTTGCGCTGGCCGTGCGTGGAGATGAAGTACTCCAGCACGGACAGGCCCTCGCGGTAGGAGGACTTGATCGGGCGCGGGATCGTCTCACCCTTGGTGTTGGAGACCAGACCGCGGATACCGGCGATCTGGCGCACCTGCATCGGGTTGCCTCGGGCGCCGGACTGGACCATCATCCACACCGGGTTGTCGGCGGGGAAGTTGTCCTCCATGTTCTTGGCGACCTCGGCGGTGGCCTGGGTCCACACCTCGGTGAGCTCGTTGCGGCGCTCGTCGTCGGTGATGAGGCCGCGGTCGTACTCCCGCTGGATCTTGTCGGCCTTGCGGTCGTAGCCCGCGAGGATCTCCGCCTTCTGCGGCGGCGCGACGACGTCCTCGATGCCGATGGTCAGGCCGGACCGGGTGGCCCAGCGGTAACCGGCGTCCTTGAGGGCGTCCAGGGTCGTGGCGACCTGCACCTTGGGGTAGTTCTCGGCGAGGTCGTTGACCAGCACCGAGATCTGCTTCTTGCCGACCTGGTAGTTGATGTACGGGTAGTCCACCGGGGTGGTCTCGTTGAAGAGGTACCGGCCCAGGGTGGTCTCGAGGGTGTACGCCTCGCCCGGCTGCCAGCCCTCCGGCGGCGTCCAGTCCTTGGGAGCCGGGGCACCGTCCTCGATGCGCAGGCGGATCTTCGCCTGCAGGTCGAGGTCGCCCAGGTCGTAGGCCATGATCGCCTCGGCGGGGCCGCGGAACGCACGGCCCTCGCCGGTAGCCCCCGCCCGCTCCGTCGTCAGGTAGTACAGGCCGATGATCATGTCCTGGGTGGGCATGGTCACGGGCTTGCCGTCGGACGGCTTGAGGATGTTGTTGGTGGCGAGCATCAGCAGCCGCGCCTCGGCCTGGGCCTCGGCGGACAGCGGCAGGTGCACGGCCATCTGGTCGCCGTCGAAGTCCGCGTTGAACGCGGTGCACACGAGCGGGTGGATCTGGATGGCCTTGCCCTCGACCAGCTGCGGCTCGAACGCCTGGATGCCCAGGCGGTGCAGGGTCGGGGCGCGGTTGAGCAGAACCGGGTGCTCGGTGATGACCTCTTCGAGGACGTCCCACACGACGGGGCGGGACCGCTCCACCATGCGCTTGGCGCTCTTGATGTTCTGCGCGTGGTTCAGGTCGACCAGGCGCTTCATCACGAACGGCTTGAAGAGCTCCAGGGCCATCTGCTTGGGCAGACCGCACTGGTGCAGCTTCAGCTGCGGGCCGACGACGATGACCGAACGGCCGGAGTAGTCGACGCGCTTGCCCAGCAGGTTCTGGCGGAACCGGCCCTGCTTGCCCTTGAGCATGTCGGACAGCGACTTGAGCGGACGGTTGCCGGGCCCGGTGACGGGCCGGCCGCGGCGGCCGTTGTCGAACAGCGCGTCGACGGCCTCCTGGAGCATCCGCTTCTCGTTGTTGACGATGATCTCGGGCGCGCCGAGGTCCAGCAGCCGCTTGAGGCGGTTGTTGCGGTTGATGACGCGGCGGTACAGGTCGTTCAGGTCGGAGGTCGCGAAGCGGCCACCGTCCAGCTGCACCATCGGACGCAGGTCCGGCGGGATGACCGGGATGCAGTCCAGCACCATGCCCATGGGGCTGTTGCGGGTGTTGAGGAACGCCGAGACGACCTTGAGCCGCTTCAGGGCGCGGGCCTTCTTCTGGCCCTTGCCGGTGCGGATGGTCTCGCGGAGCTTCTCGGCCTCCTCCTCCAGCTCGAAGTTGGCGAGCCGGTCCTGGATGGCCTGGGCGCCCATGCCGCCGCGGAAGTACTTCCCGAAGCGGTCCCGCATCTCGCGGTAGAGCATCTCGTCGCCCTCGAGGTCCTGGACCTTGAGGTTCTTGAACCGGTTCCAGACCTCGTCGAGGCGGTCGATCTCGCGCTGGGCGCGGTCGCGCAGCTGGCGCATCTCGCGCTCGGCGCCCTCGCGCACCTTGCGGCGCGCGTCGCCCTTGGCACCCTGCTCCTCGAGCTCGGCCAGGTCGGCCTCGAGCTTGCGGTGCCGCTCCTCGATGGTGGAGTCGCGGCGCTGCTCCATGTGCTGCTTCTCGACCGCGATCCGCGCCTCCAGGGACTGGAGGTCGCGCTCACGGGCCTCGGTGTCCACCCACGTGACCATGTAGGCGGCGAAGTAGATGATCTTCTCGAGATCCTTCGGCGCCAGGTCCAGCAGGTAGCCCAGGCGGGAGGGCACGCCCTTGAAGTACCAGATGTGCGTCACGGGAGCGGCCAGCTCGATGTGGCCCATCCGCTCACGGCGCACCTTGGCGCGGGTCACCTCGACGCCGCAGCGCTCACAGATGATGCCCTTGAAGCGGACGCGCTTGTACTTGCCGCAGTAGCACTCCCAGTCCCGGGTCGGGCCGAAGATCTTCTCGCAGAAGAGGCCGTCCTTCTCGGGCTTGAGGGTCCGGTAGTTGATGGTTTCGGGCTTCTTGACCTCGCCGTGCGACCACTGGCGGATGTCGTCGGCCGTGGCCAGGCCGATGCGCAGCTCGTCGAAGAAGTTGACGTCGAGCACTTAATTCGTCCCCTGCTCTCGAAGAATGCGGAAGTTAGACCTCTTCGACACTGCTCGGCTCGCGCCGACCCAGGTCGATTCCCAGTTCTTCCGCCGCGCGGAAGACGTCCTCGTCGCTGTCCCGCATCTCGATGGACATACCGTCACTGGACAGCACCTCCACGTTCAGACAGAGCGACTGCATCTCCTTGATGAGCACCTTGAAGGACTCAGGGATGCCCGGCTCGGGGATGTTCTCGCCCTTGACGATGGCCTCGTAGACCTTGACCCGGCCCACCACGTCGTCGGACTTGATGGTGAGCAGCTCCTGGAGGGCGTAGGCGGCGCCGTAGGCCTCCAGCGCCCACACCTCCATCTCACCGAAGCGCTGGCCGCCGAACTGCGCCTTACCGCCCAGCGGCTGCTGGGTGATCATGGAGTAGGGGCCGGTGGAGCGCGCGTGGATCTTGTCGTCCACGAGGTGGTGGAGCTTCAGGATGTACTTGTAGCCGACGGAGATGGGCTCGGCGAAGGGCTCACCGGTGCGGCCGTCGAACAGGCGGGCCTTGCCGTCCTCGTTGATGAGGCGGTTGCCGTCCTTGTTCGGGCGGACCGAGCTGATGAGGCCGCTGAGCTCGTCGCCGTGCAGGCCATCGAAGACCGGCGTGGCGACCCGGGAGTCCGGCGGGACGTCGGTGGCGCCGATGGCGTCGAGCGCCTTCTGCCAGTCCTCCTCCAGCCCCTCGACCAGCCAGCCGTTCTTGGCCAGCCAGCCCAGGTGGACCTCCAGCACCTGGCCGACGTTCATCCGGCCGGGGACGCCCAGCGGGTTGAGGATGATGTCGACGGGGGTGCCGTCCTCCAGGAAGGGCATGTCCTCCTGCGGGAGGATCTTGGAGATGACGCCCTTGTTGCCGTGGCGGCCGGCGAGCTTGTCGCCGTCGGTGATCTTGCGCTTCTGGGCCACGTAGACGCGGACCATCTCGTTCACGCCGGGGGCGAGCTCGTCGCCCTCCTCGCGGCTGAACACCTTGACGCCGATGACCTTGCCGGACTCGCCGTGCGGCACCTTCAGGGAGGTGTCGCGGACCTCGCGGGCCTTCTCACCGAAGATGGCGCGCAGCAGGCGCTCCTCCGGGGTGAGCTCGGTCTCGCCCTTGGGCGTGACCTTGCCGACGAGGATGTCGCCGTCGACGACCTCGGCGCCGATGCGGATGATGCCCCGGTCGTCGAGGTCGGCGAGGACCTCCTCGCTGACGTTGGGGATCTCGCGGGTGATCTCCTCCGGGCCCAGCTTGGTGTCGCGGGCGTCGACCTCGTGCTCCTCGATGTGGATCGAGGAGAGGACGTCGTCCTGCACCAGGCGCTGGGAGAGGATGATCGCGTCCTCGTAGTTGTGGCCCTCCCACGACATGTACGCCACGAGGAGGTTCTTGCCCAGCGACATCTCACCCTGGTCGGTGGACGGGCCGTCGGCCAGGACCTGGCGCTCCTCGACCCGCTGCCCCTCGGTGACGATCGGGCGCTGGTTGAAGCAGGTGCCCTGGTTGGAGCGCTGGAACTTGTGCAGGCGGTACGTCTTGCGGGTGCCGTCGTCGGCCATGACGGTGACGTAGTCGGCGGTGACGTCCTCGACCACACCGGCCTTCTCGGCGAGCACGACGTCGCCGGCGTCGGTGGCGGCGCGGTACTCCATGCCGGTGCCGACGAACGGGGACTCGGCCCGCAGCAGGGGCACGGCCTGGCGCTGCATGTTGGAGCCCATGAGCGCGCGGTTGGCGTCGTCGTGCTCCAGGAACGGGATCATGGCGGTGGCGACCGACACCATCTGGCGCGGCGACACGTCCATGTAGTCGACCTCGTCGGTGCCGACCTGCTCGAACTCGCCGCCCTTACGGCGGACGAGCACGCGGTCCTCGGCGAAGGAGCCGTCGGCGTTCATCGGCGTGTTGGCCTGCGCGATGATGAACCGGTCCTCCTCGTCCGCGGTGAGGTAATCGACCTGGTCGGTGATACGGCCGTCGACGACCTTGCGGTACGGGGTCTCCACGAAGCCGAACGGGTTGACCCGCCCGTACGCGGCCAGCGAGCCGATGAGGCCGATGTTGGGACCCTCAGGGGTCTCGATCGGGCACATGCGGCCGTAGTGGGACGGGTGCACGTCGCGGACCTCGAAGCCCGCGCGCTCACGGGACAGACCGCCCGGGCCCAGCGCCGACAGGCGGCGCTTGTGGGTCAGACCCGCCAGCGGGTTGGTCTGGTCCATGAACTGCGACAGCTGCGAGGTGCCGAAGAACTCCTTGATGGAGGCCACGACGGGGCGGATGTTGATCAGGGTCTGCGGCGTGATCGCCTCGACGTCCTGGGTGGTCATCCGCTCGCGGACGACGCGCTCCATGCGGGCCAGGCCCAGGCGGACCTGGTTCTGGATGAGCTCGCCGACGGTGCGCAGGCGGCGGTTGCCGAAGTGGTCGATGTCGTCGACCTCGATCGGCAGGGTGCCGAGCGGGGTCTCGCGCTCCTTCTCGCCCGCGTGCAGGCGCACGAGGTACTCGATGGTGGCGACGATGTCCTCTTCGGTCAGCGTGCCCTGCGTGTAGTCGGTCTCCAGACCGAGCTTCTTGTTGATCTTGTAGCGGCCGACCTTGGCCAGGTCGTAGCGCTTGGGGTTGAAGTAGAGGTTCTCCAGCAGCGCCTGGGCCGACTCCTTCGTGGGCGGCTCTCCCGGGCGCAGCTTGCGGTAGATGTCCAGCAGCGCGTCGTCGGTGCCGGCGGTCGGGTCCTTCTCCAGCGTGTTGCGGATGGACTCGTACTGGCCGAAGCGCTCCAGGATCTGGTCGGTGGTCCAGCCCAGGGCCTTGAGCAGGACGGTGACGCCCTGCTTGCGCTTGCGGTCGATGCGGACGCCGACGAAGTCGCGCTTGTCGACCTCGAACTCCAGCCAGGCACCGCGGGACGGGATGACCTTGCAGCCGAAGAGGTCCTTGTCGGTGGTCTTGTCGACGGACCTGTCGAAGTAGACGCCCGGGGAGCGGACCAGCTGGGAGACCACGACACGCTCGGTGCCGTTGATGATGAAGGTGCCCTTGTCGGTCATGAGCGGGAAGTCGCCCATGAAGACCGTCTGGCTCTTGATCTCACCGGTGTCGTTGTTGATGAACTCCGCGGTGACGAACATCGGCGCGGAGTAGGTGGCGTCCCGTTCCTTGCACTCGTCGACCGTGTTCTTGGGCGGCTCGAACCGGTGGTCACGGAACGACAGGGACATCGTGCCCGAGAAGTCCTCGATCGGGCTGATCTCCTCGAAGATCTCTTCGAGACCGGACTGCTCCGTAACGTCCTTGCGGCCAGCGTTCCGGGCCGATTCGACCCGGGCCTTCCACTTGTCGTTGCCCAGCAGCCAGTCGAACGACTCGGTCTGCAGGGCAAGCAGGTTCGGAACCTCGAGGGGTTCCTGGATACGGGCGAAAGAAACGCGGTGCGGACCAAGGGCGTTAGCGGAGGCGTTGCGCGAGGCTGCCAACAGGGGTCCTTCCGAAGGCTTGTGGCGGTTGAAGCGCGCACGCCAGACGATCCGTCACGAGAAGGACCGCCGCAACGCGGTTGAGACGGTCACATCGAGCGGGAACGGGCACCGTGTCCAGACGAAACGGGCTGGTCGGCAGCCGGTCACCGGCACAGGGATCACCAAAGGGCAGCGCAAAAGAGCAGTGTAGCCGAACACTACACCGCTGTCCACTCATGGTCCACAGCGCAACTCACGACACCGGCAGGATCACCCGTGGAAGGCGATCCGTCAACCCCTGCGGGGGACCGATCCGTCCGGTGGACTGCGCGCTCGCCCTGGCCCTGGGGGGTCGTGTGAGCCATCGGACACCCGGAAGGGTTCCCCCGGGGCGGGCGGGTAAACACTCGCCCCCGGGCCCCTCAAGATTCCCGGCACCGGAGATTACCGTGTCCCGGGGACGATCCGCATCCGCGGGCGGTTCCACTCCCGGCCCGGGGCCGTCTCGGGCCCCTCCGGGTCCGAACCAGCTTCGCACACGCGCGCGAGATTCGCCGTCGCGGACTCACGTTCGGCGCGGCGGCGCCCCGGGGCCGCGCGGGGACCCCCGGACACACGAAGGCGGCCGCCCGCCCCCCGAAGGGGCGGACGGCCGCGCAGGCGCAGTCGACGGGCCGTGTGGGGCCCGTACGGGACTACTTGAGGGTGACGGTGGCGCCGGCGCCCTCGAGGGCGGCCTTGGCCTTCTCGGCCGTCTCCTTGTTGACGCCCTCGAGCAGCGGCTTCGGAGCGTTGTCGACCAGGTCCTTGGCCTCCTTGAGGCCCAGGCTCGTGAGGCCGCGGACCTCCTTGATGACCTGGATCTTCTTGTCGCCGGCGGACTCGAGGACGACGTCGAACTCGTCCTTCTCGTCCTCGACGGCGGCGGCGCCGCCACCGGCACCCGGGGCGGCGGCGACGACGGCGGCCGGAGCGGCGGCGGTGACGTCGAACTTGTCCTCGAAGAGCTTCACGAACTCGGACAGCTCGAGGAGGGTCATCTCCTCGAACGCGGCAAGCAGGTCCTCGTTGCTGAGCTTCGCCATGATGCGATCTCTCTTTCTTTACGAACACGCGCGCCGTGGGGCATCACGTGCGAGCCAGTGGCCGGGCGCGGTCGGCACCCGCCGTGGTCCATAGGGTTTAAGCGGCTTCCTCGGAACGCTTGTCCGCCAGAGCCTGTGCGAGACGCACGGTCTTGGACGGCAGCGCCTGGAAGACGGCGGCGGCCTGGCCCTGCTTGGCCTTGAGCGCGCCGGCAAGCTTCGAGAGGAGAACCTCTCGGGACTCCAGATCGGCCAGCTTGGTGACGTCCTCGGCGGTCATCGACTTGCCGTCGATGATGCCGCCCTTGATCACCAGCGGCGAGTTCGCCTTGGCGAAGTCGCGCAGACCCTTGGCGGCCTCGACCACGTCACCGTGGACGAAGGCGACGGCGGACGGGCCGACGAGCAGATCATCGATCTGGACGTCGACGCCGGCCTCCTTGAGCGCCAGCTTGGTCAGCGTGTTCTTCACGATGGAGAAACGCGCGTTCTGGCCGAGGCTACGGCGCAGCTCGGTGAGCTGAGCCACAGTGAGCCCCCGGTATTCGGTCAGCACGGCACCGCTGGACTCCCGGAACTCCTCCGAGAGCGCGGCGACCGCGGCTGCCTTGTCCGGCCTCGCCATGGGACTCCTTCCAACATTGAACGCCGGTGATTCCCAAGGACCCGCGACGACGGGCGTCAGCACGAGAAAAAGCCCCGAGCGCGAGGCGCACGGGGCACGTCCGCGTATCCGGTCCGATCGCGCGGAGCGCGTACGGGCGGTACGGGAAAGCTCTTGTGACACCTGCGCGGGCGCCCATCGCGGATGGGTCCTTAGGTCACCCGATCGGGTGACGACCAGCGGTCTTCGGCAAGAAACCATCGTACCCGATCCACAGGGCGCTCGAACCTCCGTTTTCGGGAGCCCTCGCCGTGACGGTGCTCACCGGGGGATCCGGGAGGGATCCGGGGCCGTGCGGGCCCGGATCCCTCCGAGTGAAGCAAGAGGAGAATGCCCGGAATGTCCACTGCGCGTGGGAGCATCGACGGCACCGAGCACACCCCGCTCTCTGGTGCTCATCCCCCTTGAGAGAAAGCGACACAAGCACCGTGAAGACCCGAGTCCCGGCCCTGTTCACCGCCGGGATCCTGGCCCTGTCCCTCGCCGCCTGCGGCGCCGAGGAGGCCCCCGAGCCGACCGAGGAGGCCACCGAGGCCGCCGCGGAGGAGAACGGCGGCGGGGGCGGCCTCATCGACCTGCTGAGCGGCCTGGACGACAGCACCCGCGAGCTCACCAACTACACCCTCGCCCTCTCGATGACGATGCCCGACCCCGACCTGGGCGAGGTCGACGTCGACCTGACCTACGAGGTCATGGACGACCCGCAGGCGATGCAGATCACCATGGTGATGCCCGAGTTCGGGGAGGCGCTGGCAGAGCTGCTCGCCATGGGCGGTGAGGACCCGGGGCTCACCGCGGAGGAGCTGGGCACCCAGATCATGATCCAGCCCGCGGACGGGGAGACGCTCATCTCCGACCACAACGGCATCTACGAAGCGGAAACCCCCTGGGTCCGCGGCGGCGAGGACATGACGGACATGAACCCGGAGGAGCTGTTCGACCTCCAGGGGCTCCCCGACCTGGTCAGCGCCTTCGCGGGGATCGAGCAGGCCGAGGAGACCGGGGCCGAGGACGTCAACGGCGTCCCGACGACCGTGGTCGAGCTCGCCCTCACCGAGGAGGAGGCCGCCGCCCTGGACCCCGAGTCCGCGGCCGCCATCCAGGAGTTCCTCGGCGGCGATGTCCAGGAGACCCTGGAGGTCTCCATCTGGGTCTCCGAGGACGGCTTCCCCATGCGTATGAGCGTCACCGACAACGGGGAGACCATGCAGATCGAGTTCTCCGAGATCGGCACCACCTCGTTCGAGATCCCGTCCGAGGACCAGATCAGCGACATGTAGCCGCCCGCGGCGCCCCTCCCCCGGGCGCCCGCCGGGACCACCGGCCCCGGGAACGGCGACGGCCCCCGGCTCCGAGAGGAGCCGGGGGCCGTCCGTGTCAGGAGGACCGTCAGACCTCGAGCGGGATGCTCGGGCCCATGGTCGTGGAGACCACGGCCTTCTTGATGTAGCGCCCCTTGGCGGCGGACGGCTTGAGACGGGTCACCTCGTCGATGGCGGCCTGGTAGTTCTCCAGCAGCTGCTGCTCGCCGAAGGAGGCCTTGCCGATGATGAAGTGCAGGTTCCCGTGGCGGTCCACGCGGAACTCGATCTTGCCGCCCTTGATGTCGGTGACGGCCTTGGCCACGTCGGGGGTGACCGTGCCCGTCTTGGGGTTCGGCATCAGGCCGCGCGGACCCAGGACGCGGCCGAGGCGACCGACCTTGCCCATGAGGTCCGGGGTGGCGACGACGGCGTCGAAGTCGGTGAAGCCCTTGGCCACCTTCTCGATCATCTCGTCGTCGCCGATGATGTCGGCGCCCGCGGCCAGAGCCTGCTCGGCACGCTCACCGGTCGCGAAGACCAGGACCCGTGCGGTCTTGCCGGTGCCGTGCGGCAGGTTGACGGTGCCGCGGACCATCTGGTCGGCCTTGCGCGGGTCGACGCCCAGGCGCAGGGCCACCTCGACGGTCGCGTCGAACTTGGTGGTGGAGGTCTCCTTGGCCAGCTTCACGGCCTCGGAGGGGGCGTACTGCTTCTCGCGGTCCACCAGCTCGCTGGCTTTGCGGTGGTTCTTGCTGCGCTTCACGCTGTTCTCCTTATGGGGAACGTGTGGTCTGTGGGCCAGCGCGAGGCCCTGCCACGATTCGGTTCTGGAACTGTCGAGCATCCCTCGCCCGGCCTGTGTACGCGGCCGGGTGACGGGGCTACTTGACCTCGATGCCCATCGAGCGGGCGGTGCCGGCGACGATCTTGGCGGCGGCCTCGATGTCGTCGGTGTTGAGGTCGGGCAGCTTGGTCTGCGCGATCTCGCGGACCTGCTCGGCGGTGATGGAACCGGCCGTGCTGCGACCCGGGTCGGTGGCGGCCTTGTCCAGGCCCGCGGCCTTCAGGATCAGCTTCGGCGCCGGCGGCGTCTTCGTGACGAAGGTGAAGGACCGGTCCTCGTAGATCGAGATCTCGACCGGGATCACGTTGCCGCGCTGGGACTCCGTGGCAGCGTTGTACTGCTTGCAGAAGTCCATGATGTTGACGCCGTGCGGACCGAGAGCGGTACCGACGGGCGGAGCCGGGGTCGCCTGACCGGCGGGCAGCTGCACCTTGACGAGTGCGGCCAGTTTCTTCTTCGGAGGCATATCGGGTCCTTTGCCTGATCTGCGTTGTGTGCCGGTCCCTGTCCTCCCAGGGGTGCCGCGCGGCCGGGGACGGCCGGGGAACCACCGCTGCGGGAGGAACTGCGCCCGGCGGTGAAGGCGCCGGGCCGCGGCCCGCCGGGACCGGGCGGGCCGTGCGCGCCCGACCGGGGGCCGGACACGCGAGTGGGTCCGCACGAGGCGGACCCACCAAGTCTACGCCGCCCGGGCGAGTACCCGGGCGCGGTCGCCGGATCAGATCTTGGCGACCTGGTTGAACGACAGCTCGACCGGGGTCTCGCGGCCGAAGATCGACACCAGCACCTTGAGCTTCTGGGTGTCGGGGTTGATCTCGCTCACGGTGGCGGGCAGGGTCGCGAACGGGCCCTCCATGACCGTGACGGACTCGCCGATCTCGTAGGCCACGTCGGAGCGGACCTCCACGCCGCCGGTCCTGGCCTTCTGGACCTGCTCCGGCTCCTCCTCCGGCTCGGGCGCCAGCAGCTTGGCGACCTCGGTGAGGCTGAGCGGGGCGGGCTTGTTGGACAGGCCCACGAAGCCGGTCACGCCGGGGGTGTTGCGGATGGCCGACCAGGACTCGTCGGTGAGGTCCATGCGGACGAGCACGTAGCCGGGCAGGACCTTCTCGGTGACCTGCTGGCGCTTGCCGCTCTTGACCTCGGTGACCTGGTGCTCGGGGACCTCGACCTGGAAGATGTACTCCTCCATGTTGAGGGACTGGGTGCGGCTCTCGACGTTGGCCTTGACCCGCTTCTCGTACCCCGCGTAGGTGTGCACGACGTACCAGTCGCCGGGGAGCAGGAAGAGCTCGTTCTTGAACTCCTCGACGGGGTCGGGGCGCGGAGCCTCCTCGGCCTCCTCCGCGTCCTCGTCGTCCGCCGGCTCGACGTCGGTCGGTTCGGCGTCGGTCAGCTCGGCGCCGTCGGAGTCGGCCTGCGCGGCCTCCTCGGACGGCTCGCCCGCCAGGCCGGTCGCTTCCGCCGACGACTGACCCGGCTCCTCTTCGGGGAAGTCGTCATTGGTCAGTGGGGACTCGGACACGGCTGCTGCTCTTTCTCTCGTCGGGTGCGCTGCGCGGCCCCTCCTCGGTTCCGCCCAGCGCTTCTCGATGCCCAGCGGTTCTGCGCTGCGCCGGGGCCGGAACGCCGCGCGGGGCGCCCGGTTCGGGACTCGGTCCTGTCAGCTTAAGCTCTCCCGGCGCGACCCGGGGCCAACCCGCGCACGGGCGAGGCCGCGTCCCGCACGGGGCGGAACGCGGCCTGTGAGATCGGTGACCCCCCTCGGGGGGACGGGCCGACCGGATGGCCGGCCGGGTGGCGCTAGAGGCCCTCGGGGGTGCCGAAGGTGCCGTAGAGCCAGGTGACGGCCTCGCCGAAGCCCCAGTCGAGGAGCGAGACGTAACCCAGGATCATGACCACGAAGACCAGGACCACGATGGTGTAGGTGACCAGCTCGCGGCGCGTGGGCCAGCGCACCTTGCGCAGCTCGCCGACGACCTGCTTGGTGAACGTCACCGGACCGGTGCGGCGCGTGGGCTCCTTGCCGGGCTTGGCGTCGGCGTCAGTCTGAGTCACCTGGGGTCCTTAGGGTCGCGGGTCATCCCCGAGATAGCAGGAAAGCCCGTTCGCGCGACGAAGCGGCCGGTCAGGCCGCCACGCCGCGCGAACGGTCGTGCAGGGCAGGAGGGACTCGAACCCCCAACCGCCGGTTTTGGAGACCGGTGCTCTGCCAATTGAGCCACTGCCCTATGCGGAAACCGCGATCCCACCATAGCCGGTCCGTGCCGTGCGCGCACACTGCCGGTGCGTAACACCTGGGCCACGGACGGCCGACTCGTGAGAGTTTACGGGTTCCCCCGCGCGCGGCCAAACCGATTACCCGCCGCCCGGTCCCGGCCCACCCCGCCACGGGCGCGGCCTCGCATGACACCATGGACGGCATGACCAACCGACCCCGTGTCTCTGCACGCATCAGCGCCATCTCCGAGTCCGCCACCCTCGCCGTGGACGCCAAGGCCAAGGCCATGAAGGCGGAGGGCCGTCCCGTCATCGGCTTCGGCGCGGGGGAACCGGACTTCCCGACTCCGGACTACATCGTGGAGGCGGCCGTCGCCGCCGCCCGCGAGCCGAAGTACCACCGCTACACCCCGGCCGGCGGCCTGCCCGAGCTGAAGAAGGCCATCGCCGAGAAGACCGCCCGCGACTCCGGCTACCAGGTGGAGCCCGCCCAGGTCCTGGTGACCAACGGCGGCAAGCAGGCCATCTACGAGGCGTTCGCCGCCCTGCTCGACCCGGGCGACGAGGTCATCGTCATCGCCCCGTACTGGACCACCTACCCCGAGTCCATCAAGCTCGCGGGCGGCGTGCCGGTCTACGTGGTCACCGACGAGACCACCGGCTACCTGGCGAGCGTCGAGCAGCTGGAGGCGGCGCGCACCGAGCGCACCAAGGTCCTGCTGTTCGTGTCCCCCTCCAACCCGACCGGCGCCGTCTACCCGCGCGAGCAGGTGCGCGCCATCGGGCAGTGGGCGAACGGGCACGGCCTGTGGGTGCTCACCGACGAGATCTACGAGCACCTGGTCTACGGGGACGCCGAGTTCTCCTCGCTGCCCGTCGAGGTGCCCGAGATCGCCGACCGCACCGTCATCGTCAACGGCGTCGCCAAGACGTACGCGATGACCGGCTGGCGCGTGGGGTGGGTCATCGGCCCCAAGGACGTCGTCAAGGCCGCGGGCAACCTCCAGTCGCACGCCACCTCCAACGTCGCCAACGTGTCCCAGGCCGCCGCGATCGCCGCCGTCTCGGGCGACCTGGCCGCCGTCGAGGAGATGAAGAAGGCGTTCGACCGCCGCCGCCGGACCATCGTGCGGATGCTCAACGAGATCGACGGCGTGTTCTGCCCGGAGCCGCAGGGCGCGTTCTACGCCTACCCGTCGGTCAAGGGCGTGCTGGGCAAGGAGATCCGCGGCCGCCGTCCGCAGACCTCCGCCGAGCTGGCCGAGCTGATCCTGGACGAGGCCGAGGTCGCGGTGGTCCCGGGCGAGGCCTTCGGCACCCCGGGTTACCTGCGCCTGTCCTACGCGCTGGGCGACGAGGACCTGGCCGAGGGCGTCAGCCGCATCCAGAAGCTGCTGGCCGAGGCCCGGTAGCCGCGCGCACACCGCCGTACGGGCCCGTCCGGAGCGTTCCGGGCGGGCCCGCGGCATGTGCAGCGCATCACCGGGGAAGTGGACGGCTCCGGCACCACGGGCGGCCCGGATACGGCAGGCTTGGTTCATGGAGACACCCATCACCGGCCGCCGCTTGGACCGGCTGCCCAAGGCCCATCTGCACCTCCACTTCACCGGGTCGATGAGGCACTCCACACTGGTGGAGCTCGCCGAGAAGCGGGGCGTGCACCTGCCCCAGGCCCTGGTGACCGAGTGGCCGCCCAGGCTGCGCGCCACCGACGAGCGCGGCTGGTTCCGGTTCCAGCGCCTCTACGACATCGCGCGCTCGGTGCTGCGCGAGCCCGACGACATGTACCGGCTGCTGCGCGAGGCGGCCGAGGACGAGCGGGAGGCCGGCTCGGGCTGGCTGGAGATCCAGGTGGACCCCAGCGGGTACGCGGCGCTCTTCGACGGGCTGACCGCCACCCTGGAGCTGGTGCTGGACGCCGCCCGGGCCGCCGAGCGCGACACCGGGGTGGGGGTCGGCGTCATGGTGGCGGCCAACCGCACACGGCACCCGCTGGACGCCCGCGCGCTGGCGCGGCTGGCCCGCCAGTACGCGGGCCGCGGCGTGGTGGCGTTCGGGCTCAACAACGACGAGCGGCGCGGGCGGGCCCGGGAGTTCGAGGCGGCGTTCCGGATCGCGCGCCGGGCCGGGCTGCTGTCGGCCCCGCACGGCGGCGAGCTCCAGGGGCCGCTGAGCATCCGGGAGTGCCTGGACGAGCTGGAGGCCGACCGGGTGGGGCACGGGGTGCGGGCGATCGAGGACCCGTACCTGGTGGAGCGGATCGCCACCCAGGGGGTGACGCTGGAGATCTGCCCGACCTCCAACGTGGGCCTGGGGGTGTTCAACGAGCTGGAGCACGTGCCGCTGCGGCGGCTGTTCGACGCCGGGGTCCCGATCGCGCTGGGGACCGACGACCCGCTGCTGTTCGGTCCGCGCCTGGTGGAGCAGTACCGGATCGCCCGCGAGGTGTTCGGGTTCACCGACCCGGAGCTGGCCGAGCTGGCGCGGATGTCGATCCGGGGCTCGGGGGCGCCCGACTCCCTCAAGAAGGAGATGCTGTCCGGGGTCGAGTCCTGGCTGGCGGACGACCCCGGACAGCGGGACTGACCGCCGGGTCAGGCCAGGAGCATGAGGACGCCCTGGCCGACCATGACCGCGCCCGCGACGAAGAACAGGGACGCGGCGCCGATCCGGACGGCCCGCTCCGGGAGCTTCCTGCCCAGGACGGCGCCGAGGACGATGGCGATGGCGTCGGCGGCGACCATGCCGACGGTGGAGCCGATCCACACCGGCAGCCAGTCGTACTGCGTGCCCACCGCGATGGTGGTGAGCATGGTCTTGTCGCCCAGCTCCGCGATGAAGAACACCGTGAAGACCGTGACGAACGCGGACTTGATGCGCCGGGAGGCGGCGCGCTCCTCGTCCTTGGCGGACATCTCGTCGCCGCGCAGCGTCCAGGCGCCGAAGATCAGGAACGCGATGCCCGCGACCAGGGTGATCCAGTCGGTGGGCAGGGACGCGCCCAGCACCTCGGCGATGAACACGCTCGCGATGTGCACGACGGCGGTCGCGGCGGTGATGCCGAGGATGACGGTGAGCGCGCGGTAGCGGGTCGCCAGTGACATGGCGACGAGCTGGGTCTTGTCGCCCATTTCGGCGATGAAAACGGCCAGGGCGCTGAATCCGAGGCCCGCGAGAAATGCCGTCATATGTCCTCTCCCTCGTGGCGGTCTGGGCGGAAGGGAGCGGATACGCCCCTTCGACCCGGTCGTGGTGATGGCCGGGTCGAAGGTCTCGTCCGCCCTGATGACCGCCCCTCCGGCGGGGAGGGAGGCATGCCGGGGCCCGCGTGACCGGGACCACAGGGGGTCCAGTATGTCGACCACGCGATCGGGGACTACTCCCCTTCGACGTGTCCGACCCTAGGACAGAATGGACGGGATTCGCAATTCATGGATCTGGCGAATTCACTGCGGAGGCGGGTCGAATAACGGTGTTCGGCCCGCCTCACTTTTTTATTCGATTCGGGTGCGCCTTTTCTTCGGCGGTGCTTCCGGCCGCCGGGCCGCCGGTGGCCTCACTGGACCAGCGCGGTGTGCGAGTGGCTCCCGCCCGGGTAGAGGAGGGTGGCGGTCGGGTAGGGGAAGGTCCCGCCCGGGAAGCGCGGGCAGACGTAGATCTGGAGGTTGTCGTTGTCGCCGATCTGGGCCCCGACCGGGTTCCCCCACCAGGGGCCGCGCGCCGTGAGGAGGTCCCGGTCCTCGTGCGGGACCCAGCCCGTGCGCTCGGAGTCCCACTCCTGCGAGGCGACGGTCAGCAGCGGGACCACCGTGTCGCCGCAGTGGGGGCAGAACCGGACGACGGGGTCGGTGCGGCCCCACGGGGGCCAGCCGCCGAACTTCCAGCCGGGGGCCCGGGACAGCTCGTTGATGTAGAACCTCTGGGGCTCGTCCTCGTAGGACGCGTCCACCGGGGCTCCGGCCGCCCGCCAGGCGTCCGGGTCCTCCAGCCGCCGCTGGAGCCCAGCGTCGAGGTCGAGGTGGTCCGGGTACTCGGTGACGGCCTCCGGTGAGAGCACGCAGGGCCGCGGGACGTAGGGGTCGTAGTCCTCGTCCTCCTCCGGCCCGGGCTGCTCGGTGCGGACGTCGGTGACGTCGGCGGAGGCGCGCCAGAACACCTCGGTCGAGGGCTTGTAGTCATTGATGTGCTCCCGGGGGCACCACAGCACCTGGAGCAGGTCGGCCCGGCCGAACCCCGCCATCAGGGGCACGTCGCGCGCGTACAGCTGGACGAGGGGGAGCATCGGGGCGGGCGGGCCCTCGTGCCAGCGATCGCAGAGCGGCCACGGCTGGCGGGCGGGCCACAGCAGCGGCCCGCCGACCGAGCTGTCGTGGGGCGTCGGGGACCCGGGGCGGGGGTGCAGCCGGACCGCCGGACGCGCCAGCGGCCCCAGCTCGGGGAAGACCGCCGCGACGTCGAGCGGCCGCGGCGGGGTGGTACGGGTGGTGTGCATGGTGCCGATGATCGCAGCGCCCTGCGACCGTTCGCCCGGCCCCTCCCCGGTCTCCTAGAGGGAGACGCCGACCATCACGGGCTCGTTCACCAGGCGCACGCCGAAGGCCGCCTCCACCCCGGCGCGGACCTCGCGGGCCAGGTCCAGGAGGTCGGCGGTGGTGGCCCCGCCCCGGTTGGTCAGGGCCAGGGTGTGCTTGCCGGACAGCCGGGCCGGGCCGGAGCCGTAGCCCTTGCCGAAGCCGGCGCGGTCGATGAGCCAGGCCGCGGACAGCTTGACGCGGCCGTCGGCGTCGGGGTGGGCGGGCACCGGGACGTCCGGGCCCAGACGCTCGGCGGCGCGCTCGCGGACCGCGGCGAACTCCTCGGCGGTGACGACCGGGTTGGTGAAGAACGACCCGGCGCTGCGGGTGTCGGGGTCCGCGGGGTCCAGGACCATGCCCTTGCCGCGGCGCAGGCCCAGGACGGTCTCGCGGGCGCTCTCCATGGGGACCCGCTCCCCCGCCTCGACCCCCAGGGTGCGCGCGACCTCGGCGTAGGCGACGGGGCGGCTGAGCTTGCCGCGGTGCAGGGCGAAGACGACCTCGCACACCACGTACCGGTCGTCGCCCTTGAAGACGCTGTCGCGGTAGGTGAACCCGCACTCGGCGGCCGACAGCACCCGGCGCACGCCCTCGCGCCGGTCGTACACCAGCACCTCCCGGACGGTCTGGGAGACGTCCTGGCCGTAGGCGCCGACGTTCTGGATGGGGGTGGAGCCGACCCGGCCGGGGATGCCGGAGAGGAACTCCAGGCCGTTGAGGCCCTCGGCGACGACCCGCTCCACCAGCGGGTCCCACTCCACTCCGGCCTCGGCGCGCAGCAGCACCACGGGCTCGCCGGTGGCCGGGTCGGTCGTGCCGTCCTCCTCCAGGGACACGCCCTGGGAGGCGACGTGGACCACGGTGCCGGGGAACCCCGTGTCGGCGACCACCAGGTTGCTGCCGCCGCCCAGGACCAGCACCGGCTCGCCGGCGGCGTCGGCCGCGGAGACGGCCGCGACGAGGTCGTCGGTGGACTCGACCCGCCGGTAGGACCGGGCGGGGCCGCCCAGCCCGAGGGTGGTGTGGTCGGCGAGGCGGACGGCGGACGGCTCGGTGTGTGCGGACACGGGGTGTTCCTCCTGCTGCTGCGGCCTCAGGCCAGGCGGACGACGGCGGTGGAGCGGGCCAGGACCTTGGCACCGCCGGAGCGGGCGCTCAGGGCCACGGTGACCGTGCCGTCGTCGTGCTTCTTCTTGACGGTGCCGCCGACGGAGATCTCGGCGCCCTCGTCGTCGTCGGGGACCACGACGGGCGCGGAGAAGCGCACCGAGTAGTCGACGACGGAGCCGGGGTCGCCGGTCCAGTCGGTGATGAGGCGGGCGGCCTGGGCCATGGTGAACATGCCGTGCGCGATCACGTCGGGCAGGCCGACGGACTTGGCGAAGCGCTCGTTCCAGTGGATGGGGTTGAAGTCGCCCGACGCCCCGGCGTAGCGGACCAGGTCCAGGCGGCGGACGGTGAAGGTCCGCTCGGGGATCTCGGTGCCGACCTCGACGTCGGCGTGGCGCAGCTTGCTCACTGTCGCGTTCCTCGGATTGTGGGGGCCGGTGGTCTACTCGCCGCGGACGACGAGCATCATGCCCGCCGTGACGACGTGGTCGCCGGAGGCGTCGGTGGCGACGGTCTCCAGGGTGAGCAGCTCGTTGCCGCCCAGTGCCTTGACGTCGGTGATGCGTGTGACGGTGTCGAGGACGTCGCCCGCGACCACCGGGCGGCTGTAGCGGAAGCCCTGGTCGCCGTGGACGACGCGGGAGAAGTCGACGCCCAGCCCGGGGTCGGCGATGGCCTGGGCGGAGCCCGCCATGCCGAGGATGACGGGGAAGGTGGGGGGTGCCACCACGTCGGCGTATCCGGCGGCCTCGGCCGCGGCCGGGTCGGTGTAGACGGGGGCGGTGTCGCCCACGGCCTCGGCGAACTCGCGGATCTTGACGCGGGTGACCTCGTAGGCCTCCGGAGCCCGGTACTCCCGGCCCACGTAGTCGGGGTTGATCGCCACGCTCTGCCTCTCCTGAAAGGTGCCCTGGGACGCGAACGGCCCGGTGAGCGATTCGCTCACCGGGCTCGAAGTCTATGAGAAGCCGTGCTCCTCACGCGCGGTTCGATCGACCGCAACGGCTCACGCGGACCTAGCGGGTCTCGCGGTGCTCGTTGTGCTTGCGGCAGTTCGGGCAGAACTTCTTGATCGTGAGCCGGTCGGGGGTGTTCCGACGGTTCTTGCGCGTGATGTAGTTACGGTGATTGCACTCCTGGCAGGCCAGGGTGATCTTCGGCCTCACGTCGGTGGCAGCCACGTCGGAGTGCCTTTCTCGTGGAAGACGGACTTGGTGTTGCAGTGCACCGAGGGTGAACACTGCGAAGTCCCCGCCTCGACCCCTGGTGCACACTGTGTGGTGTCCAAGGGTCGGCGAGGTGGTAGCGGAGGCCGGACTTGAACCGACGACACAGCGATTATGAGCCGCTTGCTCTACCGACTGAGCTACTCCGCCCCGATCGGAGGGGAGGTTTCCGTGGTGTTCGGAACCGCCCCGGTCGGCCGGCGGAGATCCACCGGCCACCCACCTGAGTGGACCGGACCTCATCAAGTGGTGGAGCCCCTTTACGGAATCGAACCGTAGACCTTCTCCTTACCATGGAGACGCTCTGCCGACTGAGCTAAAGGGGCGCGCTGCCCGGGTTCCCGCTCCGTCGTTCCGGCCTTTCGGCCCGGCCCTCCGGGGCGTTCCCCCTTGCGCTGGTCATGACTATACATGGGTTGGGGGGTGCTCTGCCAAATCGAATGCGGCCCGCCCCGGAGCGGTCCGCCCGCCCCCCGTCCGGAGGCCGCGAAACCCCTGTACGGCAGGGGTTCCCCGGGGTCCGGGAGGCGCGCGCCGACCGTCCGGGAGGACCCCGGATGTGACGCGCGCCGCGCGCTCAGTACCGGTCGGAGCCGTCGGAGACCCACACGTTGGACATGGCGTCCCGGTTGATGGTGCGGATGGTGGCGGGCAGCCCCAGCCGGCGCAGGGCGTCGGGCAGCCGGGTGTCGTGCGTGAACACCACCAGCTGGCGGTGGCGGCCCACCTCCGCCAGGACGGCGGACAGCCCCTCCACGGTCTCGGTGTCCATCGCCTGGACCGGGTCGTCCAGCACCAGGAACCCGAACGGGTTGCCGTCGACCAGGGTGCGCGGCAGGCAGATGGACAGCGCCAGGGCCTGGAACTCGCCCTGGCTGAGCAGCCCCGGGGCGCTGGTCTGGTCCCCGACGCCGTCGACCGTGACGTCCACCTCGACCCGGCGGCGGGCGCCGCGCCCGATCAGGCGCATGCCCCGCAGGTCGATGTGGCGTTCCTGGCGGAGCCGGAACCACACCTGTTCGGCCTGGCCCGCCACCGGGCCCAGGCGCTCCTCGCGCAGCAGGCGGGCCTGCTCCGCCAGCCAGGTGAGCGCCGCCTCGGCCTCGGCCAGGGTGTCGCGGGCGCCCAGCGCCTCCTTGGCGTCGTCGAGCCAGGCGCCCAGCCGCTCGGCCTCCTCCGCCCAGCCGCCGGTGGGGTCCTCCAGGCGTTCGGAGGCCTCCCGGCGGGCGCTGACGGCGGCGGCGCGCAGGCTCTTGCCGACGGTCTCGATGTGGTCGGCCAGTTCGCCCAGGTCGGTGATGGTGGCGCCCGACTCCCACAGGGACCACACGCGTCCCAGCTCGCTGTCGGGCGGCAGCCAGGAGGGGGCCGGGGCCATGAGGAACCGGGCCTGGTCGCGGGCGGCTTCGGCGCGCTCGTGGGCGGCCGCGGCCGGGGCCGCCTGCTGGCGCAGGACGCGCAGCCGGGCCTGGGCCCGGCGGACCCAGTCCGAGCCCAGCGCGCCGGGGGTGTCGCAGGTGGGGCAGGTCGTCTCCCCCGGGTGGCGCTGGTGGTGCTCGATGGCCTCCTCCAGCAGGCGCACCACCCCGTAGGCGTGGTCGTTCTTGTTGCCGGCCGCCATGGCCAGCTCCATCGAGGCGCCGCGCAGCTCGTTGACGACGTCGGTCATCACCACGCGCTCGGGCACCGACAGGCGGCGCAGGCGGCGCATCACCACGTGCAGGCCGGGGTCGCTGGGACCGTCGTCCTCGGCCAGGCGGCGCAGGGCGTCCAAGTCCAGGCCGGGGCCGGTGAGGAGTTCCGCGGCCCGGGCCGCGCGCGGGTCGTCGCAGGCGTGCAGGGCCTCCAGCAGCCGGGGCAGCTCCCGGGAGGGGCGGTCGCGGCGCTTGGCCAGGGAGTCGCAGAAGCGCGCCAGGCGGCGCTCGGCCTCCGCCAGGCCGGTGAGGCCCAGCAGGGCCGTGAGGGTGTCGTACAGCTCCGCGGAGCGCCCGGAGACGGTGCGGCCCAGCTCGTCGTAGGACAGGAACGGCCGGTAGCGGACCAGGTCCTCGCCCCAGTCGAGGGCCCGCAGCGGCGCGGAGGTGCCGTCCGGGCGGATGATCTCGCCGCGGGCGGAGCGGACGCTGTCCCCGGTCCAGCGGCGGGTGATCCGCGTGGGCGCGTCGTCGCCGGCGATGAGGATGTCGACGGTCGCCTCGGTGCTCTCGTCGTAGTGCAGGTTGCGCCAGCCGTCGCGCCAGCCGGTGGGCATGGCGTCCCAGCGGGGGTTGCGGCCGGTGAGCGCGGCCTCGGCGGACTCGGCGAAGCTGGACTTGCCCGAGCCGTTGCGGCCGACGATGACGGTCAGGCCCGGCCCCGGGGGGAAGGCCAGCTCGGCCGGGCGGCCGATGCCGCGGAAGCCCTGGACGCGGATGCGGGTGAGGTAGGCCCGGCGGACCCGGTCCGGCGTCCGCGGGGCCGGTGACCGCGGCGGGGGCTCGGGCACCGCGTGCCCCTGGGCGCGGGCCTGGAGCGCCTCCTCGCCCCACAGGGCGGCGGTGACCCAGGAGTGGACCCCGCGGGGCAGCCCCGACCGTGCCAGTGCGTCCATGAGGACCGCGGCGGTGGGGTCGTCACCGGTGGCGGCCTCGGCGCGGTCGCCGGTCTCGATCCCCTCGGGCACCCGGGTCATTGTCGTACCCCATCTGTCGTCGTTCCTGCACAAGCAGACTAGGACAGCCCGCACGAGAACCGCCCGTAAAGGTCGGTACCCGGTGGTCGGAGCACCGCCCGGGGGCGTCCCCGGGCGGTGCCGCGGCCGCGGGCCGTCCGGTGGGGACGGCGGCGGGCGACGGGCGGGCCGGGGCGGAGCGGGGGTCCGGGGGGAGCACGGCTACACGCCGACCAGGCGGCGCCTGCTGCCGTCCCAGGTGAAGTGCAGGGTGGCGATGCCCGGCACGTTGGGGTCGCGCAGGCATTCGTAGATGTTGAGGCTCGGCACGCTGGCGAAGCAGCCCCAGACGCGTTCGGAGGTGAGGACGAAGTCCAGGTCGAGCTCCACGAGCAGGCCCAGCAGGCGGCCGTGCGTGGGCTCGTCCACCTTGGCGAAGGCGTCGTCGAGGAGGATGAGGCGCGGCGCCCAGGGGGCCCGGGCGGCCAGGGCGTCGAAGTGGGCCGCGGCCGCGGCGAACAGCACGAGGTAGGCGACGACGCGCTGCTCGCCCTGGCTGAGGGCGGTGCGGTGGCCCAGACGGCGCTCGTGGCCCGTGGCGTCGGTCACGTAGACCGTGAACGTGAACCAGGAGCGGTAGTCCAGGGCGGCCCGCAGCTGGGCTCCGCCGGTGGCGGTGGGGTCCAGCCGGCGGATGGCCTCGATGCAGCGGCGCAGGGTGTCGCGCAGGCGGGTGGTCTGGACGCGGGTGCGCTCCTCGGCCGGGGTGGCCAGCAGCGGGACGACGGCCTCGATGTCGGCCCCGGCGTCCGGGGCCAGCCGCCAGTCCAGGCGCACGCCCAGGCCGGCGGAGGTCGTGACGTCCTTGAGGACGTCGTTCATGGTCTCGATGAGGGCGCGGGCCTCGTCGATCTGGCGGGCCAGGTGCTCGGCCAGCTCGCCCAGCAGGTGGCGCTCGAAGGCCTCCTCCTCGGCGATGGCGACGGTCTCCGCGGCCCCGGCGACGGAGGCGGCGATGCGTTCGGCGTAGGCCGTGATGTCGCGGGAGCCGTCCTCGTCGTGGACGGTGAGGCGCTTGAGGCCGCGCGGCTCGGTGAGCTCGGTGCGGGTCTGGGCCCAGCCGACGGAGGTCAGGAGCCGGTGCAGCTCCTCGCGGCTGCCCAGGATGGCGCTGTCGTCGACCTCGGGGACCTCCCCCTGTCCGGCCAGTCCCTCCTCCAGGTCGGCGACGCAGTCCCGCAGCAGGGCCAGGCGGGCGTCCGGGGCGGTGGCCGCGGGGTCGGCGGCGGTGCCCGGGCGGGCGGCCAGGAGGGCGGCCAGCGGGGAGTCCGCGGCGGCGCGGGCGGCCAGGCCCGCCGCGCCCAGCAGGACGGTGTCCGGGAGGTCGGGGGCGTCGCCCTCGCCCGGCAGGGACAGGGCCGCGGTGAGGCGGTCGCCCGCGGCCAGGGCGCGGCGGACCTGCTCCGCGCGTTCGGCGGTGGCGGCGTCCAGGCGGGCCTCGGCGCCGACCCTCTCGTCGCGGGCGCGCTGGGCGGCCCGCTCCAGCTCGGGCAGGCGGCGGGCGGCGGCCTCGGCGCGGTCGCGGACCTGGGCGCGGGCGGCGTCGAGCTGCTCGTCGGGGACGCCGCGGGCGCGGTCGCCGAGCTCGATCTGGCGGCGCACCGTGATCATGTCGTCGATGGCGGCGGCGCGCACGTCCTCGGCCAGGACCCGGTCGGCGCGGGCGCTCCGCCAGGCGTCGATGTGGCGCTCGTGGTCGGCCAGGGTCCAGGCCAGGACCTCCAGGTCGCGCAGCTCCGAGGCGATGAGGACGCGCAGGTGGTCCAGGGCGCGCAGGGAGCTGTCGAGGTCGGCGCGGACGGTGGAGAGGCCGTGCTCGTCCGCGGCGCCGCGCAGCCGGGCGCGGATGCCGAGGAGCTCGGTGCGGGCGGCGTCGGCCGCCCCCGCGGCGGTGTCGTGGGCGCGGCGGGCCGCGGCCGTGTCGGCGCGGGCGATGTCCAGGGCGGCCCAGGCGCGGATGAGCGGGGCCGGGTCGGGCAGGTCGCGGGCGACCTCCAGGAGCTCGGCGTAGGAGTTCTCCAGCCCCCAGCGCCGCTCCCCCGCCTCGGCGAGCAGGGCCTCGGCGATGGCGATGCGGCGGTCGGCGTTGGCGGACTGGCGGTCGCGCGCGCGTTTGCGGGCGGCCTCGCCGATGTACTCGGGCTCGCTCTTGAAGTGGGCGCCGGAGGCGACGCCGAGCCGCCAGGAGCCGGACGTGGACATGGCGCTGACGGTGGCGACCGAGTCGTCGCGGCGGTGCTTGGCCTCGCCGCCCTCCGGGGAGCCCGGGGCGGCGCCGGGTTCGGGGATCAGGGCGATGGAGGCGAGCAGGGCGCGCAGGGACTCGTGGCCCACGCCCCGGTCCGGGACGGCCACCGGGACGAGGGCGTCCAGGAGGGTGCGGCCCTTGGCCGGGCGGGCCGGGGTGAGCATGAGGTCCCGGGTGGCCGGGTCGTAGAGGCCGCCGTCGGCGCGGATCCACCCGGTGAGCAGGCCGGAGGCCTCCAGGGCGGCCTCCAGACCCGCCTGCTCGCGGGTGGAGAGGCCGTCGGCGAAGTCGACGGCGAGGTAGAGGGGGACGCCCTCGGAGTCCGGGCGGGGGTAGGTGGCCCAGGCCGGCCGGTCCGGGGCGTGCTCGGTGCCGCGGGCGCGGCGGTCCGCGAGCTCGGCGAGCTCGTCGGAGAGCCGGCCCTCCTCGCCGACGGCGACGTCGCGGCGGGCCCGCAGCTCCTCCAGCAGGGGGTCGACGGCGGCGTGGGCCAGGCGGGAGACGGTGGCCGGGACGGAGGCGTCCAGGACGCGCAGGGAGTCGGTGATCGGCAGCTCGACGCTGCCCTCCAGCCGGTGGACCGCCTCGCCCAGCGCGTGGGCGTGGCTGGAGTCGCGCAGGCGCGCCGCCCAGGCGCGGACGCCGTCGGCGTAGTCGGCGCTGCGGGCGCGCAGGTCGGCGATGGCGTCCTGTTCGCGGGTGTGGGCGTGCTCCAGGACGGCGTCGGCGCTCTCGGCCTCGCTGGTGAGGGCGACCAGGCGGCGGTCCGCGGCGGCCTCCGCGGTGGTGAGGCCGGTGAGCCGGGCGGCCTGGTCGGCGCGGTCGGTGGCGCGGTCGGCGGCGTCGCTGAGGCGGTCGTGCAGACGGCCCAGGTGCTCGCGCAGGGCGTCGAGGTCGAGGCCCTCGACCGGTTCGCGTTCGACCGCCTGCTCCAGGCCCTGGAGGTCCACGCGGGTGGTGCTCTCGCGGGGGGTGTGGACGGTGGCGGTGGTGTCGGGGACGGCGCCCAGGAGCTCGGCGTCCAGGCCGGCGGCGGTGGCGGCGCGGACCGCCTCGGCGTGGGTCTGGCGCAGGGAGTCCAGGGCGCGGCCGATGGCGTCGGTGTCCTCGCCCAGCAGGTCGATGGTGGTGCGTTCGACCCGTTCGGCGTGCTCGGCGGCGACCCAGGAGGCCTCGGCGGCGCGGATGTAGGCGCCGACCGCCGCGTCCAGGGCGCGGCGCTCGCCGGCGGTGGCCGCCTCGGCGGCCCCGCGGGCGCCGTCGAGGGTGCCCTCGTCGGCCGCGGCGGTGTCGCGGGTGCGGCGGACCTGGTCGCGTTCTTCCGCGATGCGGCTCTCGGCGGTGATGAGGTCGTCGAGCTCGGCGCGCAGCCGGTCGGTCTCGGCGGTGCGCTCGGCGCAGGCGTCGAGCTGCTCGCGGACCTCGGCGACGCGGGCGCGCAGGGAGCCGACCAGGTAGGCGCGGTAGTCGTCCAGGAAGGCGGAGACGCCGTCGCCCGCGGCGGTGAGGGCGTCCTTGTCGGCGCGGGCCTGCTCCAGGTCGGCGATGTTGCGGGCGACCTCGTCCAGGACGGACTCGTCCATGGGCGGCAGCGCCTCGGAGAGGACGCCGACCAGCTCGCCCGCCTCCAGGCGGTCGCCGATGGTGGGGCGGCGCAGCCGGTAGAGCAGGTGGATGAGGTTGCGGTAGCGGACGGAGTCGTCGATGCCGAAGAGGTCGCGCATCACCCGGGCGCGGTAGGGGACGGCCGAGGTGTAGCAGTTGTCGGCGCCGATCTCCGAGCGCAGGCGGTCGACCGGCTTGGGCCGGCCGTCGACGACGAGGTCGAGGTCGTGGCCGACGCGGCGTTCGGTGACGAAGAACACGCAGCGGGGGTCGGCGTTCCCGACCGCCATGACCGCCGCGCCCAGGGTGAGGTGGCGGGGCTCGGGGGCGTCCTCGTCCGCGTCCGGGCCGCCGGCCGCGGCGGCCAGCAGGGCGGAGGCGGTGGCGGCGCCGCGGGCGGCGCCGTCCAGGCCGCGGTCGCCGCGGGCGGTGGTGAACTCCACCCACAGGTAGCCCAGGCGGATCGCGGGGGCGCCGTCGGCGCCGTCCTCCGGCTCGCCGGGGGCCTCCTCCTCGGGTTCCTCCGGGCCGCCGAGCAGGTCCGGCCCGGTGTCCTCGGGGTCGGGCAGGCGTCCGGCGCGCGGGTCCTCGGCCATGAGCCAGCGCAGGCTGGTGCGGTTGGTGCCGGTGGTGTCCAGGCGGCGGGTGTCGCCGTCCAGCAGGAACGGCAGGAGCATCTCCAGCGCCTTGGACTTGCCCGCGCCGTTGCGGCCGCGCAGCAGCAGGCGGCCCTCGGCGAATTCGAGGACGTGGTCGTCGTACTGCCAGACGTTGCGGATGCCCGCGCGTTCGAGTCGGTAGCGGGGGGTGGCGGCGGGATCAGCCGTCGCCGTCGTCTCCTGGGTCACCACTGGTCGCGCTCACCTTCTCGTTCGCCACCGCTTGCAGCACGGACGCCACCCGATCGAGGTCTCTCCGGGGGTCGGGGGAGTCTTCTTCCTGACCGGAACCGCTCGTTCGGGCGGATTGTGTCCGGCTGTCATGGTCATTGTCCTGGATTCGGGGGACGCGCTCGTCCGTTTCGGACCCGTAGCGGGCGGCCGCCGCGGCGAGGCTCCAGGCCCCGGGCGCGCCGCGGAGCAGGCCCAGCCCGGTCAGCAGGTCCAGCACCAGGGCGCGCATCCGGTCGGGGTCGGGGACCTCGGGTCCCGCGGTGCGGGACCACTCGGCGCGTTCGGGGGCGTCCGCGCCGCAGAACACCGCCAGGGCGGCGTCCAGCTCCCGGTCCGGGACGGCGACGGAGGTGACGGGGCGGCCGGGGTGCAGGCGGCCGGAGAGGTGGCGGACGAGGGCGAGCGCCGCCTGGCCGACGGGGTCGTCGGAGGGGAAGCCGTCGGCCTCGTCCGGCAGGACGAGGGCGACGCCCTCGGCGCGGACCTCCACGTCGCAGCCCAGCAGGTTGCCCAGGGCCGCGGCGGCCCGCCACTGGTGGGCGGCGAGCCGGTCGCGCTGCCGGCCGGGGAGGTCCTCGCGCAGGACGACGGCGGTCTCGGCCAGGAGGCGGCGCAGGGCGATCTCGCCCTGGTTGTCGCCGTCGGGGTCGACGACGGACGCGGCGGCGAGGAAGGAGTCGGGGTCGTCGGCGGCCCTGGGCGGGTGCGCGACGACCGCGCGGACGACGCGGGTGTGCGGGACCAGCCGGACGTCGGCCAGGGCATCGGCGCGGTGGTCGGCGATGCGGCCCTCCGCCTCGGTGAGGGCGCCCAGGCCGGCCAGGAACTCCAGGGCCGCGCAGAAGGCGCGGCGCTCGCCCAGGCCGCGGGCGGGGTCGGCGTCGACGCCCGCCTCGTAGGCGGCCTCGCGGACCCGGCCGGCGAGCTCCCGGACGCCGATGGGGCCGGTGTCCTCGACCAGCACCGCCAGCGTCAGAGCCAGGTAGGTGTGGGTGCGCGGGGTGAAGGGCGCGCCGGTGGGCCGCGTCAGCGGCGCGGGCGCGCCGGGTCCGCGCTTGACGAGCCGGGCGTGGTCGTCGGCGACGGTCAGGCGGTACCCCAGGACGCGGTGGAAGCGCTGGATGAGCCATTCGGCGTGCGAGCGGACGAGGGAGAGCTCCGCGGGGTGGGTGCGCTCGGTGAGCAGGGGGCGCGCCATGAGGGCGCGCGCCGCCGCCTGCCGTTCACCGATGAGCGCGGTGTCCTCGCTGTGGATGTCCGACTCCATCACCCCCACGTCCCGGTCCGCGGCCGTTCCCGGCCGGGGCCGGCCGGTCCGGTGCCCCGGTCCTCGTCATCGTCGTTTCGGACCACGGGCAGCGCCCCGGTGGGCGGGTCCACCGCGATCCCCCCGGGCGGGGTCGCCGTCCGCGGCCGCGGGTCCTCCCCGGCGTCGGGGTCTCCGGCGGCGCCCGGGTGGCCGCCGGGCGGTACGGAGGCGTCGGGGTCCGGGCCGGGCCGGGGGCCCTGGACCGCGGGGAAGCCGTGCGGGGGCGTGGGCGCCTCGTCGTCCGGGGCCGCCAGGGGCAGGCCGCCGGGCGGGGTCGGTGTGTCGTTACCCGACGGCGCGGGCGGTGCGGGTGCCCCGGACGGCACGGGCGCCCCGGGGTGCACCGGTGTCACGGGCTGCGCGAACGGCGCAGAAGGCTCGGATGTCACGGGCGGCGCAGGTGATGCGGGGTGCGCAGGCGGCGCAGAAGACGCAGTCGGCTCGGATGGCTCGGGCTGCACGGACGGCGTGGGCGGGTTCGGCGGCCGGGGGGGCGCCGGGGGTTCCAGGAGTCCCGCCGGGATCTCGTGCTGCTCGTACGGGGTCACGCACAGGCGCAGGCCCTCGAGGGTCAGCTCGCCGCCCTCGCCCTGGACGACCACCTCGTACCCGGGCGCGGAGACCACGTGCAGGCGCAGGGCGAACTCCAGGTCGCCCGCCGCGGTGGGGCCGCGGCCCGCGTCGCCGGAGCCGAGCGCCGCGGTGAGGAGCTCCATGAGCACCTCCATGCCCGCCCCGGACAGGTCCAGGCGCGCGCGCGGCCCCGTGGGCCGGGCCAGCAGCGCGCGGACCTGGGCGGCGCCGGCGCGCCGCCAGTGGGCCGACGACTCGGCGGCGTCGCGCAGCCGGGCCTGCTGCGCGCGGTGGTCGCGGACCGGCTCCGGCGGCCGGGTGCCCGGCCGCTCGGTGACGGTGCTGCGGTCGGGTTCGGCCTGCCACCACCCCGTGGTGGCGGCGACGCCCTCGTCGACCCGTCCCCTCAGGTGGCGGGCCGGGTACAGGGCGTAGGCGGCCGCGGCCAGCGCGTCGGCGCGCTCCGGCCCGGCGTCCTCGAACCACGAGGCCAGGCGCAGCAGCGCGGCGCGGCCGTGGCGTGGCGCCGGCCGTTCGCCGCCGCTTCGTTCGTCGTCCGCGCGGTCATCCGCCCACTGGTTGAGTCCCACACCTCAGCAGGGTAGAGACCTCGGGGACGGCGCACGTCGGGTTCTCCCCCTCAGCCCCCTCGAATCACCGCTGGTGACCTGGGATTATGGCTGTTTGAGGAACTTTGGCATCATTCTCGCGGGCACTCCCGCCCGGGTGTTCCCGGTCACTCCTGGGCCGGGTACCCGAGCCGGCCGCCGTCGGCGTCCTCCAGTGCCCGGCGCACCTCGTCGGTCATGTCCTCGTCGTACTCGGTGATCGTGTAGGTGGTGAAGTAGCGGGTCCCCCCGACGTCGACCGGGTCGCCCAGCTCGACCTCCACCTCGTACGGGTCGTTCTGGCACCCCTGCTCCATGCACCAGGTGCCGAGGAGGTCGCCCTCCCCCCGCGCCCGGTCCTGCGACCACTCGTCCCACTCCATCCCGGAGAAGGTCGTGAACTCGGTGGCGACGTACTCGGTCGGCCTGCGGTCGTCGAACCCCTGCTCGTCCCCGTACCGGTTGAGGACGTACGCCCCGGTGCCGTCCGTCGGGGCCTGCGCCGTCGGCTCCTGCGGGGTGGCGCTCGGGGCCGCCCCCTCCTCCGGCTCCTGTGCCCTCTCTCCCCCGCACCCGGCGACCGCCGCCGCGACCGCCGCGGCGGCGACCCACGGTCCGATGCCCCGCATGACCCCTCCTCGTTGCGACGAGGCCCCCCGGCTCGCGCCGGGGGGCCTCTGGATACCGCTCTTTCCCGTCAACGGGGCTCGGGCCCCGCCGTCACCACAGGGTGGTGACTAGTTGTAGCCGTTGCCGCCATCGCGGTCGTGGCTGACGTTGGTGCTCGCCGGGCCGTTGACGCAGTCGCCGGTGGTCTGCGGCGACAGGATCGGCACGTTGGCCCCGACCAGGCCCACCGCCAGCTCGGTGTTGCAGAGCTGGATCGGGACGAGCTGCAGGTTCTGGTTGAACTGCTGGTCGCCACCGTGGGAGGCGGACGCCGGGGACGCGGCGAGGACCGCACCGAGCGCGATGCCTGCGACCGCACCGGCGATCGAGAACTTGCGCAGCATGGCGGTACCCCCTAGTCGATGTTGGTGCTGACCGGGCCGTTGATGCAGTCGCCGGTGGTCTGCGGCGACAGGATCGGCACGTTGACACCGGCGAGCAGGCCGACGGCCAGCTCGGTGTTGCACAGCTGGACCGGGATCGCCTGCAGGTTCTGGTTGTACTGCTGGTCACCGCCGTGGGAGGCGGAGGCCGGGGTGGCGAACAGCGCGGCGCCCAGGGCGATCCCCGCGACGGCGGTCGTCGTGACGAGCTTGCGAAGCATTTCGGGATCTCCTAGTCGATGTTGGTGCTGATCGGGCCGTTGACGCAGTCGCCGGTGGTCTGCGGCGACAGGACCGGGATGTTCACGGCGACCAGGCCGACGGCGGCGCTGGTGTTGCACAGCTGGACCGGAACCGCCTGCAGGTTCTGGTTGTACTGCTGGTCGCCACCGTGGGAGGCCGAGGCCGGGGTGGCGACGAGAACGGCGCCGAGAGCGGCGCCCGCGACGAGGCCGGCAACGCCGAGCTTACGCAGCATTGAATTACCTTTCGAAAAGATTTGAGGCAAGATCGCAGTCGGGCTATTGCCGGAACTAGCTGATGTTGGTGCCGATGGGGCCGTTCACGCAGTCGCCGGTGGTCTGCGGCGACAGGATGGGCACGGTGACGGCGACCAGACCGACGCTGCCGGTCAGGTTGCAGGACTGGATCGGCACCAGCTGGAGGTTCTGGTTGAACTGCTGGTCACCGCCGTGCGAAGCGTGCGCGGGAGCTCCGAGGAGGAGCGCGCCCATCGCGGCACCGGCGACCAGGCCAGCAGCGGCCATCTTCTTGATCATGACTTCCCCCGGAAATCGTCGAGGTGTTGACAGAAAAAGACGCAGGCGCTTCTTGCACCTGTGTCGCGGTGGACTGTGGCAATCATCAACGGCCCCCCGTTTTTTGTCAACGCCGAAACCCCCGGAACGCAATTGTCCATTTTGTCGGGAGAATTCTTTTTGCCGGTCCGGCGAATCCTTTTTTTGGTTCCTTTTCCGACACGCCGCCCCGAGGGCGTTACCCGGCCGTGTCCCGTCCGCTATAGAGCCGCGACCGACCGAATCCCGTTCACCCTGAGTGATGGAACCGTAACGACCGGTTCGTCCGCGTTCCGAAGCCGTTGTGTGATCCGGCTCTCATCCGCGCGTTCGGAGCGGGGGAAGGTCCGGAAACGCGACGGGGCCCCGACACCTGACGGTGTCGGGGCCCCGGTCCCAGTGTGGCAGGTCAAGGATTCGAACCTTGGAAGGCTAAGCCGACGGATTTACAGTCCGCTCCCATTGGCCGCTCGGGCAACCTGCCTGGGCTGCGACTTCGCGGTTCCGCGCGTCGCATGAACGAGAATAGCGGATGTTCCCCCCGAACCTGAAATCGGTTTCTCCGGCGTGCCCCGGTCCGCCCCTCGAGCGCCCCGAACCGGGTCCCCACTAAGCTCTGGGACCATGCCCGCGCCGCCGCCGGCCGGGTTCCGACCGATCGCGCGGGTGCCCCCGGGCGCCCGCCACCATGACAGACCCAGCAACGGGGTGTGAGAACGTGGCCGCCGAATCCAGCTTCGACGTCGTGTCCAAACTCGACCGCCAGGAGGTCGACAACGCCCTGAACCAAACGGGCAAGGAGCTCTCCCAGCGGTTCGACTTCAAGGGCACCGGGACCACCATCTCCTGGCAGGGCGAGGACGGCATCGAGATCCGCAGCACCTCCGAGGAGCGCGCCTCGGCCGCCCTCGAGGTCTTCAAGGAGAAGCTGGTCAAGCGCAAGCTGTCCCTGAAGATCCTCGACGCCGCCGACGAGCCCAAGATCTCCGGCAAGGAGTACCGCCTGCCGATCGGCCTCAAGGAGGGCATCACCTCCGAGGACGCCAAGAAGATCTCGAAGCTGATCCGCGACGAGGGCCCCAAGGGCGTCAAGGCCCAGATCCAGGGGGACGAGCTGCGCGTCAGCTCCAAGAAGAAGGACGACCTCCAGGCCGTCCAGAACCTCATCAAGGAGAAGGACTTCGATCTGGCGCTCCAGTTCGTGAACTACCGCTAGACCGCTGGTCCGTGTTCTCCGGGCCTCCGGGGCGGTCCTGCGGCCTCCGGGCCCGTGGAACGCCGAACGGCCGCCCCTGGGGGCGGCCGTTCGGCGTTCTGCGGCGTCGGCGGACGGGAGCGGTGTCAGCCCAGGTCCCAGCCCCTGCGGAGGGCGCGCAGCCGCCGCACCCGCTCCGCGGTGGGCGGATGGGCCGCGAACAGCCGCCAGGCCCCCGTGGGGAACGGGTTGGTGGTCATCAGGTGCGCCGCGGGGAGCAGCGTCCGCTGCCGGGGCAGCGGGTGCTCGCGCATGCCCGCCTCCAGCTTGAGCAGGGCCGAGGCCAGCGCCTCCGGGTCCCCGGTGGTCCGCGCCGCCTGCTCGTCGGCCCGGAACTCGCTGCGCCGCCCCGCCCCGGCGCGCACCACCAGGAACGCGACCGGTGCCAGCAGCGCCACCAGCAGCCCGCCCAGCAGCTCGGGGACGTCCATCTCCTCCGAGTCGCCCAGCGGCACCAGGAAGGCGACCGCGCTCAGCGCGGTGATGAGCCCCGTGAGCGTGACGGTCACCGAGCCGGCCAGGGTGTCCGCGGCCTTGATGTGCGCCAGTTCGTGGGCGATGACGGTGCGCAGCTCGCGCTCGTCGAGCGTCTCCAGCAGCCCGGTCGTGCAGCACAGCGCGGCCCGGCGGCCCGTCCCGGTCGCGAACGCGTTGGGCGAGCGGATCGGCGACAGGTACAGCCGCGGCATGGGCTGGCGGGCGGCCGTGGCCGTCTCCCGCACCGTCCGGTACAGGTCGGGCTTCTCGATCTCCCCCACCGGCCGGGCCCGCATGGCGCGCAGCGCCAGCGAGTCCCCGAACAGGTGCACCAGGATCCCGGCGGCCACCACCACCGTCACGGCGAACTGGAACCCCTTGCCGGCGGCGCACAGCCAGCCCGCGAGGAGGAGGACCGCCGAGACGCCGATGAACAGACCGACCGCGCGCGCCGCACCGACGTGCACGCCGCCACCTCCCCGCTCTCTCGTCCCTGTATGTGTACATGGTGATGAACGTGCGGATCGGGGTCCCGCGTTCCCGGTTCGGACGTCCTCCCCGGTCGGCCCCTCCCACGTGGCGGCCGCGGGGCCGGATCCCGGGCACGGCGGCCGCGGCGCCCGCCCTCCGCACCGCCCCCGGCGCACATGTGACAATCGCCACCCGGCCGCGGTCCGCGCCGCCCCGACGACCTATAGTGCGAACGTGGCCCTGATCACTCCCTGCGCGAGGCCGCGGACACCGCTCCGCGTCCGCGCGCGGTCGTGCCTCGCCGCGTTCCCCAGGGTTGGCGCACCCGGTGGACGCGGGGGCCGCACTCCCCGTCCGTGTCCTCGCAGGACCGGGGGGCCGCCCCGCAGCGGTGCGCCCCGGCCGGAGGGCTGACACTCACAAGCGCCGCCGCCCCGACAACCGGCGGCCGAGGAGGTCGTCGATCTCAGTGTCCAAACAGATCGAACAGCTCGACCGCGTCGTCATCCGCTTCGCCGGGGACTCCGGCGACGGGATGCAGCTGACCGGTGACCGCTTCACCCAGGAAACGGCCGCGTTCGGCAATGACCTGTCGACCCTGCCGAACTTCCCCGCGGAGATCCGTGCGCCCGCCGGGACCCTGCCCGGTGTCTCCAGCTTCCAGCTGCACTTCGCCGACCACGACATCATGACCCCGGGCGACGCCCCGGACGTCCTGGTGGCCATGAACCCGGCGGCGCTGAAGGCCAACCTGGCCGACCTGCCACGCGGCGCCACCGTGATCGCCAACACCGACGAGTTCACCAAGCGCGCCCTGACCAAGGTCGGCTACGCCGCCGACCCGCTCACCGACGGAACCCTGGACGGGTTCAAGGTGAGCGCGGTACCGCTGACCTCCATGACGGTGGAGGCCCTGAAGGGCCTGGACATCTCCAAGAAGGACGCCGAGCGCGCCAAGAACATGTTCGCGCTGGGCCTGCTGTCGTGGATGTACAACCGGCCGACGGAGGGCACGACGGCCTTCCTGAAGTCCAAGTTCGCCAAGAAGGCGGACATCCTGGAGGCCAACCTCACCGCGTTCCAGGCGGGCTGGAACTTCGGCGAGACCACCGAGGACTTCGCGGTCTCCTACGAGATCAAGCCCGCCCGGCTGCCCGCCGGCACCTACCGCAACATCACCGGGAACCTGGCCACCGCCTACGGGCTCATCGCCGGTTCGCGGCGGTCGGGGCTGCCGCTGTTCCTGGGCTCCTACCCGATCACCCCGGCCTCGGACATCCTGCACGAGCTGTCCCGGCACAAGGCGTTCGGGGTGCGCACGTTCCAGGCCGAGGACGAGATCGCCGGCGTGGGCGCCGCCCTGGGCGCGGCGTTCGGCGGGGCCCTGGGGGTGACCACCACCTCGGGTCCGGGCATGGTGCTCAAGCAGGAGACGGTGGGGCTGGCGGTGATGACCGAGCTGCCGCTGGTCATCGTCGACGTGCAGCGGGCCGGGCCGAGCACCGGCATGCCCACCAAGACCGAGCAGACCGACCTGCTGATGGCACTCCACGGGCGCAACGGCGAGTCGCCGCTGCCGGTGGTGGCACCGGCCTCCCCGGCCGACTGCTTCGCGACGGCCCTGGAGGCGGTGCGGATCGCCGTCACCTACCGGACGCCGGTGATCATGCTCTCCGACGGGTACCTGGCCAACGGCTCTGAGCCGTGGCGGCTGCCGGAGGTGGCCGACCTGCCGGTGATCGAGCCGGGGTTCGCGACGGAGCCCAACGGGCCCGACGGGGCCTTCCTGCCGTACCTGCGCGACGAGGACACCCTGGCCCGGCCCTGGGCGGTGCCGGGCACCGCCGGGCTGGAGCACCGGATCGGCGGCATCGAGAAGCACGCCGAGACGGGCGACATCTCCTACACCCCGGCCAACCACGACCTGATGGTGCGCACCCGGCAGGCCAAGGTGGACGCCATCGCCCGCGACATCCCCGAACTGGAGGTGGACGATCCCGGCGGGGAGGCCCGGGTCCTGGTCCTGGGCTGGGGCGGCACCTACGGGTCGATCACCGCGGGGGTCCGCCGGGTGCGCCGCACCGGCCGCCGGGTCGCGCAGGCGCACCTGCGCCACCTCAACCCGTTCCCGGCGAACCTGGGCGAGGTGCTGGGCCGCTACGACCGGGTGGTCGTGCCGGAGATCAACCTGGGCCAGCTGGCCCTGCTGCTGCGCGGCCGGTTCCTGGTCGACGTCATCGGTTACAACAAGGTCCGCGGCCTGCCGTTCAAGGCGGAGGAGCTGGCGGGAGCGCTTCAGGAGGTCATCGACCGTGACTGAGCACACGCAGGGGGACGGCGGCTTCGCGGGGCTCCGGCTGGTGCCCAAGACCGACACCGCCTACAAGATGAAGGACTTCAAGTCCGACCAGGAGGTGCGCTGGTGCCCGGGGTGCGGCGACTACGCGATCCTGGCCGCGTTCCAGTCGTTCCTGCCCCAGCTGGGGGTGCCGCGCGAGAACATCGTGATCGTGTCGGGGATCGGCTGCTCCTCCCGGTTCCCGTACTACCTGAGCACGTACGGGGTCCACTCGATCCACGGCCGCGCCCCGGCGATCGCCACCGGCCTGGCCACCAGCCGCCCCGACCTGTCGGTGTGGGTGGTCACCGGTGACGGCGACGGGCTGTCGATCGGCGGCAACCACCTGATCCACGCCCTGCGCCGCAACGTGAACATCAACGTGCTGCTGTTCAACAACCGGATCTACGGGCTGACCAAGGGCCAGTACTCGCCCACCTCCGAGGCCGGCAAGATCACCAAGTCGTCGCCGGTGGGGTCGCTGGACCACCCGTTCAACCCGGTGTCGCTGGCGCTGGGCGCGGAGGCCACGTTCGTGGCGCGGTCGGTCGACTCCGACCGCAAGCACCTGACGTCGGTGCTGCGGGCGGCGGCCGAGCACCCGGGCGCGTCGTTCGTGGAGGTGTACCAGAACTGCCCGATCTTCAACGACGACGCGTTCGAGCCGCTGAAGGACCCGCGGGCCGGGGACACCCGGCTGCTGCGGCTGGAGCACGGCGAGCCGCTGCGCCTGGGCGACGGCCGGGGCGTGGTCGCCGGGGAGTACGGCGGCCTGGAGGTGGTGGACGCGGAGTCCGCGGGCGAGGACCGGGTGATCCGCCACGACGCGCACCGGGAGGACCCGGGGTACGCGTTCGCGCTGTCGCGGCTGGACCGCCCGGCGTTCGAGCACGTGCCGATCGGGGTGTTCCGGGACGTGCGCCGTCCCACCTACGACGACCTGGTCAACGAGCAGATCGCCGACGCCCGCGCCGAGCGCGGCGACGGGGAGCTGGCGGCCCTGCTCGCGGGCGGGGACACCTGGGTCGTCGACTAGGCCGTGTTCTTTCGGGCCCCCGCTCCGGCACGCCCGTCGGCGGGCGGGGGTCTTCGTCCCCGCCCGCGCGTCGCGGGCCCCGGGCTCGCGGCCCCCGGGCGCACAGGAGGGCGTTCGCAGGAACGGCCCCCGGAGACACGACGCGGTCGGCAGCGGCCCGCTTCCGCCTCATGGCGGGGGCGGGCCGTCCGCATTCCCCCGCCGGGGTGTGGCGCACGACCGGGCGCCGGGAGCCCCGCGGGGGCGGAGCCCGGGTTTAGGGTGCCGGTATGCGTATCGTCATCGCCGGGGGACACGGGAAGATCGCGCTGCGGCTGGCCGGGCTGCTGGCCGCGCGCGGGGACGAGCCCGTCGCCCTCATCCGCAACCCCGACCACTCGCAGGACGTCGTCGACGCGGGCGCCGAGCCCGTGCTGATCGACCTGGAGAAGGCCACCGTCACCGAGCTGACGGAGAAGGTCATGAACGCCGACGCCGTGGTGTTCGCCGCGGGCGCCGGGCCGGGCAGCGGGGCCGCCCGCAAGGAGACCGTCGACCACAGGGCCGCGGTGCTGACCGCCGACGCCGCCTCGCTGGCCGGGGTGCGCCGCCTGATCCAGGTCTCCGCCATCGGCGTGGACAACCCGCTCCCGCCCGACAGCGACGAGGTGTGGGCCGCCTACGTGGAGGCCAAGCGCGCGGCCGACGCCGACCTGCGCGAACGCACCCTGGAGCTGGACTGGACGATCCTACGCCCGGGGCGCCTCACGGACGAGCCCGGCACCGGCCGGGTGGCCCTGGGCGAGAAGGTGGAGCGCGACTCGGTGACCCGGGACGACGTCGCCGCCGTGATCGTCGCCCTCTTGGACGAACCGGAGACGGTCGGGAGGGTTCTCAACCTCGTGAACGGTGAGACGCCCGTCGTCGAGGCCGTCCGCGCCGCCGCCCGCTGAAAGCCGAACGCGGCCGCTCAGAGCGGCCGCTTCCGTCCTTCTGTGGCCAGATGGACCCATAGAAGGCATGATGGTTGGCGGAACCCGGCGGAGTCCCGCCACGGTTGGACGCGGATGACCGGGTATAGCAGCCCGACGGGTACTGACGGCTCCTACAGAGCAGATGGGTACGGTTATTCATGAGCGTCACACAGGTCGTGAGGGACAGCACGGTCGTCGAGCACGCCAAGGTCGCGGCGCAGCAGAAGCGGCGGATGTTCATCATCCAGCTGGAGATCAACGCCTACGACGAGGCCTCCAGCAAGCTGCGCCCGGGCCTGACCCGCATCCTGGAGGGGATCGAGGAGGCCGGCTGGCGGCTGGACCTGATCACCCCGGGTGAGGACGGCGAGAAGGACAAGCCGACCCGCATGTTCATCTTCCGCCCGGACCCCGAGGCCAAGAAGAAGGACGCGGCGCAGCAGCAGGAGGCGCAGCAGCCGGAGCCGTCGGGCCAGCAGCAGGCCTACCCGCAGCACACCGGGGCCCAGCCGGACCCCTACGCGGGTTACGGACAGCAGCAGGGCTACGGCCAGCAGCAGCAGTACCCCGGTTACGACCAGCAGCAGTACCCGGGCTACGGGCAGCAGCCGGGTTACGGCCAGCAGCAGCCCGGATACGGGCAGCAGTACCCGGGCTACGGACAGCAGCAGGGCTGGTGACCCCGGCCCCTCGGTGAGGGGGTGCGAAAGGGGCCCGTGCGGTGAGCCGCACGGGCCCCTTTCGCGTGCGCGGGGGGCGAACGGGGGCGCGTGCGGGCGGGCGGATCTCTCGGTTCTGTAACACGGAGGGGGCCGGTCCTCCGACATGTCTTTCATGTCGGACAGGAACCCGAGAAAACCTCGAAGAAACTCTGGATTCTTCCCTCAAAGTACTCCGGGCATGCGGATGACTACGCTAAGTTAATTCCGGCGGCTACAGCCACCCCGTTAGTGAGCTTCCGAAAGGTTTCCACGATGACCCGCATCGCCAAGATCTCCGGCCTCGTCCTCGCCACCGGCCTCGCCTTCGGCGCGATGACCGGCACCGCCGCGGCCGACAACAACGCCAACGTCCAGAACCTCACCATCCCGGTGTGCGTGGACGTTCTCCAGGCCGCGGGCGTCAGCGCCGACGGCTGCAACGTCGTCAGCTGGGACGCCACCTCCGGCATCGCCGCCGGCTAGCCGGCCCCGGCGGCCCCCGCGGCCGCCGACCCGGGACGTCACCGTCCCACCGTGCACGACCTTCACACCCGTAACCGAAAAGGACCTACATCATGAAGCGCTTCGCCTCCGTCTCCGGCCTCCTCCTCGCCACCGGCCTCGCCTTCGGCGCGATGACCGGCACCGCCGCGGCCGACAACAACGCCGACATCCAGAACATCACCGTGCCCATCTGCGCCGACGTGATCACCTTCTCGCTGGTCAGCATGGACGGCTGCAACGTGGTCTCCAACGAGTCCACCTCGGGCATCGTGGCCCTGGACTAGTCACGGCCCCGTGGCCGAGGGCGGGGGCGGTCGACACGCCCCGCCCTCGTGCGAACCGGTTCCAAGCGTGAACTCCGGCGCGGTCCGGCCTGCACCCGGCCCGCGCCGTTCGCGTGTCCGGGGCCGGGCGCGCCCGGCCCGACGGCTCAGGAGCCGCAGGCCGTGAGCGGGACCCCGGCCACTCCGTCCGTGCGCAGCCGGGCGTGCGTGCCCGTGTCGAAGCGCTCGTCGCCGTAGTGCAGCTTCTGCCTCTCGATCCCCTCCGGCCGGAACCCCGCGCGCCGCGCCACCAGGCAGGAGGCCGGGTTGTTGAGCCGGTGGCCCAGCTCCAGCCGGAACAGGCCGGTCTCCGCGAAGGCGTACTCGGCGACCAGCAGGGCCGCCGCCGTGGCCGCCCCGCGCCCGCGGGCGTCGGCGTGGACCCAGTAGGACACCCAGCCCAGGTCGTGGGTGCGGCTGGTCACCGACACCTGCACGTGCCCCAGCGCGACGCCCGTCCCGTCCGTGACGGCGAACCCGAACGCGTCGCCCGCCTCGGCGGCCGTCCGCTGACGGCCGATCCAGGCCAGCGCCTCCTCCCCGGTGGCGGGGACCTCCGGGGACTGCCAGGCCAGCCCGGGTTCGGCGAAGGCCGACAGCAGGCGTTCGGCGTCGCCCGGCTCCCAGAGCCGCAATCGGTACATCCGTCCCACTCCTCGTTCCGTTCCGCGGGTGTCGTCCCGCGGGGAGGACACCTACGGAATCATCCCCCGGCGGGTGTCACACCGGGGGGTGCGTGGTACGTCTTCTGTGTCATGACGACCGATACCTCCGACGCCGCCGGTGTCTTCGAAGCCCACCGTTCGGCGCTGACCGGGGTCGCCTACCGGATCCTGGGCACCGCCTCCGACGCCGAGGACGTGGTCCAGGAGGCGTGGCCGCGCTGGTCCGGCGCCGACCGGTCCGGGATCGAGGACCCGCGCGCCTACCTCGTCACCATCGTCTCGCGGCTGGCCATCGACCGGCTGCGCAGCGCCCGCGCCCGCCGGGAGTCCTACGTGGGCGAATGGCTGCCCGAGCCCGTGAGCGACCTGCCCGACGGCGCCGACCGGGCCGAGCTCGCCGACACCGTGGAGTTCGCGTTCCTGGTGGTGCTGGAGACGCTCAGCCCGCTGGAGCGCGCGGTGTTCGTGCTCCGGGAGGCCTTCCAGATGCCGTACGCGGAGATCGCCGAGATCATCGAGCGCAGCGAGGCCGCCACCCGGCAGCTGTCCCGGCGCGCCCGCGACCACGTGCGCGAGCGCCGGCCGCGGTTCGAGGCGGACCGGTCGGCGCGGCGGCGCATCACCGAGCGCTTCCTCCGGGCCTCCATGGAGGGCGACCTGGACGGGCTCAAGGGGCTGCTCGCCGAGGACGCCACCCTGGTCGGGGACGGCGGCGGCAAGGCCAGGGCGCCGCTGCGGGTGCTGCTGGGCCGGGACAAGGTCGGCCGGTTCCTGATGGCGCTGCCGGGGAGCTTCGAGAAGTTCCTGGCGTCGGTCGGCGCGCCGGCGGCGGACATCCGCGTGGAGGTCGGCGAGGTCAACGGGGCCCCGGCCCTGATCTGCGCCGCCGCGGGCCGGATCGTCGCCGCGGTCGTCCTGGACGTGGACGGCGGCCGGATCCGGAACGTGTACCTGGTGGCCAACCCCGACAAGATGTCACATCTGCGCCTGCCCGATCCGTCCTAGGGGGTATGGAACTCACCGTTGTGGGCGGTGGCCTCGCCGGTCTGACCGCGGCCATCGCCGGCGCCGAGAGCGGCGCCTCCGTGACCCTGTACGAAGCACACTCCGCCCCGGGCGGACGGGCCCGGGCGACCGACCCGCCGTACGTGGCCAACGAGGGACCGCACGTGCTGTACGGCGACGGGTTCGCCGCGCAGTGGCTGCTGGAGCGGGACCTGGTCCCGGCGTACCGCCGGTTCCCGCTGGCGGCGGTCCCCGGGGTGAGGATGCGCGAGGACGGCCGGGTGCGGTCGGCCCTGTCGCCCGCACTGCTGGGCGCGGCCGCGCGCCGGCGCCTGCGCGCCCCGCACGACCGCGACTTCGGGTCCTGGGCGCGCGAGCACCTGGGCGAGAGGTCCGCGCGGGTGGCCGCGAACTACATGGGGGTGGCGCTGTTCGACCACGACCCCTCGCGGCTGTCGGCGGAGTTCGTGTGGGAGAGGTTCCAGCGGGTGCTGTCGCCGAAGCGGCCGGCGCCGCTGTACGTGGTGGGCGGCTGGACCGCGCTGGTCGGCCGGATGGCCCGGCGGGCCCGGGAGATGGGCGTGCGGATCGAGACCGGGGCGCGGGTGGACGCGCTGCCCGGGGACCGGCCGGTGATCGTGGCGACCTCCCTGGCGTCGGCCCGCGTGCTGCTGGGCGACCCGTCGCTGGAGTGGGAGAGCGGGCACGCGCTGCTCGTGGACCTGGGACTGCGCCGGGGGCGGGACCCGTTCGTGGTGTTCGACGCCGACGAGTGCGGGTTCGTGGAGCGGTACACGCGGGTGGACCGCACGCTCGCCCCCGAGGGCGAGGAGCTGGTGCAGGCGCAGATCCCGGTGCGGCCCGGGGAGTCCCGGGCGGCGGTGACCGACCGGCTGGAGCGGCTGCTGGACATGTCGCTGCCGGCCTGGCGGAGCCGGGTGACCTGGCGCCGCGACCAGGTCGCCAGGGGGCGCACCGGGGCACTGGACCTGCCGGGCACCACCTGGCGCGACCGCCCGGCGGTCGACCGGGGGGACGGCGTGTACCTGGCGGGGGACTCGGTGGCCGCGCCCGGCCTGCTGGGCGAGGTCTCGGTGGCGAGCGCGGTCCGCGCCGCCGCGGCGGCGGTCTCGGCCCGCGCCCCCCGCTCCGTCTGACCACCGCCGGGGCCGGGGGCGGGCCGCCGCCCCCGGCCCGCGGTCAGGCGACCCAGCGGTAGCGGTGCTCGGGGCGCCCGGCCGAGCCGTAGCGCATGCGCAGCTCGGCGCGGCCGTCGGCGCACAGGTACTCCAGGTAGCGGCGCGCGGTCACCCGGGAGACGCCCGAGCGCTCGGCGACGTCGGACGCGGACAGGTCGCCGTCGGCGTCGCGCAGCACCCCCGCGACCAGCTCCGCCGTGGCCGAGGTCAGGCCCTTGGGCAGCGAGCGTCCGCCCGGGGGGCGCAGCAGGCCGAACAGCCGGTCCACGTCCTGCTGGGTGGCCTCCCCCGCGGAGTCCATCTGGCGGTGGGCCACCGCGTAGCGTTCGAGCTGGTCGCGCAGGGCGCTCAGGGGGAACGGCTTGAGGAGGTAGTGCACCGCCCCGCCGTGCAGGGCGTCGCGGACCTGGGCGATGTCGCGCACCGCCGTGATCATGAGGAAGTCGGTGCGGCGGGCCTCGTCGGCGGCGGCCGCGCGCAGCGTCCGCATCACCTCGATCCCCGACGCGTCGGGCAGGTGCAGGTCGAGCAGCACCAGGTCCGGTCGGTGGCCGCGGATCTGGGCAAGGGCGGTCGCCGCCGTGTGCGCCACCCCCACCGCGGTGAACCCGGGCAGCGACTCCACCAGGTCCTGGTGGTTGCGGGCCACCCGCACGTCGTCGTCCACGACCAGGACGCGGATCACCGGTCCTCCCCCGCGGCCCCGGTGCCCTCCGGAGCGCCCGCGGAGGCCCGCGCGGCCGCGGGCAGGTAGGCGGTGAACACCGCCCCCTCCTCGCCGTCGGGCGCCTCCATCTCCACGCTCCCCCCTCTGCCCTCGCACACCTGCTTGACCAGGGCCAGGCCCAGCCCGCGCCCGCCCGCGTCCCGGGACGCCTTGGTGGTGAACCCGAGGCGGAAGATCTCCTCGGCGATCCCGTCGGCCACCCCGTGCCCGGAGTCCGTCACCCGGATCTCCAGCAGGTCGTGCGGCGGCCCGTCCGCCCCGGCCCGGTGCAGGCGCACCATCAGCTCCACCCATCCCCGGCCGCCGCCCGCGACGGCGTCCAGCGCGTTGTCCACCAGGTTGCCCAGCACCAGCAGGGCGTCGGCCCGCAGCCCCCGGTCCAGTGCGGGCACCTCCGTCATCGGAGAGATCCGCAGGTCCACCCCGATCTCGGCGGCCTGCGCCGACTTGGCGATGACCAGGGCGGCCACCGCCGAGTCCGCGACGTGCTCGGCGATACCCGTGCTGGTGCGGGTGTGCGCCGCCGACAGGTCCGCCAGGTAGGCGCGGGCCTCCTCGTGGGCGCCCAGGTCGAGCAGCCCGGCGAGCGTGTGCATCCGGTTCGCGAACTCGTGGGTCTGGGCCCGCAGCCCCCGGGTGACGGTGCGGGCGCCGTCGAGCTCGCCGGTGAGCCGGTCCAGCTCGGTGCGGTCCCGGAAGGTCACGACCGCGCCGGTCTCCTCGCCCCGGATCCGGACCGTCCTGCGGTTGGCGACCAGGATGCGGTCGCCGGAGAGCAGGAGCAGGTCCCTGCCCCGGTCGGCCCCCGAGACGATGTCGCGGACCCGCTCCGAGGCGCCGAGTTCGTCCAGGGTACGCCCCTCGGCGCCGTCGGGGAGCCCCAGCATCGCGCGGGCCGGGGGGTTGGCGAAGACGAGGCGGCCCTGCGCGTCGACGGCGAGCACGCCCTCGCGGACCGCGTACAGGAGCGCCTCCCGGCTCTCCAGCAGCGCGGTGATGTCGGCCGGTTCCAGCCCGTGGGTCTTGGTCCTGACCTGTCGGGACAGCGACCACGCGCCGATCACTCCCAGGCCCAGGACCACGACGACCGTGCCCAGGACGGCGGGGACGGCGGCGCGCGCCTCGGTGGCGGCGTCGGAGCTGAGTATGCCCAGGGAGACGTACGCGACCACTTCGCCGCGGGCGTCGCCGCCGTTGACCGATCCGCCGCCGGAGAACACGGGGACCTTGGCCCGGACGGTGCGCCCCTGGGTGCCGGTCTCCACCCCCGTCCACTCCTCCCCCCGGGCCGCCGGCCCGGGCGGGGTGGACACCATCTCCCCTATGCGGTCCTTGTCCGGGTGGGTGTAGCGGATGCCCTGGGGGGAGGCGATGACCAGGTACTCCACGTCGGTGGCGGAGGCGATCCGGTCCGCCGTCGGGTCCAGGGCGGCGGCCGGGTCGCGGGACTGCACGCCCTCCACGACCGCGGGCATGACGGCGACCGCCCGGGCCACGCTGAGCACGCGCTCGGTGTACTGCCGGTCGGTGTGCCGGTCGAGGTGGAACACCCACAGGGAGCCGACGGCGACCAGGGCCGCGGCGAGCAGGAGCACGTAGCCGACGAACAGGGAGCCGGTCAGGGACAGGCGGGGACGGGTGCGCGGGGCGGTGGTGCGCGGCGGCCGTCGCAGGATGCGCGCGGTCATGCCGGGGCCTTCCGGGAGGGGATCGGTGCGGTCGCGGTGTCGGCGCCGTGGTCGCGGCGCCGGCGGGACGCCTTCCGGGTCTGTGAAGGCCCAGGTGGGCGCCCCGTTCGGCTGCTCGTCACGAACAATACGACCAATATGACGCCAGTTTTAACAACACTCTTACACGGGCGTGCGCCGCGTCACACTGTGACCCGGCTCTCCTCGTTCCCGCACGGCGAGGGGGCGAACGAGGTCGGAAGGAGACAGCGATGCGCGAACGCGGCGTGCCGCTCCGTGTCGCGGGCGGGCTCTGCGCCCTCCTGCTGGTGGGGACCGCACTGTTCGACGTGCGCCAGAGCGCGGCGTCGGGCACCGGTGAGCAGGAGAAGCTCCTGCTCATCGCACCCGCCGCGCCGGGCGGCGGATGGGACACCCTGGCCAGGGAGATGCAGAACGGCCTGCGCGAGGAGGACATCCGCTTCAACGTCGAGGTGCGCAACGCGGAGGGCGCGGGCGGCACCATCGGCCTGGCGCAGGTCGTCAACCGGGAGGGGCAGCACACCGTGATGTCCATGACCGGTCTGGGCATGGTGGGCGCGGTGGAGACCACCGGGTCGCCGTACACGATGGACGACATCACCCCGATCGCCCAGCTGGCCTCGGAGTACCAGGTCGTGGTGGTGCCCGCCGACTCGCCCTACGAGAGCCTGGACGACCTCGCCGAGGACTGGGCCTCCCAGGCGGGGACCCTGCCGGTGGCGGGCGGCTCGATGGGCGGCGTGGACCAGATCTTCGCCGGGCGGGTGGCCCGCTCCATGGACCTCTCCCCCGCGGAGATCAACTACCTGCCGTACTCGGGCGGCGGCGAGGTGCTGACCTCGCTGCTGTCGGGGACCGCCGCGGTCGGGTTCAGCAGTCTGAGCGACTTCGCCGACCAGGTGGGCGACGGGGGCCCGCTGCGGGTCCTGGCCGTGTCCTCTCCCGAGCGGCTGGAGGGCCTGGACGCGCCGACGATGCTCGAGGAGGGCTACGACGTCGAGATGTCGAACTGGCGCGGGGTCATCGCCCCGCCGGGGCTGACCGACGCCGAGGTCGAGGCCCTGGAGGAGCAGGTGCGGGAGCTGGTGGAGAGCCCGTCGTGGGCCGACACCCTGGAGCGCAACCGGTGGACGGACACCTACCAGGGACGCGAGGAGTTCACCGCGTTCCTGGAGGAGGAGGTCGTCGCCACGCAGGAGACCATCGAGGAGCTGGGGCTGTGACCGTGAACGGAACGGAGAAGGCGGCGCCGGGGTCCGTACCGGACCCCGCGGACGCGGTGGCGGCCCCGGAGGCCGGGGCCGCGGTCCCGGAGGCCGGCGGGGCCGCGGAGGCCGCGAAGGCGGCGGAGGCCGAGGGCGCCGCGGAGGAGGCGCAGGCCGGGGACGGCCTGGACCCGGACACGGCCCCCTGGGGCGGACCGGCCCGCTGGGTGGTGCCGGCCCTGGCCGCGGCCGTGGGCGCGCTCATGCTGTGGGGCGCGTTCACCATCGAGGCGCCGGCCAACGCGACCCGGCCCGGACCGGGTTTCTTCCCGGGGATGATCGGCGCGCTGCTGCTTGCGGCGACGGCGTTCCTGGTGGTGGGGAACCTGCGCCGGCGGCCCCAGGGGGCGGTCAACACCCTGGCGTGGTTCGAGGCGCGGCCGGTCCTGATCGTGGTGGCGGCCCTGGCGGTGAACACGGTCCTGCTGGAGTTCCTGGGCTGGCTGTTGGCGGGGGCGCTGCTGTTCTGGGCGGTGGCCTTCGCGTTCGGGGCGCGCGCGTACCTGCGTGACGCCGTGGTGGCGCTGTCGGTGTCGGCGGCCGTCCAGGTGGGCTTCTCGCTCGGCCTGGGGCTGAGCCTGCCGCCCGGGATCCTGGGGTGGGTGCTCTGATGACGGAAACACTGGTCGGACTCGGGGACGGGCTCGTCGCGGCCCTGACCCCGGGCAACCTGATGTGGGCGTTCCTGGGCGTGGTGCTGGGCACCGCGGTGGGGGTGCTGCCGGGCCTGGGCTCGGCGATGGCGGTGGCGCTGCTGCTGCCGGTGACGTTCCAGCTCGACCCGACGAGCGCGTTCATCCTGTTCGCGGGCGTTTACTACGGCGGGATGTTCGGCGGGGCGACCACGTCGATCCTGCTCAACACCCCGGGGCAGGCGTCGTCGATCGCCACCACGTACGAGGGCCACAAGATGGCCCTGACGGGGCGGGCCGCGCAGGCCCTGGGCACCGCGGTGATCGGGTCGTTCTTCGCGAGCATCGTCGGCACGCTGATCGTGGCGTTCTTCTCGCCGGTGATGGTGTCGTTCGCGCTGAACTTCGGGCCGGGCGAGTACTTCGCCCTGACGGTGTTCTCGTTCGTGGCGGTGGCCGCGGTCGTGTCCGGGTCGGTGCTGCGCGGGGTGACCTCGCTGCTCATCGGCCTGGCGATCGGCGTGGTGGGCATCGACGGCCAGAGCGGCACGCCGCGGTTCGACTTCGGGTCGGCCGTGATGCTCGACGGCATCGACGTCGTCATCGTGACCGTGGGGCTGCTGGCCCTGGGCGAGGTGCTGTACGTGGTGGCGCGCGGCAGGTCCGCGCCGAACCTGGGCGCGATCCGCACCGGGCGCCCGTGGCTGAGCCGGCGGGACTGGAAGCGGTCCTGGGGCCCGTGGCTGCGCGGGACCGCGCTGGGCAGCACCTTCGGCCCGATCCCCGGCAGCGGGGCCGAGATCCCGACGTTCGTGTCCCTGGGCGTGGAGCGCAAGCTCGCCCAGCGGCGGGCGGAGCGCAGGGGCGACCCGCAGGAGAACGAGTTCGGCCGGGGCGCCATCGAGGGCGTGGCCGGGCCGGAGGCCGCCAACAACTCCAGCGCGGCGGGCACGCTGGTGCCGCTGCTGGGGCTGGGGCTGCCGACGTCGGCGACGGCCGCGATCATGCTGGCGGCGTTCCAGCAGTACGGGCTCCAGCCGGGGCCGGTGCTGTTCGAGCGCAACGCGGACCTGGTGTGGACGCTGCTGGCGTCGCTGCTGATCGGCAGCGTGATGCTGCTCGTCATCAACCTGCCGTTCGCGCCGCTGTGGGCGAAGCTGCTGAAGCTGCCCAAGCCGTACCTGTACGCGGGGATCACTCTGTTCTCGGTGCTGGCGGTGTACGCGATCAACGCGTCGGTCGCCCACCTGGTGATCCTGCTGGCGGTGGCCCTGCTGGGGCTGGTGATGCGGTCCTTCGGGGTCCCGGTGGCACCGGCGCTGATCGGCGTGGTGCTGGGGCCGATCGCGGAGACGGAGTTCCGGCGGGCGCTGGCGGCGTCCTCGGGCGACCCGTCGATCCTGGTCGGCAGCGGGATCTCGATCGGGCTGTACGCGCTGGTGGTGATCGCCGCGCTCGTGCCGGTGATCGCGGGCCTGCGGCGCAGGCGGGCGGCGGCGAAGGCCGTGCCCGCGGAGGGCGGCGAGCGCGAGAGCGTGTCCTGACCACGGCCGGCCCCTTACTCCCGGGGGCCGGCGTCCAGCCGACCCACTACTCCCGGGGTCGGCCGCCGAACGGCCCCCGGCCCGTCCGCCGGGGGCCGTTCGCACGCACGGGCCGGGGCATGCCGTGCTCAGGCGGGGGGCGGCCCCAGGAGGTCCCAGCGGTTGCCCGCGAGGTCGAGGAAGACGGCGACCCTGCCGTAGGGCTCGTCTCGGGGCTCGGTGACGAACCGGACCCCGTGCCGCTCCATGCGGGCGTGGGAGGCGGCGAAGTCGTCCACCCTCAGGAAGAAGCCGACCCGGCCCCCGGTCTGTCCGCCCACGGCGGCGCTCTGGCGCTCGCCGTCGGCACGGGCGAGGAGGAGGCCGGTGACCGCTCCGGGCGGGCGGACCACCACCCAGCGCTTCTCCCGGCCGTCGTTGGTGAGGGAGGGGGAGTCCTCGGTCAGTTCGAAGCCGAGGGCTTCTGTGAAGAAGGCGATGGCGGAGTCGTAGTCGTCCACTACGAGGGTGACCAGGTCCATGTGCACGGGACCACGCTAGACCACGGTCTCCCCGGGACGGCCCTGGGGCGGGGCGGTCGGGGACCGCCCCGCCCCGCGGTGGCCCGGAGGGCCGTGGTCACAGGGGCTGGTCGTCGACCACGACGTCCCAGCTGACGTTGTCGCCCTCGACGGCGGTCGCCGTGACGGTCACGCCGTAGTTCGTGCCGCCGTCCACCAGGTTGCAGCGGATCTCGGCGCCGACCTGCGCGGGGAGGCCCTCCAGGCAGCTGAAGCCGTCGGGGGTCTGCCCGACCGCCGCCGCCAGCGCCTCGGACGACTTCTGGGCGACCTGGTCGGCGGGCACGGTGCCGTCGACCGCGGTGGCGCTGTTGCCGTCCCCGGCCGCGGGCTCGGTCCCGGCCTCGGTGTCGCCGGCGGCGCCCTCCTCGGTCGCGGCCTCGTCGACCACGACGTCCCAGTTGACGTCGCCGCCCTCGACCGAGGTCACCGTGACGGTCACACCGAGGGTGTCGCCGCCGCTGGTGAGCTCGCAGCGGATCTCGGCGCCGACCTCCGCGGGGAGGTCGTCGGCGCAGGTGAAGTCGTCGGGGGTCTGGCCGACCTCCTCGGCCAGCATCTCGCTCGACCGCTCGGCGACCTGCTCCGCGTCGACGGCGGCGGGGCCGCCGATGCTGAACGAGCAGCCGGTGGCCAGAAGGAGGGGAAGCGCTCCCAGGACGGCTCCGGCGATGACCCTGCCGCCTCTGATCTGCTGCATTGCGGGCTCCTCTACAGTTCGGGGGACGTACCCCCGGACAGACGCCGTGGCGGGCGCACGGGTTCCGCGAACGCGCGCTTCTCCACTCTCCCGTGGCCGAAGGGTCTCCTCCCCGTTGCCTCCGTCACCCTCCCTTCACCCGATGTCGACCGGGCCGTCACCCCGGCCCCGGCCCCGGCGTCCGCACCGACCGACGTGCTGTGCGTCCTCGACGACCGGAACAAGGTCGTCCGGATGCGGCGCGGTCCCGCTCTTGTCGGGGGCGGGCAAGGACCGATAGTGCGCGGATAGGGCCGGGGGCGGCCGGGCTGCTTAGCCTGCCGGTGCACCGGGAACGGCCCGGTGCCGACCACAGGAGGAAGCATGCGCACCCCCCGTCCCCTGGCCACGGCCATCGCCGCCGTCGCCGCAGTCCTGACCGTCGCGGTCTTCCCCGGCACCGCCGCCGCCGAGCCGGTCGACGGCCTCGACTGCACCGTCACGCGGCAGCTGATCAACTTCCAGGAGGTCCACACCTGTGTGGCCGAGTCCGAGGACATCCGCTGGAAGCTCACCGGACGCTGCGCCATGATGTTCGGCATCCAGTTCGTGTCCTCGCCGGTGGTGGAGGGCAGCGGCACCGCCATGGTGGGCTGCCCGATCGCCGGGCCGATCTCGGGCCCCGTCCACAACGTCGTCCGCGTCGTGCTCTGACCGCGTGCGGGACCGGTGAGGCGGACGGCCCGGAGGGGGACCGGGCCTCCGCCTCACCGGTCCCGGCGCCGCCGCTCCGCGAGGGCCGTGTGGACCGAGGCGATCGCGCTGGCCCCCTCGCCCATCGCCGCCGCGACGCGCTTGATCGACCCGGTGCGGGTGTCGCCGACCGCGAACACCGACGGGGCGCTGGTCTCGAACGGCAGCGGTCCGCGCCCCAGCCCCTCCCACACGGGCCCCAGGCCCAACTCGACCAGGGCGGTGTCGGTGCACACGAACCCGCTGCGGTCCCGGGTGACGCCGTCCAGCCATTCGGTCGCGGGGTCGGCTCCGATGAAGCAGAACAGGCCGCTGGTCGGGCGGGGCGCCCCGAGCCCGGTGCGCCGGTCCGTGAGCACGACCTCCGCGAGCCTGTCGTCGCCCCTCAGCCCGGTGACCTCGGTGTTCGTGTGCACGGTGATCTCGGGGTGGTCGTGCAGGCGCGCCACCAGGTACTCCGACATCTTGGCCGACAGGTCCGCGCCGCGGACGACGAGGTCGACGCGGCTGCCCCGGCCCGCCAGGTACAGGGCGGCCTGCCCCGCCGAGTTCGCGCCGCCCACCACGGTGACCGGGTGCCGGGAGCACGAGCGCACCTCCAGTTCGGTGGCGGCGTAGAAGATGCAGCCCGCCTCCTCGAAGTCCGCCCAGCGGTCCAGCGGCAGGGTGCGGTAACGGGCGCCGGAGGCCACCACGACCGCCCGGGTGTCGATACGGCTGCCGTCGGCCAGGTACAGCACCGGGTCGGGCCCGGTGGTGTCCAGCCGGTCCACCCGGCACGGCATGTACATCGCGGCACCGAACTTCAGCGCCTGGATCGCCGACAGCCGGGTCAGCTCCTCCCCCGCGATACCGTGCGGGAAGCCGGGGTAGTTCTCGATCCGGGAGCTGGACGCGGCCTGCCCGCCGGTGCCCAGGGCGTCCAGGACCACGGTGTTCAGCCCCTCGGAGGCCCCGTAGAGCGCGGCCGCCAGCCCGGCGGGCCCGGCCCCCACGACCACGAGGTCGAGGTCCTTGCAGCTCGGCCGGTAGGCCTTGCCGATGAGTCCGGCCAGGATCCCCGGGGTGACGTCGCGGGTCACCCGCCCGGCGAACACGACGGCCGGCAGGTCGCCCTCGGCCAGGCCGACGGCGTCGAGGAGCCTGCGGCCGTCCGGCGCGTCGGCGTCGTGCCACTCGTAGGGGAGCCGGACCCGGGCGGCGTAGGTGCGCAGGGCCAGGGTGGCCGACGAGTCGGGCCGGCCGATCAGATCGACGGGGCGGACCGCTTCGCGCAGGTACTCCCGGCGGACCAGCAGGGCCTCCAGGACGGTGTCGGAGAGCTCCGCCTCCTCGGCCATCATCGTGCGGAACCGCTCCCTGGACAGGCGGTGGACCCGGCCCGGCGCCACGACCCGTACCGTCACGAAGGCCATCTGGTCGCCGAGCAGGTTGACCTCGCCGAGGAAGTCGCCGGGCCCCATGGTCATGAAGACCTCCTCGGGGCGGCCGAAGGAGGCCTCGCGGACCACCTCGACGTAGGCCTCGTCGAGGACGATGAGGTCGCGCTCGAAGTCGCCGGCGCGGGTGAGGACGTCGCCGGCCTTCACCTCGTGCCCGGTCCCGTAGGAGCGCAGCCGGTCGAACCGGGCGAAGTCCAGCCGCGGCCGGAGCCTCTCCATGATCCCGTCGTGCGCAGACCGACCCATCCCGATGCCCCTTCCGCCCCCGTAGTTCCCTTTCCTACCTGTTCGGGCACGCGGATTCCAGGGACCCGGCGGCGGGGCGCCGGAGGCGCTCCGGGAAGGGGCGCCGGCGGGGCGGCCCTCAGGCGGCGCGGACGGGGTGCTTGAAGACCTGCTCGCGGTGCCAGCGCACGTGGTCGGGGGCGACCGGCGGGGAGGCCGCGGGCAGGAGCAGGTCGCGTCCGGCGAGGTCGGTGACGATCCGCCGGGCCTGGTCGGAGCGGGCCTCGAAGCGCGGGGAGACGTCCAGGGTCAGCTCCGCGGTGAGGCCGAGGACGCCCCGGTCCAGGAGCAGGTGGTGCTGGGAGCACAGCGCCAGCCCGTTGTCCACCGTGTCGGGCCCGGCCTGGGACCACCAGCGCACGTGGGCGGCCTCCAGGCCGACCGGGACGCCGTCCATCCACCCGTCGTAGCCGCAGAACGCGCACCGGTGGCCGTAGGCGTCCAGCACCGCCTCCCGGAAGGCGGGGTCGCGGTCGCCGGACGCGGCCCACCGCCCGGGGGCGAGGGAGAGCCCGGTCAGGGCCAGCACCTCCTCGTGCAGGGAGGACGGGAAGTTCGCGTCGAGCAGCAGGCGGGCGACGCGGGTGCGCAGCCCCGGGTCCTCCTCCAGCGCGCGGGAGAAGTCGGGGGCGAGGCTCCCCCGGGCGCCGGAGCGCCGCAGCCGGCCCGGATTGTCCCCGGGGTCGTCGCCGTCGTCCGTGGCGAGCAGCCACAGCCCGTCGTCGTTGGCCAGGCGGCGGAAGGGGAAGGCCGGCGTCGTGCCGTTCTTAGCCGGTGGGGCGAACTCGTCCAGCAGCAGCCGGAGGCGCTCCTCCGCGGCGCTGTAGAGGATGGGGGCGTCGCCGTGGCGCTGGTGGTGGCCCAGCGCGTACAGCAGCAGGAGGGGTTTGTGCGGCGCCCGCACGCCGTCGCGCCGCCACTGCCTGATCCGGCCGATCCGCTCTTCCCAGTCCATGGCGCACGACTCTAGCGGCGGGACGGAGGGCGGGATCACAGGCGACATGTCGGACTAATCGTCCTACGATTGCAGACGTGCCGGAATCCAACCGCGGCGTCGCCCTCGGGGCGGGCGCCTTCCTCCTCTGGGGCTTCGCAGCCCTCTACTGGCCCTTCCTCTCCGCCGCCCAGCCCGCAGAGATCCTCGCCCACCGCATGGTGTGGTCGCTGCTGGCGATGTGCGTGTTCCTGATGCTGGCCCGGCGCGGCTGGAAGTGGCTGCCCGGGGTGGTCCGCAGCCCGCGCCGGCTGCTGCCGGTGGCCGCCGCCGCGGTCCTCATCTCCCTCAACTGGTGGGGGTTCATCTACTCGGTGTCGACCGAGCAGACCCTCCAGGCTTCGCTGGCGTACTTCATCAACCCGCTGATGGCGGTGTGCCTGGGCGTGGTGCTGTTCTCCGAGCGGCTGCGCGCGGCGCAGTGGACCGCGGTGGGCCTGGGCCTGCTCGCGGTCGTGGTGATGACGGTCGGCTACGGCGTCACGCCGTGGCTGGCGCTGCTGATGGCCTCGTCGTTCGCGGCCTACGGCGCGGTGAAGAAGTACGTGGACCTGGACGGGATGCAGAGCCTCACCGTGGAGACCCTGGTGATGTTCCTGCCCGCCCTGGGCTACGTGCTGTACCTGGAGTTCTCCGGGGCGGGGACGGCGGTCTCGGTGTCCCCCGCACACACGGCGCTGCTGGTCGGCGGCGGTTTCGTGACGGCGCTGCCGCTGCTGATGTTCGGGGTGGCGGCCCGGCGCCTGCCGCTGAGCGTGATCGGGATGCTCCAGTACATCGCGCCCACCATCATGTTCTTCATCGGCTGGCTGGTGCAGGGCGAGGAGATGCCGCCCGCCCGGTGGGCCGGGTTCGCGCTGGTGTGGCTGGCGCTGTGCGTGTTCGCGTTCGACCAGGTGCGCGGCGCGCGGGCGCGGTCGGCGCAGCGGCGGCGGGCGGAGAGCCCGGCCGTCGAGCCCTGCGACTGACCTCGGGGTTCCCGGTTCCGGCGTTCCGAAACTACGATCCGTGACCTTGTGCTAACGTCGAGTCGCGAACCGGATGTCTCCCGGTTCCCGACGGTCCGCACGTCACGGAGGGCACCCTCATGTCCCGCACCAGCCGCACGCCCCGCGCCCCGCGCGCGGCCGCGGTGGTGCGTCCGCCCTCCCTGCTGCTGCTGCCGCTGTTCGTCGGGGCGGCCCTGGCCGCCCTGTGGCTGATCGGCGCGCCGTCCGCGCAGGCCGACACCGCCGGGCCGCTCGGCCTGGACCGGGCCGCCTCCCTGGACCGGGCCGCCTCGCTGGACACCGGGCTCGCGCAGGGGCTGGACCCCTCGCTGGAGGCCGGGGTCGCCGAGGTCGCCGCACCGGTCACCGACACCCTGGGCACCGTCCACCGGAGCCTGGAGGAGCGGACGGAGTCCGCCCCCGCCGTCACCGAGGTCGGCGAGGAGGTCCACGAGGGCGCCCGGCGCGTGGTCCGCGAGCTCTCGGCCGCCGACCAGGTCCAAGCGGAGAACCTCGTGGCCCACATCGCCGCCACCCGCGTGGCCCCCGCGCCGGCGGAGCCGGCCGCTGCGGCCCCCGCGGCCGCGGCCGAGCCCGCCGGGACCGCCCGCCCCGGCGCCGGGGACGGGGAGCCCGGCGGGGAGGCCGGTGCCGGGGAGGCCGTCCTCCGGGACGCCGCCCCCGCGCCGCTCCCGGTGCTCCGGGCCGCCGGGGCGGTCGCCGACGCCGCGACGGTGGACGGGCAGCGCCCCGCGGCCGCCGCCGAGCACGACGTCTCCGCGGCCCCCCAGCTCTCCACCGGTTCCGCCGCGCCCACCGGGGCCGGCGCCCCCGCGGTCGCCGGGTACCTCGCCGTCGTGCCCGTCACCGCTCCCGCCGCCGACGTGCTCTCGACCGCCGTCGACGCCGTGCACCCGGTGCCCGCGGGCGCCGCCGACGACCCCACGGTCTCCCCCGACTAGGAACGGGCCGCTCCGACGGACCCGTTCCCAGCCCTTCCCGCTCTGGGAGCTGACCTGAGTCCCGTGCCCCGTACCGCCCCGCCGCGGTCCCGCTCACGTGATTCACGTCAGCCGGTGGTCCACCGGCTCCCGGCCGGCCCCGACCCGACGTCGCGGCCGCCCCGCAGCACACCGCAACCACAGAGCCTTCCGGAAGGAAACCCATGTCGCAGGCCAAGCGCATTTCAGCCAGGGCTGTTCTGCTCGCCGCCGGAACCGCCGGCTTCGTCGCCCTCGGCGCCGGTGTCTCGGGGGCCGAGGCGCTCGCCTCCCCCGTCGCCGAGATCGCCCCCACCGTCGAGCGGGCGCTCGTGGAGGGCGTCGCCCCGACCATGAACAGCGCCTTCCCCGGCGGGATCGGCCCGGTCGCCGGGAGCACGCTCTCCGAACTCCAGGAGACCTCCCGCAACGCCGACAAGCCCGCGCCCGACCTGGCCGCGATGGTGCCCGCCGGCGAGCCGGAGATCGCCACCCCGGTCGGCGGCGTCGCCAACCCGAGCGCGGCGCTGGCCGACGCCCTCGCCGCCACCCAGGACGCGACCGGCCTGGACGGGAACCCGCACGACACCGTCGGGCACGACCTGGGCGAGGCCGTCCAGAAGCGGGCCACCGAAGCGGGCGACGAATTCGGGACCACCGCCCAGGGCGCGGGCGGGGCCGTGGAGGGGGCCGCCTCGGAGGTGCTCCCGCACACGGTGGTCGCGGCGTACGGCCTCCGCGAGGAGTTGGGCGTGCCCTCGGTCTCCGACCTGCCCCGCCCCGGCGACCTGGTCCAGGGCCTCGACGCCTCCCGGCTGTCCGAGGCCGCGGCCGTCACCGAGGCCGTGGACCTGTCCGACCCCACCGCGCTGACCCGGGAGAACACCCTGGGGGTCGGCGAGGTCCTGGACGTGGCCCCCGCCCTGCCGACCGCCGGCGGGACCGTGCCGCAGAGCGCCCAGGAGCCCGTGGTCCCGAACATGTGGGACTTCGCCTACGCGTTCGGCGTGGAGACGCCCAAGGCCCTCCAGGACGTGGTGGAGTCCAACCCGGTCACCGACGACAACTACGTGAGCCTGGGCGAGGAGGAGGTCCTGGGTGCGGTCGGCAACCGCAACCTGGACGAGAGCATCACCGCCGTTCCCCGGCGTGAGCAGCAGACCTCCCCCCTGGCGCAGGGGCCGGCCGTCGTGGAGACGCCCGCCGTCGCGCAGCTGCCCGACGGGCAGCGGACGCCGGGGCTGTCGGACCTGACCGACGCGCTGATGACCGGCGCCTCCGACCTGGGCTCGGCCGAGATGGTCGCCCTCGACGGGCCGATCGCCGACAGCGAGGTGCCGCGGGTGGGCACCGGGCTGCCCGCCGTGGACGAGGCCCTGCCGCAGGTCGCCGACACCTCGTCGCTGCCCACCCTGGCCGAGGGCCCCGACATGTCCACCGCCGAGGACCTGGTGGCCGGCCTGAGCCGCGGGCCCGCCCTGCTGGAGGACCTGGACACCAGCGACCTGGTCTCCATCGAGGGCGGCACCGCCGAGGCCCCGCCCGCGCCCGAGGGCACGGTGTCGCACCCGACCTTCCTGAACCCGCTGCCCGGCTCCGAGGCCCTGCCCGTGGTGAGCTAGGCGGTTCCCCCCGGGCGCGTACCCGCCCGGGGACCGGGACGCCCCCGACGCGCCCGGGGGCGTCCCGCCGCTCCTTCCTGCAGCCCGATGGCGCCGCACCGGCGGCGCCATCGGCGTGTTCCGCTCAGGCCGGGACGTGGTCGGCCAGCGGGAAGTCGTAGGCGCGCTTCAGACCCGGCGGCGCCCCCGTCAACGAGATCAGCCGGGTGAACGCCCCGAACAGCCAGGACCGGACCCGCAGGCCCACCTCGCCGGTGTCCGGAGCGGTCATGGCGGTGTTCGTACCGCCCATCGCGAGGTTGGCGTCGACGAAGCCGCGTATCGCCCGTTCGTAGGCGGGGAAGGCGGTCCGGTGGTCCCCTCCCGCCCGGGCGAGCCCGCCGGCCAGGACGCAGGCGCCGACCAGGGCCAGGGTGCTCCCCTGGCCGGTCATCGGGTCGGGGCAGTAGCCGGCGTCCCCCACCAGGGCCACCCGGCCGCGGGTCCAGGAGTCCATGTGGATCTGGACGGAGGGGGACACGTGGACGGCGTCGGAGCGCTCCATGGCCGCCAGCACGCGCCGCACCTCCTCGCCGTCCCCCGCGAAGCGCTCGCGGAGCCGCCGCTTGTGCTCCTCCGCGTCGGCCACCGGTTCCCGGTCGCGGGTGAGGACCGTGCACTCCAGGGTGCCGGCCTCGGGGAAGGGCGCGAGGAGCATCCCGCGCCCGGGGCGGACCAGGCCGCGCACGTGGTCGGTGAGCCCGAGGTCGTTGGGGAGCTCGAAGAGGGCGATGTTGGTCCCCAGGTACTTCCGGAAGCGCTCCTTGGGCCCGAAGACGAGGGAGCGGGTGTCGGAGTGGATCCCGTCGGCCCCGACCACGAGGTCGAAGTCCCGCGGCCGCCGGTTCCGGAAGCTCACGGTGACACCGTCGTCGGACTCGCGGATCCCGGTGACCGAGTCGTCGAACAGGTACTCGGCCTCGTCGCGGGTGGCGCGGTACAGGATCTCGCAGAGGTCGCCGCGGCGGATCACCAGGCCCTGTTCGCCGGAGACCAGCGAGGCCCCGTCGATCACCACCTGACGGCGCCCCCCGTGGCCGAAGCGGATCTCCCCGGGCGGCGCGCCGGAGAGCTCGCGGGCCTCCTCCAGGAGCCCGGTGCGGCGCAGCGCGTCGACGCCGACGCCCTCGATCTGGATGCGGTGGCCGCCGGTGCGCACGGCCGGTGCCCGCTCCACGACGGTGGGCCGGAACCCGTAGCGGTGCAGCCAGTGGGCGAGGGCCGGGCCGGCGATGCCGCCGCCCGAGATGAGGATGCGTTCTCCCGGCATGTCGTCCTCCCGAGAAGTGGACCGGTACTTTTGATTGTACGTACGTTCAAATCCAAGGCAAGGGGTTCTCCCGGCCGGAATCGGACGCGCCCCCCGGGAACGCCGACGGCGCCGGTCCCGGTGGGACGCGGCGCCGTCGGTGCGCGGGCGGGGCGGTCAGCCGGAGCGTTCCACCACGTAGTCGCACAGGGCCTCGAAGGCGTCGCGCGCCGGGCCCTGCGGCAGGGTGGCCAGCTCGGCGCGGGCCTTGTCGGACCAGCCGCGCAGGGTCTTCTCCGCCTCGGCCATCGCCGGGTGGGCGCGCAGCAGGCCCAGGGCCTCCTCGGCCTCGGTGTCGTCCAGCGGGCGGCCCAGCAGCGACTTGAGCCGGTCGTCGGCCGGGTCGGTGGAGCGCAGCGCGTAGAACATCGGCAGGGTCAGCACGCCCTCGCGCAGGTCCGTGCCGGGGACCTTGCCGGACTCGCGGGTCTCGGCGGCCACGTCGATGAGGTCGTCGGCGAGCTGGAAGGCCATTCCCAGCGCGTCGCAGGCGCGGGTGAGCGTGCCGGTGGTCACCGGGTCGACCTTGCCGAACATGCCGCCGAACTCGGCGGAGGAGGCGATGAGGGAGGCCGTCTTGTCCCCGATGACCCGCAGGTAGTGGTCGAGCGGGTCGACGCCCTCGGGCGGGCCGGAGGTCTCCAGGATCTGTCCCTGGACCAGCCGGCCGAACGTCTCGGCCTGGAGGCGGACGGCCTCCGGGCCCAGGTCGGCGAGGATCTCCGACGCCTTGGCGAACACGTAGTCGCCGGTGAGGATGGCGATGGTGTTGCCCCAGCGCTGGTTGGCGCTGGGCTTGCCGCGGCGCAGTTCCGCCTCGTCCATGACGTCGTCGTGGTACAGCGTCGCCACGTGGGTCAGCTCGACCACGGCCGCCGCCGGGATGAGGTCGGGCATGTCCGGGTCGCCGAAGTGCGCGGCCAGCAGCACCAGCATCGCCCGGAACCGCTTGCCCCCGGCCTCCAGCAGGTGGGAGGCGGCCTCGGTCAGCATCGGGTCGCTCGCGCGCACCGACTCCCTCAGGACGTCCTCGACCCTCTCGAGACCGTCCTGGACCTCCCGGGCGAGGGCCGAGTCGACTCTCGGCAGAGCGAGAAACCCGCTCGGGACAGCACCGCTCACCGTAAAGCTCCACCTGTTGAACGGGCACGGCGGCGGCCTTTCGGGGTCGCCGCGTGCTCAGCACATGAACATGATCCGACTTGCCACGGTATCCGACCCGGAATGATCATCCAAAGCCACACCCGGGTACGACCCGGACCGGAACGGAACCGCAGCTCATCCGGCCCGGGCCGGGGCCGTGCCCCCTCGAACCCCCGCTCCGCCCCGGTTCGCGCGAGGGCGCCCGGGGAACTGGGGCCTTCGGCCCTTCCAGAACCCCGTGCGCCCTCGCGGACCCCCGGTGGTACAGGGGTGCGTTCGAGAACGGCCCCTACGGCCGCCCGCCCTCGGTGGACGCCTGGTCCACCATCACCGAGACCGGGTCCTGACCGCTCTCCGGGGAGGGCAGCAGGTTGTCGAGCACCGGCCCGGGGTACAGGCCGAGCGCCAGGGTGGCGGCCACGCCGATGGCGATGACCCCGCCGGTGGCGGCCCCGGCCCGCACGACGGTGGGCCCGTCGGCCTCCGGATCCCGGAAGAACATCACAACGATGATCCGGACGTAGAAGAACGCGGTGACGGCGCTGCTGAGCACGCCGACGATCACCAGCGGGGTGGCCCCGGCGGCGACGGCGGCCTCGAACACCGCGAACTTGCCGATGAACCCGCTGGTCAGCGGGATGCCCGCGAAGGCCAGCAGGAACAGGGACAGCGCCCCCGCCAGCAGCGGGTGGCGGCGGCCCAGCCCCGCCCACCGGTCCAGGTCGCCCAGCTCCTGCCCGCCGTCGGCGGTGCGGACCAGGGTGACCACGGCGAACGCGCCCAGGGTGGTGAACCCGTAGGCGGCCAGGTAGAACATCGCCCCGGCCAGGCCGTCGGTGCTCCCGGCGACCACGGCGGTGAGGATGAACCCGGCGTGCACCACCGAGGAGTAGGCCAGCAGCCGCTTCACGTCCCGCTGGGACACGGCGATGACCGCGGCGACCACCATGGTGAGCACCGCGATGATCCACAGCATCGGCTCCCAGGCCCCGATCCGGCCGCCGAAGGGCACGAAGAACACCCGCAGCAGGGCGCCGAACGCGGCGACCAGGGTGCAGGAGGCCATCAGCGCCGTGACCGGGGTGGGCGCGCCCTGGTACACGTCCGGCTTCCAGTTGTGGAACGGCACCGCGCCGACCTTGAACAGCAGGCCGACGGCGACCAGCCCGATCCCCATGAGCAGCAGCGGCTCGCCGTTGCCGTCGGCGAAGATCGCCGCCCCGCCGGCCTCGACGGCCGCGCGCACCTCGCCGAAGTTCACCGAGCCGGCGTAGCCGTACACCATGGCGGCGCCGAACAGGAAGAACGCCGAGGAGAACGCCCCGAGCAGGAAGTACTTGACCGCGGCCTCCTGGGAGAACAGGCGGCGCCTGCGGGCGAGCCCGCACATCAGGTACAGCGGGAGGCTCATCACCTCCAGGGCGATGAACATGGTGAGGAAGTCGTTCGAGGCGGGGAACATCAGCATCCCCAGTACCGCGAACAGCACCAACGGGTAGATCTCGGTGTGCTGCGACCCGGCCAGGATGTGCGCCCGCTCCTCCTCGCTGCCGGGGACCGCGGCCGCCTGGGCGGCGAACGCGTCCCGGCCGTCGCGGCGCTCGGCGATGAGCAGCAGGCTCACCAGCGCCAGCACCGTGATGGTGCCCTGGAAGAACAGCACGGTCCGGTCGACGGCCAGCGAGCCGACGCCGACGGTCACCCCGGCCTGCCCGTCGGGCAGGGAGCCGACCTGGAGCACGACGAGCACGAACGTCGCGAGCAGGGCCAGCGCGGCCAGGCCGATCTGGAGCGGGCGGCGGCGCGCGGCGGGCACGAACGCCTCGAACAGCACGGCCACCATCGCGGCGCCGAACAGGGTGAGCAGCGGTGCCAGCAGCCACCAGTCGAGGACCGGTGCCTCCTGGGTGACGACGGGGAGGTCCTGGGGGATCACTCCGCGCCTCCTTCCTCGGCGGAGTCGACCGTGGCCACCACGGTGCGTTCCGCGGCCGGTTCGATCGCGTCGAGCAGCGGCTGCGGGTACAGCCCGAACGCGATGATGAGCGCGAGCAGCGGACCGACGGCCCACGCCTCGCGCGCGGACAGGTCCTTGAACCCGGACACGCTGTCGGCGGTGGGCCCGGTCATGGTGCGCTGGTACATCCACAGGATGTAGAGCGCGGCGAGCACGACGCCGATCACGGCGATCAGGGCGGGCACGGGGCTGAACGCGTACACGCCGACGAACACCAGGAACTCGCTCACGAACGGCGCCAGCCCGGGCAGGGCGAGCCCGGCCAGGCCGGTGACCAGGAAGACCCCGGCGAGTTTGGGCGCCGCGTTCTGCACCCCGCCGAAGTCCTCGATGCGCGAGGAGCCGCGGCGGGCCACGAGCAGCCCCACGACCAGGAACAGGGCCCCGGTCGCGAACCCGTGGTTGACCATGTACAGCGCGGCCCCGGTCTGGGCCTGCGCGGTCATCGCGAAGATGCCCAGGGTGATGAACCCGAAGTGGGAGATCGACGTGTAGGCGACCAGGCGCATCATGTCGGTCTGGCCGATGGCCAGGATCGCCCCGTAGACGATGCTCACCAGGCTCAGCACCACCACGGGCCACACGAACCAGGACACGGCCGCGGGGAACAGCTCCATGCAGTACCGCAGCATGCCGTAGGTGCCGACCTTGTCGAGCACGCCCACCAGCAGCACGGCGGTGCCGGGGCGGGAGGCCCCGGCGGCCTGCGGCAGCCAGGTGTGCACGGGCCACATCGGCGCCTTGATCGCGAAGGCGATGAAGAAGCCGAGGAACAGCCAGCGCGCGGTGGACGGGTCCAGGGCGGCCAGCGCCCCGTCCTCCCCGACCAGGTCGGCCCAGAGGAAGGTGCCGCCGTGGACGAAGACCCCGATGACGGCGACCAGCATGACCAGGCCGCCGGCGAGGCTGTACAGCAGGAACTTGACGGCCGCCCGGGCCCGCTCGTCGCCGCGCCCGTACCGCCCGATCATGAAGTAGACCGGGATGAGCATGGCCTCGAAGAACACGTAGAAGAGGAAGACGTCGGTGGCCGCGAAGACCCCGATCATCATGGCCTCCAAGGCCAGGATGAGCGCGAAGTAGCCGCGCCCGCCGTCCTCCCGGTCGTCGTGCTCCCTCCAGGCGGCCAGGACCACCAGCGGGACCAGGACCGCCGACATGAGGATCAGGGTGAGGGCGATGCCGTCCACCCCGACGGCGAAGTGGACCCCGAAGCGGGGGATCCACGGGTACTCCTCCACGAACTGGAGGGAGCCGGCGTTCGACGTGTCGAAGCGCAGGGACATGGCGACCAGGACGGCCAGGGTGGCCAGGGAGAAGCCGAGCGTGATGCGCTTGGCGTTCTCGGCGGAGGCCGCCCCGGAGGCGGTGGCCGCGGGGGCGCGGACCGCCGTGGCGGTGCCGCCGCCCCCTTCGGACGCGACGGCGGCGGCCGACGCGGCCGGCGCCCGGCCGCCCGCACCGGTGCGCGGGAGCGCCCAGACGAGCACGGCGCCGATCGCGGGCAACGCGATCGCGATGGTGAGCCAGGGGATCATTGTCTACAACCTCACAACCAGCGTCGCGGCGACGATCACGGCGCCGAAGAGCATGGTGAGCGCGTACGACCGGGCGAAGCCGGTCTGCGCCCGCCCGAGCCCGCGGGAGGAGTCGCGCACGCCCGCGCCGAGCCCGTTGACGAACCCGTCGATGACCTTGTCCTCGATGTCGGAGAGCACCTTGGTGAGGACCTGGCCGGGGCGCATGAACAGCCCCTCGTTGATCTCGTTGCCGTACAGCTCGCGGCTCGCGGCGACGGTGACGAGGTTCCCCTTCGGCGCGGTGCGCGCGACCGGGCGGCGCAGGTACACGGCCCAGGCCGCCGCCACACCGAGGACCAGCACGCCCAGCGCCGCCAGCCCGTAGGGCGAGGTGAAGGCGTGGGCCAGGTCGAAGTGGTGCGGGTGGGCGCCGATGGTGGGCGCCAGGAAGTTCGCGAACCGGTCGCCGAACACCAGGAACGCGCCCAGGAACACCGAACCGATGGACAGCACGACCATGGGGGCGGTCATGCTCACCGGAGACTCGTGCGGGTGCACGCCCTCGTCCCACCGCTTCTCGCCGAGGAAGGTCATGAAGAACATGCGGGACATGTAGAAGGCGGTGAGCCCGGCGCCGAGGATGACCGCCGACCCCAGGACCATGCCCTGGGTGCCGCCGACGCCGAACGCCTCGGTGATGATGCTCTCCTTGGTCCACCAGCCGGACAGCAGCGGGACGCCGATGATGGCGAGGTAGCCCAGTCCGAAGGTGGCGAAGGTGATCGGCATGACCCGGGCCAGGCCGCCGTAGCGGCGCATGTCGACCCCGTCGTCCATGGCGTGCATGACCGATCCGGCGCCCAGGAACAGCCCGGCCTTGAAGAAGCCGTGCGTGATCAGGTGGGCGATGGCGGCCACGTACCCGACCGGGCCGAGCCCGGCGGCCAGCACCATCATGCCGATCTGGCTCATCGTCGAGCCGGCCAGGGACTTCTTGATGTCGTCCTTGGCCGAGGCGATGATCCCGCCGGCGAGCATGGTGGCGGCCCCGACCACCGCGACGGTGGTCTGCGCGGCGGGCGCGGCCTCGAAGACCGGCCCGGCGCGGACGATGAGGTAGACGCCCGCGGTGACCATGGTCGCCGCGTGGATGAGCGCCGACACCGGGGTCGGGCCCTCCATGGCGTCCAGCAGCCACGCCTGCAGGGGCAGCTGCGCGGACTTGCCGCAGGCGCCGAGCAGCAGGCACAGGCCGATGGCGACCAGCACCCCGTTCCCGGCGCCGGGGACGGCGGCGAACACGTCGCTGAAGCTCACGGCGCCCAGGGCGGTGAACATGATCATGATCGCCGCGAGCAGGCCCATGTCGCCCACGCGGTTGATGATGAACGCCTTCTTGGCCGCGGTGGCCGCCGACGGCTTGTACTGCCAGAACCCGATGAGGAGGTAGGACGCCAGGCCCACGCCCTCCCAGCCCAGGAACAGCAGGGCGAAGTTGTCGGCCAGGACCAGCACCAGCATGGCCGCCACGAACAGGTTGAGGTAGGCGAAGAAGCGCCGCCGCCCCGGGTCGTGGGACATGTAGCCGATCGAGTAGACGTGGATCAGCGACCCGACGAACGTGATCAGCAGGACGAAGCTGATGGACAGGGGGTCGACCAGCAGGTCCGCCCCCACCGTGAACTCGCCGACCGAGAACCACTCGTAGACCGGGACCGACACGCTGCGCGCGTCCTGGGCCCGGCCCAGGAGGTCGAACAGGATGAGGGCCGCCCACACGAACGAGCCCACCGGCAGCGCCGTGGCGAGCAGGTGGCCCCAGGAGTCGGTCCGCTTGCCTCCCAGCAGCAGGACCGCCGCGCCGGCCAGCGGCAGGGCGATGAGCAGCCAGGCGTTCGACAGAACCGCGCCTTCCGCGGCCACCGCCGTCCCGGTGTCGGCGGCGAGGAGAGTGTGTTGTTGCACTGCCACGTCGCCTTCTAGTGCTTGAGCAGGTTGGCGTCGTCCAGCGACGCGGACCTGCGGGTTCGGAAGATCTGCATGATGATCGCGAGACCGACGACCACCTCGGCGGCGGCGACGACCATCACGAAGAAGGCGATGACCTGCCCTTCGATGTCCCCGTGCATGCGGGCGAACGCGACGAACGCCAGGTTGCAGGCGTTGAGCATCAGCTCGACGCACATGAAGACGATGATCGCGTTGCGCCGGATGAGCACGCCGACCGCGCCGATGGTGAACAGCAGCGCCGCGAGGACGATGTAGTTCATCGGGTCCATGTCGACTCCACCTCCTGCCCGTCGCCGTTCTCCTGGGCCTGGTCGCCGGCACCCGCCTCGTGCGGGTGGGCCTCGGCCCCCGCGGTGGGCTCGCCCTCCTTGGAGTGGGCCGAGTCCGACGCCCCGCCGGGGAGCGGCGGGCGCCCCGCCCGGACGTCGTCGGGCACCCGCGACTGGTACTCGGGGTCGCGGGCGGTGAGCACCGGGTTGAGCGAGAGCCGGGCGACCTGGCCGTCCGGCAGCAGCGCGGGCATGTCGATCGCGTTGTGCCGGGCGTAGGTGCCGGGCCCGGGCAGCGGGGTCGGGTGGTCGCCGCGGATGCGGTCCTCGGAGATCTCCCGCTGGGTGCGCCGCTTCTTGGTGCGGGCGGTGTGGGCCAGCACCAGGGCGCCCAGGACCGCGGTGACCAGCAGCGCGGCGGTGGCCTCGAAGGCGACCACGTAGCGCAGCAGCAGCTCCCCGGCGATCCAGGGGATGCTGCCGCCCGCCGCCGCGGTCCCGGCGGCCAGGCCGACCGGGTCGCCCACGGAGATGCGGGTGATGCCGGTGGCCAGGGCGCCGACGAAGCACAGGGCGACGACGGCGGTGAGCAGCCGCTGCCCGCCCAGGGTCTCCTTGAGGGAGTCCGCGGAGCTGACGCCGATGAGCATCAGCACGAACAGGAACAGCATGAGGACCGCGCCGGTGTAGACGACGATCTGCACGACCATGAGGAAGGGCGCGGCGTTGATCCCGTAGAAGATCGCCAGGCCCACCATGGTCAGCGCCATGGACATGGCCGAGTGGACGGCCTTGCGGGAGAACACCACTCCCAGGGCGCCGAGCAGGACGACGGTCCCCAGGATCCAGAAGGCCGAGGCCTCCCCGCCGCCGATGGGGGCGGCGAGGTGGACCTCGTGCGTCGGGCCGAGGGGGGAGGCGAGGAGGGCGGAGGGGGTCATCGGACCGCCTCCGTGCTCTCGTGGTGCCCGTCCTGGGAGCCGTGCTGGCCGCGGCCGGTGGCGTAGTAGTCGAGGTCGCTCTCGCCCAGGCGCATCGGGTGCGGCGGCGCCTCCATGCCCTCCTTGAGGGGGGCGAGCAGCTGCTCCTTGGTCCAGATCAGGCTCTGCCTGCTGTCGTCGGCGAGCTCGTACTCGTTGGTCATGGTGAGGGCGCGCGTCGGGCACGCCTCCACGCACAGCCCGCACAGGATGCAGCGCAGGTAGTTGATCTGGTAGACCCGCCCGTAGCGCTCACCGGGCGAGTAGCGGTCGTCGTCGGTGTTGTCACCGGCTTCGACGTAGATGGCGTCGGCGGGGCAGGCCCAGGCGCACAGTTCGCACCCGATGCACTTCTCCAGCCCGTCCGCCCACCTGTTCAGCTGGTGCCGTCCGTGGAAGCGCGGCGCCGTGGGGCGCTTGACCTCCGGGTACTCGACGGTCGGCACCTTCTTGAACATGGTGTGGAAGGTGACGCCGAAACCCTTGACGGGATTGAGCCAATCAAGCACCGGTGACCTCCCCCTTCTGCTTGACGCTGCGGCCCGCGGCGGCCGGGGCCGTCCGCGGCGGTTCGGCGAGCACGCTGCTCCCGTAGTGCGGTGCGGTGCTCGGTGGCACGGGGAAACCGCCGAAGGCGGAGTCCTCGTGTGCGCGGCGGGCGTTCTCGGCGCGCTGGGCCGCCTCCTCGGCGCGTTCGCGGCGCGCCGACCGGAGCCAGGCGTAGAACGCGGCGAGGGTGGCGAGGGTGAACGCGGCGACGACCGAGCCGATGACGACCGGGGAGGCGCCGTCCAGGACGAGCATCCGCACGACCGCGACGGCGGTGATCCACACCAGCTGGATGGGGATGAGGACCTTCCAGCCGAACTGCATGAGCTGGTCGTACCGGACCCGGGGCAGGCTGCCGCGCGCCCAGATGAACAGGAACATGACGCCGACGAACTTGAGCAGCCACCACAGGGCGGGCCACCAGCCCTCGTTCGCCCCGGGGAAGGCGGTGCCGATCCCGAAGGGGGCGTACCAGCCGCCGAGGAAGAGCGTGACGGACACGGCGGCGACCGTGCACATGTTCACGTACTCGGCGAGGAAGAACATCGTGAACTTCATGGACCCGTACTCGGTCATGAAGCCGCCGACGATCTCGCCCTCGCCCTCGGCCAGGTCGAACGGGAGCCGGTTGGTCTCGCCGATCATGGTGACCAGGTAGATCAGGAACGACGGCAGCAGCAGCACCGCGAACCACAGCCCGCGCTGGGCCTCGACGATCCCGGACGTGGTGAGCGTGCCCGACATGATGAAGACCGCGACGAACGACAGGCCCATCGCGATCTCGTAGCTGATCACCTGGGCGGACGCGCGCAGGCCGCCGAGCAGGGCGTAGGGCGACTGGGACGCCCAGCCGCCGAGCACGAACCCGTACACCCCCAGGGCCGCGGTGGCCAGGACCACCAGGGCCGCGATGGGCAGGTCGGTGAGCTGGAGCGGGGTGACGACCCCGAACAGGTTCACCTCGGGCCCGATCGGGATGACCGAGAAGGCGATGAACGCGGGGACGGCGGCGATCACCGGGGCGGCGATGTAGACGAACCGGTCGACCCCCTCGGGGATCAGGTCCTCCTTGAGGGAGAGCTTGATCCCGTCGAACAGGGACTGGAGCAGGCCCCAGGGGCCCATCCGGTTGGGTCCGTGCCGCTGCTGCATGCGGCCCATGACCTTGCGGTCGGCCATGATCATCATCAGGACGCACACCATCAGGAAGACGAAGATGGCGAGCGCCTTGATGGTGGTGATCCACCACGGGTCGTTGCCGAAGGCGCTGAGCGTCTCCTCCGACGCCAGGTGCGCCACGCTGGTGGCGACGGGGGTCACTGGTGCCTCCCGGCGGTGCTCGGCGCCGACAGCAGGACCGTCTCGCCCGCGCCGCTGCCCAGGTCGCGACGGATGTCGCAGCCCCTGGCGTTGGCCGGGAGCCAGACGACCCGGTCGGCGATGTCGGTGACGACCACGGGGACGGTGACCGAGCCCCGGGTGCCGGTGACGCGGAGCGATCCGCCGTCGGGCACCCCGACCTCGTCGGCCGTGGCCTGGGACAGGTAGGCGCGGGCCGGCCGGGCCGTCCCGGCCAGGAACGGCTCGCCGTCCTCCATCCGCCCGGTGCCCAGGAGCTGGCGCCAGGTGGACAGCAGGGCCTCGCCGGGGCGGGGCTCGGGGACGGGGACCGGGCGGACGGCCGGGGCCGCGGCCCGCTCCCCCGCCCACAGGCCCAGCTCCAGCAGCTCGCGGTAGGCGGAGGCGGCGTCGGGCAGCCCCAGGTGGACGTCCATCTCGTCCGCGATCGCGGACAGGACCCGCAGGTCGGAGAGGGCTCCGGGGACCTTGAGCGCGTCGCCGAAGGGCCGGTGGCGGCCCTCCCAGTTGACGAAGGTGCCGGACTTCTCGGCGACGGCGGCGACGGGGAAGACCACGTCGGCGCGGTCGGTGACCTCGCTCGACCGCAGTTCGAGGCTGACGATGAACGGCACCCGGGCCAGGGCCGCGCGGGCGGCCTCGGGGTCGGGCAGGTCGTCGAGCTCGACCCCGGCGACGACCAGGGCGTCGAGCTCGCCGCGGGCGGCGGCCTCGATGATGGCGGCGGTGTCGCGGCCCGGCTCCGGCGGCAGCGTGCCGACGTTCCAGGCGCGGGCGACCTCGGCGCGGGCCGAGGTGTCCGAGACGGGCCGTCCGCCGGGCAGCAGCCCGGGCAGGGCCCCGGCGTCGACGGCGCCGCGCTCCCCGGCCCGGCGCGGGATCCACACCAGGCGGGCGCCGGTGCGGTCGGCCAGCGCCGCGGCGGCGGTGAGCGCGCCGGGGACGGCGGCCAGCCGCTCCCCGACGACGATGACCGCGCCCTGCGCGCCCAGGGCCTCGACGGCCTCGGGTGCGGTGTCCTCCAGGGCGTTGAGGACGCGGGCCTCGTCGCCCGGCACGGTGCCGATCAGCGTGCCGCCCGCCTTGGTGAGGCCGAGGCTGGCGTGACTGGCGACGGAGTACAGCTTCAGCCCGCGCTTGCGGTGGGCCTTGCGCAGCCGCAGGAACGTGGAGGGCGACTCGTCCTCGGGCTCGAACCCGGCCAGGAGCACGGCCGGGGCCTTCTCCAGGCCGGTGAAGTCCACGTCGATCGGGGTCCCGGCGACACGGGCCGCCAGGAAGTCGGCCTCCTCCCGCGAGTGGGCGCGGGCCCGCATGTCCACGTCGTTGGTGCCCAGGGCGACCCGCGCGAACTTGGCGTAGGCGTAGGCGTCCTCGTAGGTGAGACGCCCGCCGGTCAGGACGCCGACCCGGCCGCGGGCGGCGGCCAGGCGGCGGCCCGCGACGGAGACGGCCTCCGGCCAGGAGGCGAACTCCAGGGCCCGGGAGTCCTCGTCGCGCACCAGCGGCCGGGTGAGCCGGTCGCTCTGGGTGGCGTAGGTGAACGCCCACCGGCCCTTGTCGCAGTTCCACTCCTCGTTCACCTGCGGGTCGTCGCCGGCCAGGCGGCGGGTGACCTTGCCGCGCCGGTGGTCGGTGCGCTGGGCGCAGCCGCCGGAGCAGTGTTCGCAGACGCTGGGGGTGGAGACCAGGTCGAAGGGGCGGGACCGGAACCGGTAGGCCGACCCGGTGAGGGCGCCCACCGGGCAGATCTGCACGGTGTTGCCGGAGAAGTAGGAGTTGAACGGCTCGCCGCCGGCGATCCCGACCTGCTCCTTGGCGCCGCGCTCCATCAGCTCGATGAGCGGGTCGCCGGCGATCTGTGCCGCGAACCGGGTGCAGCGGGCGCACTGGATGCAGCGCTCCCGGTCGAGCAGCACCTGGCTGGACAGCGGGATCGGCTTGGGGAAGGTCCGCTTGACGTCGATGAACCGGCTCTCGCCCCGGCCGGTGGACATCGCCTGGTTCTGCAGGGGGCACTCGCCGCCCTTGTCGCAGACCGGGCAGTCCAGCGGGTGGTTGATGAGCAGGAACTCCATGATGCCGCGCTGGGCCTTCTCCGCCACCGGGGAGGTGAGGTGGGTGTTGACCACCATCCCCTCCATCACGGTGATGGTGCAGGACGCCTGCGGTTTGGGCATGCCGCGCCCGTTGCCCATGTCGGGGATCTCCACCAGGCACTGGCGGCAGGCCCCGACCGGGTCCAGGAGCGGGTGGTCGCAGAAGCGCGGGATCTGGATCCCGAGCAGTTCGGCGGCGCGGATGAGCAGCGTGCCCTTGGGCACCTGGATGCGGAAACCGTCGATGGTGACGGTGACCAGGTCCTCGGGCGGGGGCGCGGGGGCCGCTCCGCCCGGCGTGTTGGTGGTGACGGTCACGGGTTCCCTCCCGTCGTGGTCGGGCGGTCCGCCCACAGGGTGGACCTGGAGTGGTCGAAGGGGCAGCCGCCCTGCTCGACGTGGTCGATGTACTCCTGGCGGAAGTGCTTGATCGACGACATGACCGGGCTGGTAGCGCCGTCGCCCAGGGCGCAGAACGACCGGCCGAGCAGGTTGTCGCAGATGTCCAGGAGCTTGTCGAGGTCGGCCTCGGTCCCCTGGCCGCGCTCCAGGCGGTCCAGCACCTGGACCATCCAGTAGTTGCCCTCGCGGCAGGGCGTGCACTTGCCGCAGGACTCGTGGGCGTAGAAGGCGATCCAGCGGCCGACGGCGCGGACCACGCAGGTGGTCTCGTCGAAGATCTGGAGCGCCCGGGTGCCGAGCATGGAGCCGGCGGCGCCCACCGACTCGAAGTCGAGCGGGGTGTCCAGGTGCTCCTCGGTGAAGATCGGCGTGGAGGAGCCCCCGGGGGTCCAGAACTTGAGGCGGTGGCCCGCGCGGATCCCGCCCGCCATGTCGAGCAGCTCGCGCAGGGTGATGCCGAGCGGGGCCTCGTACTGGCCTGGCCGGGTGACGTGCCCGGACAGGGAGAAGAACCCGAACCCGGCGGACTTCTCGGTGCCCATCGAGGTGAACCACTCGGCGCCGCCCAGGACGATGCTGGGGACGCTGGCGATGGACTCGACGTTGTTCACCACGGTCGGCGAGGCGTAGAGCCCGGCGACCGCGGGGAACGGCGGCTTGAGCCGGGGCTGGCCCCGGTAGCCCTCCAGGGAGTCCAGCAGGGCGGTCTCCTCGCCGCAGATGTAGGCGCCGGCCCCGGCGTGGACGACCACGTCGAGGTCGAACCCGGTGCCGAGGATGTCCTTGCCCAGCAGCCCGGCGGCGTAGGCGTCGGCGACGGCCTTGCGCAGGCGGCGGATGACGTGGACGACCTCGCCGCGCACGTAGATGAACGCCTGGCTCGACTTGATCGCGTAGGAGGCGATCGCCACGCCCTCCACGAGGGAGTGCGGGTTGGCGAGCATGAGCGGGATGTCCTTGCAGGTCCCGGGCTCGGACTCGTCGGCGTTGACGACGAGGTAGCGCGGGTTGGGGTTGTCGGCCGGGAGGAAGCCCCACTTCATGCCGGTGGGGAACCCGGCGCCGCCGCGCCCGCGCAGGCCCGACTGCTTGACCAGGTCGACGAGGGCCTCGGGCTCCATGGCCAGCGCCCTGCGCAGGGCCTGGTAGCCGCCGTCGGCCCGGTAGCCCTCCAGGGTGAAGGAGTCGGGTCGGTCCCAGTTGTGGGACAGGACCGGGGTCAGGGTGGTCACTTGGCCTCCTCCTCACCCTGGGCGGGACGGGGAAGGTTCGCGGGATCGGGAGCCGTCCATCCGCGCTCGCGCGCGAGGGCCAGCCCGGCCAGCGAGGGCCCGGCGGCCTGCACGCCCTCGCCGGCGCGGCCGTCGTCGAACCCGGCCAGCACCCGGGAGGCCTGCTTCCAGGTGCACAGGGACGCCGGGCCGCGAGTGGGCGCCACGTCGTTGCCCAGGCGCAGGTCGTCCACGAGCCGCTTGGCCGAGTCCGGGGTCTGGTTGTCGAAGAACTCCCAGTTGACCATCACGACCGGCGCGAAGTCGCAGGCCGCGTTGCACTCGACGTGCTCCAGCGTGACCTTGCCGTCCTCGGTGGTCTCGTTGTTGCCGACGCCCAGGTGCTCCTTGAGGGCGGCGAAGATCTCGTCCCCGCCCATCACGGCGCACAGGGTGTTGGTGCACACCCCCACCTGGTAGTCGCCGCCGGGGCGGCGGCGGTACATGGTGTAGAAGGTGGCGACCGCGTTCACCTCGGCGAGGGTGATGCCGAGCTGGTCGGCGCAGAAGCGCATCCCGGCCCGGCTGACGTGGCCCTCCTCCGACTGCACCAGGTGCAGCAGCGGGAGGAGCGCCGACCTCGGCTTCGGGTAGCGGCCGATGAGCTCCTTGGCGTCCTGCTCCAGGCGCGCGACGACCTCGGCGGGGAACGTGTCGGCCCCCTCCGGGATCGCGGTCGCGCCGTGGTCGTGGCTGTGGTCGTGTCCGCTCACCGGTCCACGCCTCCCATCACCGGGTCGATACTGGCCACGGCCGCGATCACGTCCGCCACCGTGCCGCCCTCGCACATGGCGGCGACGCTCTGCAGGTGGGTGAAGGAGGGGTCGCGGAAGTGCACGCGGTAGGGACGGGTGCCCCCGTCGCTGACCGCGTAGCACCCGAGCTCGCCCTTGGCGCTCTCGACGGCCGCGTAGGCCTGGCCCGCCGGGACCCGGAAGCCCTCGGTGACCAGCTTGAAGTGGTGGATGAGCGCTTCCATGGAGCTGCTCATGATGTGCGCGATGTGGTCGGGCGAGTTGCCCATGCCGTCCGGCCCCAGCGCCAGCTTGGCGGGCCAGCCGATCTTGGCGTCCTCGATCATCACCGGGCCCGGCGCCAGCTTGTCCAGGCACTGCGCGATGATCTTGAGGCTCTCCTCCATCTCGGCGATGCGCACCCGGTAGCGGGCGTAGACGTCGCCGCCGTCGGAGACGGGGACGTCGAACTCGTAGCCCTCGTACCCGCAGTACGGCTTGGCCTTGCGCAGGTCGTAGGCCAGCCCCGAGGCCCGCAGCAGCGGGCCGGTGACGCCCAGGGCCATGCAGCCGGGCAGGTTGAGGTAGGCGACGTCCTTGGTGCGGGCCAGGTAGACCGGGTTCTCGTCGAGGAGCTTGCGCATGATGGTGATGCGCTTGGGCATCTCCTCCAGCAGCTCCCGGACCTTGCCGACAGCGCCGGGCGGCAGGTCCTGGGCGACCCCGCCGGGGCGGACGTAGGCGTGGTTCATCCGCAGGCCGGTGACGAGCTCGAAGATGTCCAGGATCATCTCGCGCTCGCGGAAGCCGTTGGTCATGACGGTGGTGGCGCCCAGCTCCATGCCGAACGTCGCCATCGCCACGAAGTGCGAGGCCATCCGGTTGAGCTCCATCATCATCACGCGGATGACGTTGGCCCGCTCCGGGATCCGGTCCTCGATGCCCAGCAGCTTCTCGACCGCCAGGCAGTACGCCGTCTCGTTGAAGAGCGGCGTCAGGTAGTCCATGCGGGTGACGAACGTGGTGCCCTGCGTCCACGTCCGGAACTCCATGTTCTTCTCGATGCCCGTGTGCAGGTAGCCGATCGCGACCCGGGCCTCGGTACAGGTCTCACCGTCCAGGGTGAGGATGAGGCGGAGCACGCCGTGCGTGGACGGGTGCTGCGGCCCCATGTTGACGACGAGGCGCTCGGCGCTGGTCGCCTGCGCCTTCTCGATGACGTCGTCCCAGTCGCCGCCGGAGGCGTCGATGTAGTCCTCGGTGACGGTCATGCCGTGCCTCCCTTCCGAAGGTGTTCTTGCCGGGTCACGTGTACGACCTCCGCTGGTCGGGCGGGGGCACGGTGGCGCCCCGGTACTCGACGGGGATGCCGCCCAGCGGGTAGTCCTTGCGCTGCGGGTGGCCGTGCCAGTCGTCGGGCATCTGGATGCGGGTGAGCGCCGGGTGGCCGTCGAAGACGATCCCGAAGAAGTCCCAGGCCTCGCGCTCGTGCCAGTCGTTGGTCGGGTAGACCGACACGATCGACGGGATGTGCCGGTCGGTGTCCGGGCAGGTGGTGGACACCCGGATCTCGCTGTTGTGCGTGATCGAGCGGAGATGGTAGACCGCGTGCAGCTCCCGGCCCTCCTGGTCCGGGAAGTGCACCCCGGTCACGCCCAGGCACAGCTCGTAGCGCAGGGCCGGGTCGTCGCGCAGGATGCGGCACAGCTCGGGCAGGGCCTCGCGGCGGACGTGGAAGGTGATCTCGCCGCGCGAGACCTCCACCCGCTCCACCGCCCCGGCGGCGTCGCCCAGGGCGGCCTCCAAGTCGTCGGCCACCCGGTCGAAGTCGGCGGTGCGCGGGTCGTCCGGGTCGGTGAAGGGCCGCTGCGAGGAGACGGGAGCGCTCCCCCGCACCTGCAGCCGTCCGAAGCCGGAGGTGTCCCCGGTGGTGGTGGTGCCGAACATGCCGGTGCGCCTGATCGGCGCGGCCAGGCGCTCCTCGCCCAGCCGGTCGGGGAGGCGCGCGGCCTCCTCGTCGCGTTCGCGCTCGTTGTCGGTGCTCATGTCAGTCCTTGCTCACCAGGGGAAGCGACCGGCGGAGCATGCGCTCCTCGGTTTCGGTGATCTCCTGCTCGCGGTGCGCGCCGAGCTTGGTGTTCTGCACCTTGTCGTGCAGCTTGAGCACCGCGTCCAGGAACATCTCGGGGCGGGGCGGGCAGCCCGGCAGGTAGATGTCCACCGGGACGATGTGGTCCACGCCCTGGACGATCGCGTAGTTGTTGAACATGCCGCCGCTGGAGGCGCACACGCCCATCGCGATGACCCACTTGGGCTCGGGCATCTGGTCGTAGATCTGGCGCAGGACCGGGGCCATCTTCTGGCTCACCCGCCCGGCGACGACCATGAGGTCGGCCTGGCGCGGGGTGGCGCCGAACTTCTCCATGCCGAACCGGGCCAGGTCGTAGTGGGGCCCGCCGACGGCCATCATCTCGATGGCGCAGCAGGCCAGCCCGAACGTCGCGGGCCACATCGAGGTCTTGCGGGCGAGTCCGACGACCTGTTCGACGGTTCCGAGCAGGACGCCGCTGGGCAGTTTCTCTTCGAGTCCCATCAGCTGCGGACCTCCTCCGGGCGGGGCTGCGGGGTGCGGACGCGGGGTGCGGGGGGTCGCGGGGTCAGTCCCATTCCAGGCCCCCGCGGCGCCACTCGTAGGCGTAGGCGATGGACACGTTCACCAGGAAGAGGACGATCGCGACCAGTCCGAACCAGCCGAGGGCGTCGAAGTGCACCGCCCAGGGGATGAGGAAGATGATCTCGATGTCGAAGACGATGAACATCATCGCCGTCAGGTAGTACTTGACGGTGAAACGGCCGCCGCCCGCGGGCTGCGGAGTGGGCTCGATGCCGCACTCGTAGGCCTGCATCTTGGCGCGGTTGTAGCGCTTGGGTCCCAGCAGCGCCCCGGCGACCATGGACACCACGACGAACGCGGCGCCGATCCCGCCGAGCACGAAAATCGGTGCGTAGAGCTCCACCGGTCACCCTCCTTCCGGCTGATCGGCGCGGCCGCGGGGCGTCGCGCTTGTGATTGCTTTCACTTGTGCGGGCTCTTCTCTGATCCGTCCCGTCGTCCCCGGTGGCGGCTGCGGGGCCGCCCGGAGGGGCGGGGCCGCTTATGCCGCGGGTGCGATCTTGGACAGGCCGTTGATGACCCGGTCCATGGCGTCGCCCTGCGAGGGTTCGGTGAGGTTGGCGAGCATCTTGAGCGCGAACTTCATGAGGGTGCGCTGGCGCAGGCCGTACTTGGTGGCGTACTTCATGAACTCGGGCTGGCCGATCATCTTCACGAAGTAGCGGCCCAGCGTGTAGTAGCCGCCGTAGGTGTCGGCGAGGACCTGCGGGTAGCGCAGCAGGGCGCGCTCGCGGGTCTGCTGGGTGGAGCGGCCGTGCGCCTGCACGACCACCTCGGCGGCGATGGCGCCGGCCTCCATGGCGTAGGCGATGCCCTCGCCGTTGAAGGGGTTGACCATGCCGCCCGCGTCGCCGACGAGCATGAGGCCGCGCGAGTAGTGCGGGACCCGGTTGAAGCCCATGGGCAGCGCGGCGCCGCGGATCGGGGTGGTCTGGTTCTCCTCGGTGAAGCCCCACTCCGGCGGCATGGAGTCGGTCCAGCGCCGCAGCAGCCTGCGGTAGTCGACGTCCTGGAAGGAGGCCGTCGAGTTGAGGATGCCCAGGCCGACGTTGCTGGTGCCGTCGCCGACGCCGAAGATCCAGCCGTAGCCGGGGAGCAGCACGTCCTTCTCACCGCTCCTGTCCCACAGCTCCAGCCAGGACTCCAGGAAGTCGTCGTCGTGGCGGGGGCTGGTGAAGTAGGTGCGCACGGCCACGCCCATGGGGCGGTCGTCGCGCTTGCGGATGCCCATGGCGACGGACAGCCGGGAGGAGTTGCCGTCCGCGGCCACGACCAGCGGCGCCCGGAAGGTCACGGGTTCGCGGTCGGCGTTCTTGGCCCGGACACCGACGATGCGGTTGCTGCGCTCGTCCATGAGCGGCCCGGTGACGGTGGTGCGCTCCAGGAGCTTGGCGCCGGCGGTGACGGCTCGGTCGACCAGGATCCGGTCGAAGTCGAACCGGGTGCGCACGAGGCCGAAACCCGGGTAGGCGGCCAGGTCGGGCCAGGGCAGTTCGAGGCGGACCCCGGCGCCGACGATGCGCAGGCCGTGGTTCTTGATCCAGCCCTCGTCCTCGAAGGTGATGCCCATGGCGGTGAGCTGCTTGACCGCCCGGGGGGTGAGCCCGTCGCCGCAGACCTTCTCCCGGGGGAAGGCGGTCTTCTCCAGCAGGAGGACGTCGAGTCCGGCCTGCGCCAGGTAGTAGGCGGTGGTGGAGCCGGACGGTCCGGCGCCGACGACGATGACGTCGGCGTCGTACTCGACGCGGTCCCGGCCTCGGCCTCTGAGGTCGGGAGAGGAGGTGGCTGTCTCGCTCACGGGTGTGTCCTCGACTGCTCGCGCGGATGCACCGTGGCGGGCCAGTGCGGGGTTTCGACCCGCTCACGGGGGGCTGTCCTGGTCGTGTTCTCTCGGCGTTATGGGGCGTCCGGGCCGCGGTCCCGAGGGTGGCTCTGCGTGCGGGGGCCGTGACCAGGTGCGTTGTACGGTTGGGGACTCATGTCATGTCGGACATAGGGCCATGTGTCACATCCCTCGTGTCCTTGTGAAGCACTTCACAAGCTTCTTTTCGGCAGTCTAGCCCTCTGGCGGCGCGGTTGCGAGCCCCGGGGGGTATACGGAGCGAAACATTCTCAATCGCCCCATAGGCACACGAGAGCCATGAAAGCCACCACAGACTGACAAATACGCAGCTCATCACCCTTTCCACCGCCACATGCATCACATAGGGCACAACAAAAACCCGGAGAACACAGAGTTCTCCGGGTTTTGCGAGCTTTGAAGCTATTTAAGAAGTAGGCGACTCGGTGGGTCCTATGTCGGTTTTACTTCTCGCGGAAGCCCCGGTGGAGGGCGACGATCCCGCACGACAGGTTCCGCCAGGCGACCCGGGACCAGCCCGCGTCCTGGAGGTGCCGGGCCAGCTCGGCCTGGGCGGGCCACGCCATGATCGACTCCGAGAGGTAGTCGTAGGACTCGCCCTTGCCCGACACCGCGCCGGCGATCTTGGGCAGCGCGCGCATCAGGTAGGTCGAGTACAGGCGGTCCACGAATTCCACCGGGATGTGGCTGAACTCGCAGATCACCACGCGGCCGCCGACCTTGGTGACCCGCAGCAGCTCGCGCAGGGCCCGGTCCACGTCGTTGACGTTGCGCAGGCCGAACGAAATGGTCACCGCGTCGAAGGTCTCGTCGGCGAAGGGCAGGTGCAGCGCGTCGCCCGCGACGAAGGTGACCCCGCCCCGGGACGCGCCGCCGCGGCGGCGGACCCCCGTGGACAGCATGCCCAGGGAGAAGTCGCAGGCGATCACCCTGGCGCCCTTGCGGATGAAGGACTCCGAGGAGGTGCCGGTGCCCGCGGCCAGGTCCAGGACCAGCTCACCGCTGTGGGCGTCGACGGCGTTGACGGTCGCCCGGCGCCAGGCGCGGTCCTGGCCGAGGGAGATGACGTCGTTGACGAGGTCGTAACGGTCGGCGATGCCGTCGAACATCGCCGCGACGTCCTGGGGCTTCTTGTCGAGTTCAGCGCGGGCCATGCCCACCAGCCTACGGCCGCCCGGACGCCGCCGTGCCGCGGGCGGCCCCTCGGCGGCACGGATTTCGTTACTCTATGTGATTTAGGCGCGACTCTTTGCGAGAATCGGTCGTGCCCCTTACCCTGCCGCACGACCGAGGAGAACACCCCGTGAAACCGAAGCTCACCGCCCTGGTGCTGGGCATGGCCCTGCTGGTCCCGCTCGGGGCAGCGACCCCCGTGGCCGCGGGCGAGACCGCGCACCGGTCGGTGGTGGGCGAACGACCGGTCCAGTGGACGCCGCACGTCCTGGACGGGGCGGTCAAGGACATCCTCCGCGTGGGGGACACCGTCGTCGTCACCGGCGCGTTCGAGCGGGTCTCCGACGCCGACGGCGGGCGCGTCCACGAGCTGCGCAACATCTTCGCGTTCGAGCACGGCACCGGGCGGATCATCCGCGAGTTCGCCCCGCGCGTGAACGGGACCGTGGCCTCCGTGGTCCCCGGGCCCGACGGCACGGTCGTCATCGGCGGGGAGTTCCGGACGGTCAACGGAACCCCGGCCCGCGGGCTGGCCCGGGTGCGGCTCCACGACGGATCGCGCGTCGCGGCGTTCACCGCGACCCTGGACGGCGGGTCCGCCTACCGGCTGGCCTCCGATGGGGACCGGCTGTACGTCGGCGGGTCCTTCCCCGGGATCGGCGGGACCGCGCAGCCGGGCGTCGCCCGGCTGGACACGACCACCGGGGCGGTGGACACCGGGTTCGCGCCGCGCGTCTCCGAGCAGCGCCGCGGCGAGCTGCGGGTGCAGGAGCTGGCGCTGAGCCCCGACGGGCGGAGGCTGGCGATCAACGGCACGTTCACCAAGGTGGACGGGCAGGACCGGTACCAGATCGCCGTGCTGGACACCGCGACCGGGAAGCCGACGCGCTGGTCCACCGACGCGTTCGAGCCGGACTGCGACTACTCGTCGATGCACACCTACATGCGGCGGATGGACTACGCCCCGGACGGGTCGTACTTCGCGCTCGTGACGGCGGGCGGCCCGCGGGTCAAGCCGGGGCTGTGCAAGGCGGTGGTCCGGTTCGAGAACACCGACACGCCCGGCGCCGAGCCCACCTGGGTCAACAAGACCGGCGGCGACTCGCTGTACTCGGTCGAGGTGACCGGGGCCGCGGTGTACGCGGGCGGGCACCAGCGCTGGATGGACAACGAGCAGGGCGCGCTCAACCCGGGACCGGGTTCGGTCGCCCGCGAGGGCATCGCCGCCGTGGACCCGCGCACCGGGCGCGCCCTGGCCTGGAACCCGGGCCGCTCCCGCGGCCACGGGGTGGAGGCCCTGCACGCCACCTCCGACGGCCTCTACGTCGGCAGCGACACCGAGCGGCTGGCCGGCGAGTACCACGCCCGCCTGGGCATGTTCCCCCTCCCCTGACCCCTCCGGGCCCGTCCCGCCCGGCCGGGCGGGACGGCGGAGCGGCCGCCGGCGGTGGCCTGGAACGGCAGCGGCCGGCGGGGTCTTCGGCGGGGTGCGGTCCCGGCCCCGCGAACGGATGCCGCCGGAGGCCGCGGCCCGGAGCATGGCGGCCGAGGGCACGGCGGGGCTGCACGCCACGGTCCCGACAGGACCCGCAGCGGGCACGGCGGCCCGGGACACGGCGGGCCTGCGCGACACGGCCCCGGCGGACCCGGTGGCGGGTACGGCGGCGGCCCGGCCGGAGCGGCCGGGCCGTCGGACCGGGGCCTAGGAGTCCTTGGGGGCGGCGGGGGCCTCCTCGGCCCTCTCCGCGGACGGGGCGTCCTCCGCGGCCTCCTGGAGGTGGTCCTCGCGGGCGGCGCCGTCGACGAGGCGGTCGCTCACCAGGGAGCCGCGGCGCTGCTCGATCCGGTCGACCACCGAGGCCGACATCCGGTCGCGCAGGGAGGACAGCAGCACGTAGGAGGCCAGGCCGCTGATCAGCCAGGCGAGGATGAGGGCCATCCACGAGCGGGCGCCGAACAGGTACACCACTCCGAACGCCGCCAGGAACAGCCCCACGCGGGCGGCGGTATAGGGCAGCCAGCTACGCATCGAAAAGCCTCACAACAGATGATTACCTGGACTAGATTGGTCGCTACGCCCATCAACGCACGAGACGACCGGTCCGCTGTCGCGGTTTCCGGGGGGCCGGCCTCTCGATGAGGCCGGTGTCGGCGCGCTCATGTGCTCTCACCTCCAGGTTAAGGGTGAGCCGCCGGGAGCCCGCACCGGGTAGGCCTGTGTCCCTCATGGCGGATGATCGGACCCCTGCGCCCGGATTCAGATAGTCATGGGATGTTTCCAATCCCGACAGCAGGGCCCGAACATCACGTTCCGGTCACATATCCCGTACTCCTCCCCCCAACACCGCAATTTCTCCGAAAACTAGGGAGGAAACGGACCAACTCATGCACACTAGGGGATCAAACGCCCGCCGCCCCCATAGTCCAGGCGGGCACGATTGGGGGAATGTGAAGGTGGAACGAGCAAGCGAACGCCTGTTGACCCCCGGGGAAGTGGCCTCACTCTTCCGGGTTGATCCCAAGACCGTCACCCGCTGGGCCGCCTCCGGGCGGATCAGCAGCATCAGAACCCCGGGCGGCCACCGCCGCTTCCGGGAGTCCGAGGTCCGCGCCCTCCTGCTCGGCGAGCCGAGCGAGAGCAGTTCCTGACCCCCAGGGGACGCGTCCCCGAGAGGAATCCCGGGGTCCGCACGGGCCCCTGGTGAAGGGAGCCGCGCCTCCGCGACCCGGGCAGCCGCCCCGAGGTCCGCGGTCCCCCCGCCGCGCACGGCGCGGCGGCGTCACGGCCGTGGGAGTCGGCCCGACCATGGGGAGTGGACAGCGGGAGATAGGCTGGAAACATGGTGTGGCTTGGTGGCCTGATCACGCTCGTGTCGATCGTTCTCTGGGTGTACGCGTTCTTCGACGCGCTGACCACCCCGGCCCAGGACGCCCGGAATCTTCCGAAGATCCTCTGGCTGGTCGTCATCGCGCTGTTCGTGCCCGTGGGATCCATCCTGTGGCTGTTCCTGGGACGGCCCCGCAAGTCGGCCGCCGTATGGGGCGCCGCGGCCTCCCCGGCCCAGGCCGCCGCCTCGATCGACGACCTCGACCCGTCGGACTTCGCCAAGCCCTCCAACAGTCCGCACCCGCTCGGTCCGGACGACGACCCCGAGTTCCTGCGCGGCCTCGACCGCCGGATCGACCCCGACGAGTAGACCGCGCCCGACATCCAGGACCCGCACGGGTCCCTGCGTCGCAGGGGGCCGCTCCGCATCCCGGAGCGGCCCCCTGCGCCGTTCCGCGTCAGAGCAGGCCCGCGCCCGTCTTCCGCTCCAGGCCGCGCAGGGCGTGCACGGGTTGGACCCCGGTGTCGAGCCGCGGCGTCCAGGCGGACCCGGTGCCCAGCGGGGTCTCCGGGTGGGCCGCGTTGTGCTCGGCGACGAGGTCGACGCGGGTGATCCTCCCCCGGCCGTCCGTCATGACGGCGTTGCCCGTGCCGCCCACGTCCGTGCCGCCCCAGTTGTACAGCAGGGCGCCGGCGGTGTGCCCGTCACGCAGGTCGAACAGGTTGTTCTCCACGTACAGCTGCGACTCGAACCCCGCTCCCAGGCTGTACTGGTACAGGTCGCCGCTCACCGTGTAGAGGTTGTTGTAGACGTGGACCTGGCCGTACCGCACCCGCGGGGCGCGCTGGCCGAGCCCGTCGAAGTGGTTGTGGTGCCACGTCACGCGCAGGCGGCCGCGGTCGGTGGTGCGGCCGTCGCTGTTGCCCAGCAGCAGGGCCTTGTCCCGGCCGTCGAAGTGGTTCCACGAGACCGTCACCAGGTCCGAGGCCCGCACGATGTCCAGCAGCCCGTCGTGCACCTCGTACCTGCGGCCGAAGTACTCGGGCTGTCCGGCACCGGGGCGGTCGCCGTCGTCGAAGGTGTTGTGGTCGATCCACACGTTCGTGGAGCCGGACACCTCGATCTGGTCGTACTCGGAGTTCCAGTTGCCGCTCTCCCCGTCGCCGGGGTCCCAGCCGGGGAAGCAGTCGTGGGCGTCGGAGAAGGTCAGGTTGCGCAGGATGACGTTCTCCACGTCGTGGACCAGCAGGCTCATGCCGGTGAGCTCGGCACCGTCGCCGGCCCCCACGATCGTGGTGTTGGAGCCGACCCGGTAGCGGACGTTCTCGGCCTGGGCGTTCTGCGATGCCTCGCGGGCCTCCTCCAAAGGCCCGGAGGGGTCCTCCCGCCCCCAGACCCGCGGGTCGTAGGCCGCCAGGTACGCCTCCAGCGTGTAGCCGCCGACGGCGTAGTCCTCGCAGTCCAGGGGGGAGCCGTCGGGGGCGGTGTTGGCGTCGATGAGGCCTTCGACGTAGACGATCTTGGGCTCGTCCCCGGCGATGGCCTCCCGGAACCCGGCCGCGGTGGACACGCGGAACACGTTCTCGTCCGCGGCGGCCGCGCCGCCCGTGGTGCCGTCGCCCGCCGAGCCCCAGCCGTCGCTCTCGGGCAGCACCCTCCTCCCGAGGTCGTCGGCGGCGGCCGGCACGGGCGCGGTCAGCGCCGCGGCCAGGGCGAGGGCCAGGACAGAGGTGAGCCGTCTTCGCATGGTGCGCTCCTGGGGGATGAGGCTGCAAACGTTTGCAACAAACTCCTCGAACGCCCGGAAAGAAGCAAGCCCTCCGCCCGTGGAAAGATGGGAAAACTCAGACCCGGTCGGAGCGACCGGCCGCCCTCCCCCGCCCCGGGCCCTCACCGAAAGGTCGTGCCGTGGCCGTGACGCTCAAGGACGTGGCCCGGGCCAGCGGGGTCCACGTGTCCACCGTCTCCCGGGCGTTCTCGGCGGCGCACCTGGTCAACGCCCGGACGCGGGCCCGGGTGCTGGCCGCCGCGGACGAGCTGGGCTACCGCCCCAACCGGGCCGCCCGGGCGCTGTCGACCCGCCGTACCGGGAACCTCGGCGTGGTCGTCGCCGACATCGCGAACCCCTTCTTCCCGCCGCTGCTGAAGGCGGCGCAGGAGGAGGCGCGGGCCCGGGACCACCACCTCTTCATCGCCGACACCGACGAGCGGACCGCGGTGGAGGAGGAGGCCGTCCGTTCGCTGGCGGGCCAGGTGGACGGGCTGGTCCTGGCCGCCCCCCGGATGTCCGACCGGCTCATCCGCGAGCTGGCCGCCGAGGTCCCCCTGGTGGTCGTCAACCGCCGGGTGCGGGGGCTGCCGTGCGTGCTCATGGACGTCGGCGGGGGGATCGCGCGGGCCGTCGCCCGGCTGGCCGCCCTGGGGCACCGCGACCTCGCCCTGGTGTCCGGGCCCGCGGCCTCGTGGACGGGGCGGCGGGCGGCGCGGGCGGCCGGGGCCGCCGCGCGGGAGCAGGGGGTGCGTGTGCACCGGGTCGGCCCCCACCCGCCGACGGAGGAGGGCGGGGCCGCCGCGTTCGACGCCGTGGCCGGGCTCGGCGCGACCGCGGCCCTGGCCCACAACGACCTGATGGCGCTGGGCCTGCTGGCCGCGGCGCGGGAGCGGGGCGTCCCCGTCCCGGGGCGGCTGAGCGTCGTCGGGGTCGACGACACCCTGACCGCCCGGCACACCCGCCCCGCCCTGACCACCGTCGCGATGCCCGCGGGGGAGGCCGGCCGGGCCGCCGTCGACCTGCTGCTGCGGGGCGCGGAGCCCCGGGACCTCGTCCTGGGCACCCGCCTGGTCGAACGCGACTCGACGGGCCCCGCCCCCCGCGCTCAGGCGTAGGAGTGCAGGCCGCTGAACATGTAGTTGACCGCGAAGAAGTTGAACAGGATCGTCGCGAAGCCCAGCACGTTGATCCACGTCGCCTTGGGTCCGCGCCAGCCGCCGGTCGCCCGCGCGTGCAGGTAGGCGGCGTAGATGATCCAGGAGATGAACGACCAGACCTCCTTGGGGTCCCAGCCCCAGAAGCGGCCCCAGGCCTCGTCGGCCCAGATCGACCCGGCGATGATGCCGAAGGTCCACAGCGGGAACGCGAACAGGATGAGCCGGTGCGAGATGCGGTCCAGCAGCTCGGGGCTGGGCAGGCGGCCCGCGATGCCCGCGACGTCCTCGCCCGCGGCCCGCTTGACCTCGGTGCGGTGGGAGACCAGGTAGGTGATGCCGGTGACGCCGGAGACCATGAACGCGCCGCCCGCCAGGATGGCCGCGGTGACGTGGATCGGCACCCAGTAGGAGTGCAGCGCCGGGATCAGCGGGCCCGGGTCGACGTATAGCCACTTGACGCCGATGCCCAGCAGGATCAGCACCGGGACCAGCACGAACGCGCCCAGGAAGCGGGCCTGGTAGCGGAACGAGGCGTACAGCAGCACGCCCACCGCGACCAGGCACATCGCCACCACGAACTCGAACATGTTGCCCCAGGGCCAGCGGCCGGCGGCCACGCCCCGCGTGATGATCTGGGCCAGGCCCATCAGGAAGCCCAGGGCGGTCACGCCCAGCGCGACCTTGCCCAGCACGCTCTGGGAGGCCTTGGCCTCGCCCTCGGTGGTGCGGACGTTGACCTCGATGCCGTCGTCCCCGTCGGCCCCGCCGGCCGCGCCGGCGCCGACCGGCATCAGCCGTCCCGCCTTCAGCTTGGTCCGCTTCCCGTAGGCGGCCTCGATCGCGAACAGGAACAGGGCCGCGGCGTAGGTCACGATCATGGCGATGACCAGCGTGTCGCTGGCAGACGCCATCGTCTCGTTCACCGGCGCGGCGAGAGTGTACGTCACCGGTCACTCCTCGTGTCGGAAGGGTTCTGGGGGTTGTCGTCCGACTCGTTCCGGAGTCGTGCGGCAAGCTCGGTCGTGATCTCGTGGAACTCGGCGTTGTTCCCCGCGACCTCGGTCTTGCCGAGGCCGGCCAGCTCCACCCGGGTCCGGCCGTCCGCGTCGCGGACGGCGCGCACCCACACCCGGCGCGGGCGGATGAACAGGGTCAGCAGCAGCCCGCCGACGGCGGTGGCCGCGGTGATGAGCGCGGGCAGCCGGGCGCCGTCCCGGTTGGCCTGGAGGCTGACGTACTCCTTGTAGCCGGCGAACTCGATGGACCCTGCGCCGTCGGGCAGCTCCCAGACGTCGCCGACCTCCAGCACCGGGGATTCGCCGAGGGACTCCATGCCCTCGGTGCGCAGCTGGTACACCGACTGCGGGTCGATCATGCCCAGGTCGCCCGTGTACCCCTCCAGGGTCACCCGCGGGTCCGTGGCGCCGGGGAAGCTCGAGGTCAGCTCGCCGTCGGGGGTCTCGGCCGCGGTCGGCAGGAAGACCCCCACGAAGCCCAGCTGGTCGGCGTCCTCGTTCCCGGTGTCGGGGACCTTGACCACGCCGTCGGACACGAAGCTCATGGTGTCCCGGTACAGGAACGGCACGGCCTGGTCGAACACCACGTCGCCGTCGGCGTTGCGCACCACGAACTCGGGCGCGTACCCGTGGCCGAGCAGGTAGACCTGCACGCCGGAGACGCTGAGCGGGTGGTTGACCTCCAGCCGGTGCGTCCGTTCGGGGCCGCCGGGTTCCTCGGTGTAGGTGAGGTCGGCGACATAGGACGCGGCCTGCCCCCGCAGGTCGCCCTCCTCGATGAACTGCGCCTCGAAGTCGTCCAGGTGGATCGTGAAGGGCGCGATCGCGTCCATGTCGGTCCAGTGGCCGGGGTAGATCGCGTCGTAGGAGGGCAGCGTGTTGGCGAACCCGTCGCCCTCGACGACGAGCATGTTGCCGCGGTAGCCGAAGAACGACCCGGCGGCCAGCGCCAGCAGCAGGCCGAGCAGGGCCAGGTGGAACAGGACGTTCCCGGCCTCGCGCAGGTAGCCGGTCTCGGCCGAGACGGAGTCGCCGTGGCGGTCCTTGCGGTACCCCTTGAGCACGCGCTCGGCCTGCTCCAGCACGGTCTCGGGGGCGGCGTCGGTGGTGAACCTCGCGGCGTAGGGCATCCGGCCCAGGTTGCGCGGGGTGGGCACCGGCCGGGCACGGACCGCGCGGGCGTGCACCAGGGCGCGCGGGATGACGCAGCCCGCCAGGGACACGAACAGCAGCAGGTAGATCGCCGCGTACCAGGGCGAGGAGAAGACGTCGAAGAGGTAGAACCGGTCCAGCCAGGGGGCCAGGTCCGGGTTCTCCCGGAAGTAGTTGTTCACCTCGTCGACGCTCACCACGTTCTGCGGCAGGATCGACCCGGGGATGGCTCCGACCGCCAGCAGGAACAGCAGGATCAGCGCGGTGCGCATCGAGGTGAGGACGCGCCAGGCCCAGCGCAGCCAGCCCAGGGCGCCGAGCCCCTTGGGGCCGGGCGCGGCCGCTTCCGCGGCGCCCGCGTTCGTCTCGGTCGTGGTCGTACTCATCAGATCACCGTCTGGTAGTCGGCGGCCCAGCCCTGCATGACGATGGTCCACTGGGTCCACAGCCCGGTCACCATCGCCAGGCCGACCAGGACGAGCATGGCACCGCCGATCACGGTGACCGTGCGGGTGTGCCGCTTGAGCCGCCCGAAGGCGGTGAGGGCGCGGCGGTACAGGAGCGAGGCCGCGATGAACGGCAGGCCCAGGCCCGCGCAGTAGGCCAGGGAGAGGAGCATGCCTCGCCCGGCGCCGCCCTCGACGAAGGCGAGCGTCTGCACGGCGGCCAGGGTGGGGCCGATGCACGGGGTCCAGCCCAGGCCGAACAGCACCCCCAGCAGGGGGGCGCCGATCAGTCCGGCCCTGGGCAGGCGGTGGAAGCGGAACTCGCGGGCGAAGCCGGGCAGGACGCCCATGAAGGCCAGGCCCAGGACGACCGTCAGCACGCCCAGGACCCGGGTGATGGGGTCGGTGTAGTCCACCAGGAGGTCGCCGAGCCAGCCGATGAAGCCGCCCACGGCCACGAACACCAGGGTGAACCCGGCGATGAACAGGGCGCTGCCGGTGACCATGGTCCAGCGGCGCCCGGCGAGCTCGTCGTCGACCTCGGCGAGGTTGGCGGTGCCGCCCCCGACCGCGGTGCGCTTGCGCACGTCGGCGGCGCTCATCCCGGTGACGTACGACAGGTAGCCGGGGACCAGGGGGAGCACGCACGGGGACAGGAAGGAGACCAGCCCCGCGGCGATCGCCAGCGGGACGGCCATGAGGAGGGAGCCGGTGAGGACGGTGGTGCCGACGGGGTCCATCAGGCGTCGTCCCCGTCGGGGCTCGGGCTCTCGCCGGGTTCCGCGGACTCCTCGGGCTCCCCGGACTCCTGCGCCTCGGCCTCCTGCTCGGCCACGCGGGGGCGCTCCTCAGGGTCGCCGAGGTCGTACTCCACGACGATCGGGTTCAGCAGCTCAGTGAGCTGGCCGTAGGTGGTCGGCCCGATGACGCGGGCGGCGATGCGCCCGTCGGGGTCGATGATCAGGGTGCTGGGGATCGCGCGCGGCGGGACCGTGCCGCGGAACGCCTGGGGCACCTCGCCGGGCTGGTCGTACAGGCTCGGGTACTCGACGCCCTTGGTCTCCAGGTAGGCGCGGGCGGCGGTGTCGTCGTCCTTGATGTTGACGCCGAGGAAGTCCACGCCCAGGCCGGTGTACTCGGTGTACACCTCGTCCAGGACGGGCTGCTCGGTCCGGCAGGGCCCGCACCAGCTGGCCCAGACGTTGAGGACGACGATGCCGCCGGCGTAGTCGGACAGCCCGATGGTGTCGCCGTCCAGGGTGGTGCCGGAGAAGTCGGGCGCGTCGACCCGCTCGTCGGCGGGGAAGGCGGTGGCGCTGCCGTCGCCCGAGATGAAGCGGTCGTCCTCGCCGCCGGTCTCGATCTCGTTGCCCCCGGCGCAGCCGGTCAGGGCGAGGACGGCGGCCGCCGCGGCCGCGGCAAGGCGCGTCACAGCGCGACGGGACCGCGCGCCGTTTCTGGCACTGGGCATCGAGGAGACCTCGCGAACGGGGTGTGAACTGGGCGGACTACGACAACGACAAAGTGTAGTAGACACCCTGGGGCCCGTTCCGTCGCCCCGGCGCAAGAGCCGTCCGTCCCTGGTGGGGGCCGTCACGAGAGCGGGACCACCCGTGGGGGTCCGGGGGCCCCGCTCTGCGCGCTCCGGCGGCCGGCCGGGAGGGGTGGACACCCCGGCCCGGCCGTTCCGCGATCATCCCGCCTCGACGAAAGCCTCACGGAGGTAGTCGTGGACGGCCCGCTCGGGGACCCGATAGGAACGCCCCACGCGGATCGCGGGGAGAACTCCCGAGTGCACCATGCGGTACACGGTCATCTTGGACACTCGCATGATCGTGGCGACCTCCGCCACGGTCAGGAACCTGACCTCTTCGAGAGGCGGCTTGCTCCCGTTCATCTTCCGACGCCCTCATTCCCGGACGTGAGTATTGGCTACCAGTTCGGCCCGACGCGGTGCCGGTGGGAAGCGACCCCGGTATGTGCTCCGCCCCAACGCCACGCCGGCGTGTCATGCTGTCACTACTGACACGTCCGTTTTCAGAGTAGAGCGGAGTTCCCGTCTGCGAAAGGTCGTTCGTGCCGTCTTCCGAGCAATACCCGGAAGGCGCCCCGGGTGAGGTTTAACGGTGGGTATAAATGGCCGACACGGCTCAGGATAGACCCGCTCGGGCGAGAACGTAATCGCGCAGCGGCGCGTAGTCCTCGGTCAGATAACCGTCGTCCAAAGGGACCGTGACCAGTAGTTTTCCCTCGTGTTCCGCGAGAAAGAGGGCGGGGTCGTTGCAGTCGGCGAACCCCAGTGTGGGCACTCCCGCCTCTCCGGCCGCACCCGCGAACCCGTGATCCGCGATGACCAACTGCGGCCATGGCTCCCCGCGGTCGGAGAGGTCCCCGAGGATGGCCCGCATGGCGAACGGGTGGTGGCTGTGCCGGGCCAGGTGCCCGTCCGTGACGATGGCGACGTCGTCCCGCCAGACGACGAAGCGGCGGTTGGGCGGGCGTTCGGTGGTGACCTCGTAGGTGTAGCCGCCGGCGGCGGTGAGGACGGGGCAGCCGCGGGCGGCCAGGGCGTCCTTCCAGACCCGGTAGGTGCCCTGGAGCTTGTTCGGGTGGCCGGTGGCGAACATGACCCGTTCGCGGCGCTCGGCGGCCAGGGCCATCCGGTCGGCGACGGCCTCCAGGGCGTCGACGGTGAGGTCGGGGTCGATGGTGTCGATGCCCCAGACGTACTCCTCGTCGCCGACGACGCCGCACCGCTTGCTCATCAGGGCGAGGACCTCGGAGAAGGTCCAGTCGTGGGAGAAGGTGAGGCCGAACTGGTGGTAGGGGTCCTTCTGGACCAGGCGCCGGTAGTGCCGAAGATTGTTCTGGCGTGAGGTGTCGACGTGTCCGGCGATTCCCGTCCGCACCAGATGGGAGATGAGTTCAGCACGTGTCGGCGGCGTCACCAGGTGTTCCCCTTCCTCGTCGGGGCGACCACGTGACGCGCCGCTCGGCCACCACGACGCCTGCTCACGTTCGCCCGGTATTCAACCTCTTCCTACCCGCTGGACGCGCGCCACGCCCCGTCCGCCGGAATTCGCCCCGGCGCTCACCGGGCGACATGGCCCTCCCGGAAACGATACCGGGGGCACGGACATCGGGTTAGAAAATAGAAGAGATCGGAACGAAAGGGTGTCTTCGTGAGAAGCCGCCCGAACACCTCTGATCAGAGACTCGGGTCGATACCGTGGCTCGGGAACACCGCGGTCCGGGTCGCGTGAATGGCGCGGTCCACCGGGTTCCCGGGGTCGTACCCCTCCTCGAAGGGCGAGAACACCACGTCGCGGCCGTCGGTCATGTACAGCGGGGCCAGCTCGCCGGTGCGCTCCCGGACGAAGTCGCGCCAGCTCTGGGGGGTCTCGCGGTCGGGGTCCACCGGGCGTCCCGCCGCCTCGGCGAGCAGGTGCGTCCAGGCCCGGGGCACCACGTGCACCAGCCCGTACCCGCCGCCGCCGAACAGCACCCAGCGGCCGCCCGCGGTGCGCTGGGCGAGCTTGTGCAGCTCGGCGTAGGCGCGCCGCTGGCCGTCCACGCTGAGCGTGAGGTTGGCGAGCGGGTCCAGGGCGTGGGTGTCGCAGCCCTGCTGGGTGACCAGGATCTCCGGCTGGAACTCGTGCAGCAGCGGCGGGACCACCGCGTCGAAGGCGCGGTGCCAGCCGCTGTCGCCGGTGCCGGCGGGCAGGGCGACGTTGACCGAGTACCCCTCGGCGTCGGGTCCGCCGGTCTCCCCCGCCTGGCCGGTGCCCGGGAACAGGGTGACCGGCGACTCGTGGAGGCTGATGGTGAGCACCCGGGGGTCGTTGTAGAAGGCGCGCTGGACGCCGTCCCCGTGGTGGACGTCGATGTCGACGTAGGCGATGCGCTTGGCGCCCTGCTCCAGCAGCCAGGCGATGGCCAGCGCCGGGTCGTTGTAGACGCAGAAGCCCCAGGCGTTGCCGCGCATGGCGTGGTGCAGGCCGCCCGCGATGTTGGCGGCGTGCACGGACTCCCCCGTCCACACCGCCTTGGCGGCGGCGACGGAGGCGCCCGAGATGAGCGCCGCCGCGTCGTGCATGTCCTTGAAGACGGGGTTGTCGGCGGTGCCGAGCATGTGGGCGTCGTCCGGCTCCAGGGTCCGCCCGGCCCGCTTGACCGCCTCGATGTAGGAGCGGTCGTGCACCAGCGCCAGGAGGTCGTCGGAGGCGGGCTCCACGTCCAGGAGCGAGACGCCGGGGGCGCTCAGGACCCCCAGTTCGCGGGCGAGCGCCATGGTCAGCTCGACCCGGATCGGTGCCATCGGATGCTGCGGGCCGAAGTCGTAAGCCGTCAGCCCGTCGTCCCATGCCACCCGGAGCGAGCAGGACGTGCGCCCTCCCATGTCGGTGACCCCCGTTTCAGGTGTACGTGTTCCGAAGCACACAGTACGCAAGGGCGGACAGTGCTCGGGACCCCGGGGTGCGGGGACGGCGCGGGCCGGTGCGGGACACCCGCGCCGGCCCGGCCGCCCGCCGGGCGCTACTCGCCCGTGGTGACGTAGTAGCAGCTCTCGGAGAGGTCCCCGCCGCTCAGGTCCACCGTCCCGTGCATGGGCCGGGTGAACAGCGAGTCGCTGTTGGCGATGACGATGCGGTACTCGCCCGGCTCCAGCTCGACCTTGAGGGTCTCGCCGTCGCCGAAGCACGCGTCGTAGGAGGGCGGCGAGCCCGGCGCGTAGGTGTCGCAGTCCTCGCACGGGGCCGCGGTGACCTCGCCGTGGACCTTGTCCGGTCCCACGTAGAGGAAGCGCAGCTCGTACGGCGAGTGGTTGACGATCTCGAAGACGAACTTGTCGTTGCCCGAGCCGCCCGTGGGCGAGGCGTCCAGGTCGCTCTCGCCGATGGCGGTCATCAGGTCCATCTCCTGCTCGATGCGCCCGGCACCGATGTGGGTGACCATCGTCTCGACGTCGCCGGCCTCGTAGTCGGCGTACTGGGACTCCAGGATCTCGACCATCTCGTCGGCTTGGTCGAACTCCTGGGCCTCGACGGACTCCCAGCCGCACTCCAGGGCGGCCTCGGGGCGCTCCTCCTCGATCCGGTCGGGGATCTCGGGGGCCGCGCTCCAGTCGAGGTCCCTGAGGACGTCGATCTGGTCCAGGCCCACGCACCACTCCGAGCCCAGGCGGTTGGTGCCCGTCTCGTACAGGCCGACCAGCGCCTCGGGCACCCGGCCCGCGGCCGCGGTGCCCTCGTAGTCCACCGGGATGATCGCGAAGATCTCGTGGGCCCGCAGGACGTCGTCGGTGTACTCGGGGGTGACCTCGCCGGCGAGCGCGGCGTCGGCGTTCTCCAGCAGGTCGGTCGCGTAGGAGAAGTGGATGTCGGCGACCTCGCCGTCGGTGTCCTGCCAGCGGGCGGCGGGGTGCTCGAAGTAGACCGCGTAGGAGTCCAGCGCCCGCCCGTAGTCCTCGGCGGCGACGTCCTCCTGAGCCTGCTCCAGCAGGCGGCAGGCGGCGATCCCGGCGCGGGCGCGCTCCATGAGCGAGGAGGAGAAGGACAGCTGGAAGAAGTCCTCGACGGACTCGTACTCGGCGACGGCCTCGGAGTTCCCGCACTCGCCGCGGGCGTGGGAGGCGTCGGCCACGCGCAGCCGCCACTCGCCGAGCTGCCAGACGGCGGTGAGGGAGACGACCAGGGCGACGGCCAGGCCGCCGGCCGTCAGGTAGGGGACGGCGCTGCGGGGCGGGGTGCCGCCCTGGGCGAGGACGCGCTCGTCGTGGGCGCGGCCGGCGAAGAGGCCGTGCGCCGCGGCGGCGAGGAACCAGGCCAGGAGGACCGGGGCCCACAGCAGCAGGTTGTCGGCGGCACCGAGGAACGCCGCGGTGACCAGCAACCCGAGGGTGACGGCCAGGGCCACGGCGAAGAACGGCCACTGCTTGATGCGGAGATAGCCCGCGCCCACGCCGGTGGCGTTGAGGGCGGCGGTGTGCAGCGCGGTGGGCGAGGAGAACAGGCCCAGGCGCTTGGGCCGGGGCGGCGGGGGCGGGCCGAACGGGCCGCCGGGGGGGCCGGGCGGGCCGCCGGGACCCATGGGAGCGCCGGGGCCGGTCGGTCCGCCGGGGCCCATCGGAGCCCCCGGTCCGCCGGGAACGCCCCCGGAGTACATGCCGCCGGCGGGCATGCCGCCGTGGGGCGGGACACCGCCGGGGACACCACCGACGGGAGTACCGCCGTAGGGCGGGTTACCACTGGTCGGAGCACCGCCGGGAACACCCCCGGCGGGCGTGCCACCGTAGGGCGGATTGCCACCGGACGGCGGACCACCGGGAACACCTCCGGCGGGAGTACCGCCGTAGGGCGGATTGCCACCGGTCGGGACACCGCCGGGAACACCTCCCGCGGGCGTACCGCTGTACGGCGGGTTTCCTCCGGTCGGCGGACCGCCGGGGACACCCCCGGCGGGAGTACCGCCGTACGGGGTGTCGCCGCCGGTCGGCGGACCGGCCGGTGCGCCCTGGTCGCCCGCGGGCGGTGGGCCCCCCGACGGGGGTACGGGGCCTCCCTGCGGCTGGGACGGGTCTGGGGACGAAGGGGGAAGACTCATGAGGTGGGGCCCTGGGTCGGGGGAACGGGGGAGGCGACCCTGCCTCCCGGGAGATGACAGAGCCTGTCGAGGGCGTTCCCGCCCTCCCTCAGAACACTATCTATGTACCCGGACGACCCCTTCGTGCAGTCCGACCGTTTTCGGCCACCTCGACCGGGAACCGGCTGCCGCCCCCGCACGTCTCAGCGCCCTGGGAGGGGCCCCGGCCTCAGTTCCCCGAGAGCGCGCTGCTGCGGTCCCGGGCGGCCTCGATCGCGTCCGTGAACGCGGCGCGCACCCCGTGCCGCTCCAGCTCGCGCAGCGCCGCCGCGGTGGTCCCGCCCGGCGAGGTGACCGCCTCGCGCAGCACCACCGGGTGCTCCCCCGAGCCGTTGAGCATGGCGGCCGCGCCGGTGATGGTCTGCCCCACCAGTTTCTGGGCGGTGGCCCGCGGCATGCCCATCGCGACCCCGGCCTCGATCATCGTCTCGGCGATGAAGTAGAAGTAGGCGGGCCCGCTGCCGGAGATCGCCGTGACGGTGTCCATGTGCTGCTCGCCGACCCGGATCACCTCGCCGACGGTGCCCAGCAGCGACTCGGCGCGCTCCAGGTGCGCGGGCCCGGTGTGGGCGCCGCCCGCCACGGCGGTCATCCCCTGCCCCATGAGGGCGGGGGTGTTGGGCATGGCCCGCACCACCGGGGTGCCCGGGGGCAGGTGGCTCTCCAGCACGGCGGTGGTGAGCCCGGCGGCGACGGAGATGACGAGCCGCCCGTGGCCCAGGTGCGGGGTGATCTCGTCCAGCAGGGCGACCATGTCCTGCGGCTTGAGGGCGAGCAGCAGCGTGTCCGCGCGCTTGGCGGCCTCGGCGGCCGGCACGACCTCCACGCCGTAGCGCTCGCGCAGCTCGGCCGCGTGCTCCGCGCGCGGCTCCGTGACGAGGACGTCCTCCGGCGCGTGGCCCTTGGCCAGCATCCCGGCGAGCAGCGCCTCGCCCATCTTCCCGGCACCGATGATCGCGATCATGAAAGGGTCCTCTCTGCGGTCCCCTCCAACGCTAGCCGCCCCGGGGAACCGGAGCGGACACCGCGTCCCACCCAGTGGTACGGGCGCCGGGTCAGTCCTCGTCGCCGCTCTCGACCGTGCCCGAGGAGTCCACCTCGAACAGCCGGGGCGGGGCGGGCGGCCGGCGCCGCAGCAGGGCGATCCGCTCGCGCCGGTCGCGGGGCCGCGGTGCCCCCGCGGGTTCGGCGGGCCGGGCGAAGTGCAGCCGTGTGAAGGCCAGCGCCTCGGCCAGCTCCCGCAGCCGGGCCTGGCGGTCGGGCGCCTTGCGGGTGCTCACCTCCAGCACCAGCTGGCCCTCGAACCCGCCCGCGGCCAGGTACTCCAGGACCTCGGCGACCGGCTGGCGGCCGCGGCCCGGGATGAGGTGCTCGTCGAGGTTCTGCCCGCCGAAGCCGTCCGCGACGTGGATGTGGGAGAGCCGGTCGCCCAGCCGCTTGGCCATGTCCATGGCGTCGGAGCCCGACATCGCGGTGTGCGACATGTCGAGGGTGACGTCGGCGTAGTCGCGGTCGAGGGGGTTCCAGCTCGGGGCGTAGGGCACGACCTCGCGGTCGCGCACGCGCACCGGGTACATGTTCTCGACGGCGAAGACGACGTCGGTCTCCTCCTGCATGCGGGCGACGCCCACCTCGAACTCGCGGGCGTAGTCGCGCTGCCAGCGGAAGGCGGGGTGGACCACGATGGTCTTGGCGCCCAGCGCCTCGGCCATCTCCTTGGAGCGGACGAGCTTGCCCCAGGGCTCGCGCCCCCACACCCGCTGGGTGAGGACGAGGCACGGGGAGTGGACTGCGGTGACCGGGATCTGGTGGTAGTCGGAGAGGCGCCGCAGCAGGTCGATGTCCTGGCTGGCGGGGTCGGAGGAGACGAGCACCTCGATGCCGTCGTACCCCAGTTTCGCGGCGATCTCGAAGGCGGCCGGGGTCTTCTCAGGGTAGACCGACGCCGTCGAGAGGACGACGGGCGCGTCTGGTACCTGGATAGCGCTCACGTGGACAGGGTATGCGCTCCGGCCCGCCCCGTGCGTAGCCGCCGTGTGAACGTGGCGTGCCGCCGGTCCGCGCCCCGCGGGGCGCTGCGCGTAGGCTCTTCGGTCATGATCCCCGCAGAGGCCGTCCCGAGCCCGAACATCTGGCGCCACCCCGACGTCTACGAGCTGGAGAACCTCGCCGTGGACCCGGACGGGGTCATCGAGGCGGCGATGGAGCGCATCCGCCCGATGGCGGGCGCCCGGGTGCTGGACATCGGGTGCGGCACCGGGTTCCACCTGCCCCGGTTCGCGCGGAGCGCGGCCCGGGTGACCGGGGTGGAGCCCCATCCCGCGCTGGCGGCGCGGGCCCGCAAGCGGGTGGCGGGACTGGACGGCGTCGAGGTCCTGAACGGTGTGGCCCAGCGGCTGCCCGTCCCCGACTCCGTCGTCGAGGTCGCGCACGCCCGCTGGGCCTACTTCTTCGGCCCCGGCTGCGAGCCCGGCCTGGCCGAGCTCGACCGGGTGATGCGACGCGGCGGGGTCGCGTTCGTGATCGACAACGACGCGACCCGCTCCACGTTCGGCGGCTGGTTCCGGCGGTCGCTGCCGTCGTACGACCCGGCCGCCGTAGAACGGTTCTGGTCCTCCCACGGGTTCGGGCGCGAGGCCCTGACGATGCGATGGGACTTCACCGACCGCCGCGCCTTCGAGGCGGTGGTGGGGATCGAGTTCCCTCCGGCCCTGGCCGCGGAGATCATCGCGGCGCATCCGGGGACCGCGGTGGACTACGCGGTCAATCTCTGGTGGCGGAGGTACTGAGTGCACCGGGTCCAGGGGTGCGGGCCGCCGGGGTCACCCCCCGGGAGAGCGTGTGCCCGCGGCCGTCGGCGCCCTGCGCGCGGCCTGCGGGGGCGGCGTCACAGCCGCACGGCTCCGGCGAGGTTGTAGCGGGTGACGTCCCGCTCGCGGACCTCGTCGCCCGTCCGGGGCGCGTCGATCATCCGGCCGTTGCCGAGGTAGATGGCGACGTGGTAGGCGTAGCCGCCGCTGTCGGTCCAGTACAGGAGGTCGCCCCTCCTCGCGTTGGAGTAGCTCACCCGGGTGCCGTGGTTCACCTGGTCCTGGGCGATACGGGGCAGGTTCACCCCGGCCTGCTTGAACGACCACTGGACGAGCCCGGAGCAGTCGAAGCCGCCGGGCTTGCTCCCGCCCCAGGCGTAGGGGGTCCCCTTCTGGGACTCGGCGGCCTCGATCGCCCTCTCCGCGGTGGCGGAGGAGAGCTGGTGGACGCGCTCGCCCCCGTTCGCCGGGGCGGCGGGGGCCGCCTGCGCGAGCCCGGGTGCGGCGCCGAACGCCAGCGCGGCGGCGAGGAGGGCCGCGGAGAGCGCACGCGCCCCGGTCCGGGGCCGCCGGGAGTGCGAGGCCTGCCGCCCCGGGTCCGCGGGACGACAGGCCTGCGTTTGCTCGTGGTGTCGCGGTATTCGCACTGGTCCTCCACATGCCGAATGTCGGTTCGCCGTGGCGTCCGCGCCCCTGCGACGCGGATGGGTCGGTCACGACGCGCATTTCATTCGTCACACAGACACCACGAGAAATCACTCTCCGTAGTCTAATCGGTCTCCAAAAAAGGTAAAGCATCCTTGACGGAGGGCGCCGAAACCGGGTCAGGCCATGGCCAAACGCCCCTCACCCGGCACGGCTCCCCCGCCCGCCTCCGGCGGGGTTCCGTCACCCACGGTGGCGAACCGGGCCGGGCGGCGCCCGTCAGGCGACGGGGGCGCCCAGCGCGGCGGCGACGCGGTCGGCGACGGCGGCCATGCCCTCGGCGTTGGGGTGCACCGGGGCCGCGGAGTTCTCCGGGATGATCCCCTCCACCCAGCGCTCGGAGCCCGGGGAGCAGATGTCGTGGCCGCGCTCCAGGACGTCGACGAAGACCGCGCCGTGGGCGGCGGCCTCCTCGGCGATCATCGTGTTGAGCGCGGTCTGCACCCCGTCCAGGTAGGCCACGTCGCCGCGGGCGATCGGCTCCCTCGGCCAGCAGCCGTTGCTCTCGGGGAGGATCTGGAGGTACCCGACCGCGAGCACGGTCGCGCCGGGGCTGCGGACGGCGATCTCCTCGTACACACCGGAGATCTCGTCGCGCAGGTCGTCCACCCTCCGGTCGAGTTCGTCGCCGTAGTGGCGCTCGCAGGGGTTGCCCAGCGGGTTCTCCAGGCTGCGCTTGGCGCAGGTGGTGAGCACGTCCACGAAGCCGAAGTCGTTGCCGCCGATCCCCACCGTCACCAGGTCGGTGTCGGGGGTGAGGGCGTCGTACTGCGGGGCGACCCCCGTGAACTGGGACTCGGAGAAGTCGGCGGTGACCGCCCCCGAGCAGCTGACGTCGGTGAACTCGGCCACGCCCAGCCGGTCGGCGGTGAGCTGGGCGTAGTTGGCCGAGGAGCGCAGGCAGCGGGGGTCGGAGCCGGGCGCGTACGGCGGGATCAGCGGGCCGGCGGTGAACGAGTCGCCCAGGGCGACGTAGTGCTGGAAGGCGGCCTCCTCGGCGGCCGCGGGGGCGGCCGCCAGGGACAGGCCCAGGGCCGCGGCCGCGACGAGTGCGGCGCTTCGGGAGCGTCGCGGCTTCGCGGGCGGTTCGGGGGCGAAGGGGGCTTCGGGGGACATGGACGGCGTGTCGGTGCGGGGCACGCGGGTCTCCTCTCCAGGGAGCGGGGGGTGGTCGGAGGTTCCGGACCCTAGGAATTCTGTAACACGACCTTCACGGAAAGTGTCCTAACCCGTAGGTAACTTTCTTGTGGCGCACCGCGTCCGGCGACCCCGGCGGGCGGCCCGGGCGGGCGCCGCGGCCGCGGCCCGTCCACAGGGGAGGTCCGGGGCGGACGGAGCGTCCCCGGCAGGCGTTAGCGTGTCGGACATGGCCAAAGCGAAGACGATGTTCCGGTGCGCCGAGTGCGGCTGGACCACCCTCAAATGGGTGGGCCGCTGCGGGGAGTGCCAGGCGTGGGGCACGGTCGAGGAGGCCGGGGCCCCGGCGCCCATGGCGGTCGCCCCCGCCGCGGTGACCTCCCGGGCGCGCCCCATCACCGAGATCAGCGTGGAGAGCGCCGAGGCCGTGCCCACCGGCATCGACGAGCTCGACCGGGTGCTGGGCGGCGGCGCCGTCCCGGGCGGCGTGGTCCTGCTCGCCGGCGAGCCCGGTGTCGGCAAGTCCACCCTGCTGCTCGAGGTGGCCGCCAAGCGCGCCCAGGCCGGGCCCGTCCTGTACGTGACCGGCGAGGAGTCGGCCGGGCAGGTCCGCCTGCGCGCCGAGCGCCTGGGGGCGCTGTCGGACAAGCTGTACCTGGCGGCGGAGACCTCCATCGCCACCGTGGCCTCGCACGTGGACGCGGTGGCGCCGGGCCTGCTCATCGTCGACTCGGTGCAGACCATGATGTCCCCCGACACCACCGGCGTCCCGGGCGGCGTGACCCAGGTGCGGCAGGTGACCGGCGCGCTCATCCAGCTCGCCAAGGAGCGCGGGATCGCCACGGTCCTGGTCGGACACGTGACCAAGGACGGCTCCATCGCCGGCCCGCGCCTGCTGGAGCACCTGGTGGACGTGGTGCTCCACTTCGAGGGCGAGCGCCACTCCCAGCTGCGCCTGCTGCGCGCGGTCAAGAACCGTTACGGCCCCACCGACGAGATCGGCTGCTTCGAGCTGACCGAGACCGGCATCGTGGGGCTGGCCGACCCCAGCGGCCTGTTCCTCACCGAGCGCACCGACCCGGTCCCGGGCACCTGCATCACCGTGGCCCTGGAGGGGCGGCGGCCGATCATCGCCGAGGTCCAGGCGCTGGTGGCGCCGACCCCGCTGCCGGCGCCCCGCCGGGCCACCTCGGGCCTGGACACCTCACGGGTGAACATGATCCTGGCGGTGCTGGAGAAGCGGACCGGGATGAAGCTCGCCAGCCTCGACGTGTACGCCTCCACGGTGGGCGGCGTGCGCCTGACCGAGCCCGCGATCGACCTCGCGCTGGCGATGGCCGCGGGCAGCTCGCACAACGACGTCGCCCTGCCGCGCGGCCTGGTGGTGGTCGGCGAGGTCGGCCTGGCCGGGGACGTGCGCACGGTCACCGGCGCCCGCCGCCGGGTGGCCGAGGCGCAGCGCCTGGGCTTCACCGAGGCGATCGTGCCCAAGCACTTCGGCGACCCGGTCCCCGGCATCCGCGTCCACGAGGTGGAGGAGCTCAGCGAGGCCCTGATGCGCGTGGCCAGGCGGCGCTGACCGGGGGCTGGAGCCTGTTTCTTGAGACTTCCCCTGTGCCGCCGGGGGTTCGCGAGGCGCCCGGCGGGGTTCTGGAGGCCCGAAGGAGACGTCCTCCAGGAAGGTCTGTGGCCGCAGGCCGCCCGTTGAGGACCTTCCGCCGCTCGACGGGCGGGCCGACGCTCAGCAGAGGTTCACAAGAGCACGGCCTAGAAGGCGAAGACCGCGCCCTTGGCGGTGCGCAGGACGCAGGGGTTGCCGAAGGTCTGCTCGAACTCCTCGTGCCCGCGGGCGGTGGCGGTGACCGGGCGGTACTCCATGGTGCAGAAGCCCTCGGCGGGGGCGACGGCCTCGATCGACCCGGCCCCGGCGATGGCGGCGCAGGCCGCCTCCGCCTCGGGGTGGGCGCCGCCGACGGGGTCGCAGTGCAGGGTGGTGACGGAGCGCTGGCCGGTGCCCTCGTCGGTGACGGTGAGGACGTACCGGTCGGAGTGGCGGTCGGCCGAGGCCGCCCCGGGGGTGAGGGCGAGGGCGGCGAACAGGGCGAGGCCGCAGGCGGCGAGGCGTTTCACGGTGGGCTGGCTCCCGGATGGAGGAACACGGACGGCACTCATAGTAGCCACATGAGTGCCGTCCGTGTTCGCATTCGCCGGGTCCGGCTCAGGCCTTCAGCTGGAACACCACCTGGTCGGTCGAGCCCGCGTAGTCCCCGTGCAGGTTGGCGCGGTACCAGCCGGGCCGGGCCTGGGACGTGCCCTCGCGGCAGTCGGTGAAGGAGCGCACCCGCTCCCAGGTGATCGTGAACTCGTGCGGCACGCCACGGCTCAGCTGGCGGTCCTCGCGGGCCTCGCCCTCGACGCAGTCGGCGGTGGAGAAGATGCGGTCGTCACCGGAGTGGATGCGCAGTTCCAGGGCCTCGCGCCCCACGTCGACGGTGCAGGTCTGCTCGGCGGTGTTCACCACGGTGACCCGGAAGGCCGGGTTCTGGCCGGCCCCGTAGACCTCCTTGTCGGCCTCCGCGAAGTCGAAGGTGACCACCACGTCCTGGGGACGGCACAGGTCCTCCGGCTTCTCCGGCGCGGCCGCCGCGCCGCCGGACCCCTCCTCGCCGCCGCCGTCCTCGCCCTCGGACTCCTCGGCGTCGGAGGGGTCGTCGGAGGCGGACGGGTCCTCGCTCGGAGAGGCGTCGGCCTCCGAGGGGTCCTCCGACGGTTCCGGTGACGCGGAGGGGTCCTCCGGTGCGACACTGGGGGAGGCGTCATCGCCCATACCCGCTTCGGACCGGGTCGTCTCCCCCTCGTCCCCGCCGCCCGGGCGGCACGCGAAGACGATGAGGGTGAGCACCAACATGACCCCGGCCAGCACGAGGGCGCGCCGCTTCCAGTAGGTCTCGGGACTGACGGGATGTCCGGTACTTGACGCCATGGCCCGTAGTATTGCGGTTTTGCGGGCGCGCCACCTACTCAACCCGCCGATCCCCGGTTTAAAGATGAGCGATAACCCTTACAGCACCGCCGTTCTGGCCTGGTACGAGGCCAACGCCCGCGATCTCCCCTGGCGGGAGCCGGGGGCCTCCCCCTGGTCGATCCTGGTCAGCGAGATCATGCTCCAGCAGACCCCGGTCGTGCGGGTCCTGCCCGCCTGGCGGGCCTGGATGGAGCGCTGGCCCACCCCCGCCGACCTGGCGAAAGACTCACCGGGTGACGCGGTCCGCATGTGGGACCGGCTCGGCTACCCGCGCCGGGCGCTGCGCCTGCACGCCTGCGCGACGGTCATCACCGAGGAGCACGACGGGGTGGTGCCCGACGACCACGCCACCCTGCTGGCGCTGCCGGGCATCGGCGCGTACACGGCGGCGGCCGTGGCGAGCTTCGCTTTCGGCCAGCGGCACGCCATTCTGGACACCAACGTGCGCCGGGTCCTGGCCCGGGCCGAAACAGGCATCGAGTACCCGCCGAAAACCCAGACCAAGAGCGAGGTGACCCTCGCCGAGTCGCTGCTGCCGCCCGAGCCGTCCGTGGCCGCCCGCTGGGGCGTGGCCGTGATGGAGCTCGGCGCCCTGGTGTGCACCGCCCGTTCGCCCAAGTGCGTCGACTGCCCCATCGCGAACCAGTGCGCCTGGACGGCGGCGGGGCGGCCCGCGCACAGCGGACCGCCCCGGCGCGGCCAGACCTACGCGGGCACCGACCGCCAGGTCCGCGGCCGCCTCCTGGCGGTGCTGCGCGACTCGGCCGTGCCGGTGCCCAAGGAGGCGCTGGACGCCGTCTGGGACGACCGCGTCCAGCGCGAGCGCGCCCTGGACGCCCTGGTCGTCGACGGCCTCGTGGACCCGCTGGAGGACGGCCGCTACGCGCTGCCCTCCTGAGTCCCTCAGGCGCCCATCGTGGCGATGGTCCCGTCCTCGATGAGCAGCTCGACCTCGGCCTCGCTCTCGGAGATCCCGCCGCTGCACGGGGCGCCGGGCTCGGGGGTGGCCGGTCCCTGGACGTACTCGCGCAGGTAGTCGGTGAGCGCCGGGTCGGCGGGGTCGTCCAGGGTGAGCTGCGAGCCCCAGGCGGAGGCCACCACCGGGGACGGAAGGCCCTCCATCGGGCTGATCACCAGGTAGTCGCCGGAGGTGTACAGCGACTCCAGGACCGCGACGTCGTCCGGGGCCATGGAGGGGTCGTAGGTGATCCACACCGCGCCGTGCTCCAGCGAGTGCACGGCCAGCTCCGCGCGCAGCGGCTCGGTGTACACGCCGCAGTTCTGCCAGGTCGGGTAGTGGGGGCCGCCCGCCGGCGGGAACATGTCGTAGGAGACGGTCTCGCCGGGCTCGACGTGGTCGGCCGACAGGTTCTCGAAGGTGGTCACCTCACCGCCGGACCCGCCCCGGGACGAGACGTAGAACCACAGTCCGCCGCCCGCGACGAGCAGCACCAGGACCAGGGCGCCGGCGACGATGCCGATGACGAGCCCGGCCGAGGACTTCTTCGGCGGCGGCGGGTACCCGCCGGGAGGCCCGCCCGCGTGGCCGGGCTGCGGGCCGTATCCCGGCTGCGGCGGTTGCGGCGGCCCGTAGCCCGGCTGCGGCCCGTACCCGGGGGGCGGGCCCGCCTGCGGCGGGCCGTGTCCCTGGTGGGGCTGCTGCGGGGGCGGCTGCTGCGGGCCCTGCTGTCGGGGGTCGTGGTGGGGATCATGCGGCTGAGTCACCCTCGCACCCTAACCGGTCCCCCGCGCCGGCCCCGGGCCCGGGAACGACGGCGGGGGCGCCCGAGGGCGCCCCCGCTGACGGAGTGCGTTGTGCCGGGTCCGTTACTCGGCCTTGCCCGCGGCCGACTCCTCGACCTCGGGGGTGTCCGGGACGGCGGCCGGCTTGGGCACACCCTTGAAGGTGAGCTTGGCGTCGGTGCCCTCCCCCTCGGCGTCGATCACGACGATCTGGCCCGCCTTGAGGTCGCCGAACAGGATCTTCTCCGAGAGCTGGTCCTCGATCTCCCGCTGGATCGTCCGGCGCAGCGGCCGGGCGCCCAGGACCGGGTCGAAGCCCCGCTCCGACAGCAGCTTCTTAGCCGCGGGACGGAGCTCGATGCCCATGTCCCGCTCCTTGAGGCGGTTGTCGAGGCTGGAGATCATCAGATCCACGATCTGGAAGATCTCGCTCTCGGTCAGCTGGTGGAAGACGATGATGTCGTCCACACGGTTGAGGAACTCCGGCCGGAAGTTCTGCTTGAGCTCCTCGCCGACCTTGGCCTTCATCCGCTCGTAGTTGGTCTGGGCGTCGTCCTCCTTGGCGAAGCCCATGGCCACGCCCTTGGAGATGTCCCGGGTGCCCAGGTTGGTCGTCATGATGATGACCGTGTTCTTGAAGTCGACGTTGCGACCCTGGGCGTCGGTGAGACGGCCCTCCTCCAGCACCTGGAGGAGCGAGTTGAAGATGTCGTTGTGGGCCTTCTCGATCTCGTCGAACAGGACCACGGAGAACGGCTTGCGGCGCACCTTCTCGGTGAGCTGGCCGCCCTCCTCGTAGCCGACGTACCCGGGCGGGGAGCCGAACAGCCGCGAGACCGTGTGCTTCTCCATGAACTCGGACATGTCCAGCTGGATCAGCGCGTCCTCGTCCCCGAACAGGAACTCGGCCAGGGTCTTGGACAGCTCGGTCTTACCGACACCGGACGGGCCGGCGAAGATGAACGAACCACCGGGGCGCTTGGGGTCCTTCAGACCCGCACGCGTGCGCCGGATCGCCTGGGAGAGCGCCTTGATGGCGTCCTCCTGGCCGATGACGCGGCGGTGCAGCTCGTCCTCCATGCGCAGCAGCCGGGAGCTCTCCTCCTCGGTGAGCTTGAAGACCGGGATGCCGGTGGAGGCGGCCAGGACCTCGGCGATGAGCTCCTCGTCGACCTCGGCCACGACGTCCATGTCGCCGGCCTTCCACTCCTTCTCCCGCTGCGCCTTCTTGGCCAGCAGCTGCTTCTCGTCGTCGCGCAGCGAGGCGGCCTTCTCGAAGTCCTGCGCGTCGATCGCGGACTCCTTGTCCCGGCGGACGCCGGCGATCTTCTCGTCGAACTCGCGCAGGTCCGGCGGCGCGGTCATGCGGCGGATGCGCATGCGCGAGCCGGCCTCGTCGATGAGGTCGATCGCCTTGTCCGGCAGGAACCGGTCGCTGATGTAGCGGTCGGCGAGGTTGGCCGCGGCCACCAGGGCGCTGTCGGTGATGGAGACCCGGTGGTGGGCCTCGTACCGGTCGCGCAGGCCCTTGAGGATCTCGATGGCGTGCGTGATGGTCGGCTCGTCCACCTGGATGGGCTGGAAGCGGCGCTCCAGCGCGGCGTCCTTCTCCAGGTACTTGCGGTACTCGTCCAGCGTGGTCGCGCCGATGGTCTGCAGCTCGCCGCGGGCCAGCATGGGCTTGAGGATGGAGGCGGCGTCTATGGCGCCCTCCGCCGCGCCCGCGCCGACCAGCGTGTGCAGCTCGTCGATGAACAGGATGATGTCGCCGCGGGTGCGGATCTCCTTGAGCACCTTCTTGAGGCGCTCCTCGAAGTCGCCCCGGTAGCGGCTGCCCGCGACCAGCGCGCCCAGGTCCAGCGTGTAGAGCTGCTTGTCCTTGAGCGTCTCGGGGATCTCCCCCTTGACGATCTTCTGGGCCAGGCCCTCGACGACCGCCGTCTTGCCGACGCCGGGCTCGCCGATGAGGACCGGGTTGTTCTTGGTCCTGCGGGACAGGACCTGCATGACCCGCTCGATCTCCTTGTCCCGCCCGATGACCGGGTCGAGCTTGCTCTCCCGGGCGGCCTGGGTCAGGTTGCGGCCGAACTGGTCGAGCACCAGGGAGGTGGAGGGGGTGGACTCCGAGGAGCCCGTGGTCGCCTGCGGCTCCTTGCCCTGGTAGCCGTGGAGCAGCTGGATGACCTGCTGGCGGACCCGGTTGAGGTCGGCGCCGAGCTTGACGAGGACCTGGGCGGCGACGCCCTCGCCCTCACGGATGAGGCCGAGCAGGATGTGCTCGGTCCCGATGTAGTTGTGGCCGAGCTGGAGCGCCTCCCGCAGGGACAGCTCCAGGACCTTCTTGGCCCGCGGCGTGAAGGGGATGTGCCCCGACGGCGCCTGCTGGCCCTGGCCGATGATCTCCTCGACCTGCTGCCGAACCGCTTCGAGGCTGATACCGAGACTTTCCAGAGCCTTGGCGGCGACGCCCTCACCCTCGTGGATGAGGCCGAGCAGGATGTGCTCCGTACCGATGTAGTTGTGGTTGAGCATCCTGGCCTCTTCCTGGGCCAGAACAACCACTCGCCTCGCGCGGTCGGTAAACCTCTCGAACATGTCTCGTCGCTCCTCTACAGAGCGGTCAGGCAGGGTCGGTTCCCACCGACCCGACTCTTCCGCATATCGGCCCCACAGGGATAACCGCCCCGGGGAGCACTGTCGCACCCGTCCGAACCGTTCGACCGGCTGCCGAGCGGACGGACATCTCCGCCACGATCCGGCCGAAGCCGTCCGTGCCAGAGACTTTCCCCGACGATAGGGCGTTCACCCAACATCCAACTACCGATTGCGGCGTCAGATTTCCCTGTACGCCGAAGGCGAACGACCCGGTACTCCCGTGATGCCGGGAGTGACCGGGTCGTTGCTTGTACTGGCCGTAATAATCGGCTCTCAGCGAACAGGCTCCGTGTTGTTCAGCCGGAAGCGAAATTGCGGGAAAGCGATCGGCGATCCCGGTCCGGTGGTCTCTGCAGAGGCACCGGGATCGGTCCGAAGTGGTCCTGCGGGTGATCCGGACCCACCGCCGTCCCGTCCTCCGGCTCGCCCCCGTGGGCGGCGGGCCGTGACGCGTCGGCGCCGATCGAGCGGCGCGGGCGTGCCGCGCCGGGGCGTTCGCCCCGCGGACCGGCGTCCCCTCCGCCCGGATCCCCGCAGCAGCGGGGATCCACGTGTCACCGCGGCCGCGGCCGCGTCGGGCGGGTTCTGAGGACCTCGGCCCTCTCCGGGCGGCGCCGGTCGGAATCCGATCAAGAACCGACAACATTTCGGCGTACCCGGGGTCGGGCGGACTAGCCCTTGATGGCCTCGTATTCGGCGACGATCGCGGCGGGGATACGCCCGCGCTCATTGACGGGCTTGCCCGCGGCCTTCGCCCAGGCGCGAATCTCCGCGCTGCGCTCACGGCTGGGGGCATTCCGGCTGGCGGCACGGCGACCGGTCGAGCGGCCCGCCTTCGGCGAAGCCTTGCGAGACGCCTCGACGAACGGAGTAAGGGCCTCACGCAGCTTGGCGGCATTACTCGCACTGAGGTCGATTTCGTACACGGAGCCGTCCAGACCGAACGTGACCGTCTCCTCGGCCTCGCCACCGTCGAGGTCGTCGACCAGGAAAACCTGGACCTTCTGTGCCATGGAATCAAACCTTTCAGAAGAGCGGTGTCTCCGCACCTGAATATAAAGCTATCCCGCAGCCCGCGGGAACACAATTGGCGACGTGCCGGAAATCACCCGGCGGCACCGCCGTCCGGCCATGGGAGGGATCGGCCGGGGAGTGGGCGGCGGGACGCGTGTTCATCACGAAACACCGTCGGAACCGGCCCGTGGCGGCCGGTCGGGGGATGTGATCGGTCAAGGACCGTATCAACGGTCGCCGGATTCTTCGCCTTCCGCGCTCCGGACATTCGCCGTCCCGTTCGCCGCGCCGGTCTCCCCGGCCGCCCGGGTGTTCTCGCCGACGGCCCCGGAGGCCACGGGCGCACCCTTGCCGACCAGGCTTCCGTCCATCCTGCGCGGCGCCATCTCGCGGCGCAGCACCTTCAGGATGAAGTAGCAGAACACGAAGGCGACGACCACCGGAGGGATGAGCGCCGACAATACGTCGAGCAGTCCGGGGGGAAGCACCGACGACAAAAAGTCACCCATCGAACCGGTCCACCCTTCCTGGTTGTTACTTATTGCAGCAAATACCCGACTCAGTGTCGGGACACTCCTGGGGGGATGGCGCCCGACGGGGCGGGCAATCGCATACCGGACATCATAGACACCGTATCCCCTGCTTTGACCGGGGCGGTACCGGGCCCCGGTACGGCAAACCGGAGGGCGTCAATGCGGAGTGCGCTTCGGTGCGCCGGCGCACCGGGGGTCGAAGAGGCCGGGCGGGTCACCGGAAGCGGAGAAATCACGACCCTTCGTCACCGGACTCCGCCGAACTCGCTTCCGGCGGCGGACCGGGCGCAGGTACACATTACCTTCCCCCTTCCACTTCCATACCACCCGGTGTGCCCAATCGCGGGTTCGAGGGTCGGTAGCCGGTTCGGGACCGTGGTCCGTTTGCCTCCGGCATTGCCGGAACGCGGTCCCAAGAGAGTACGAAAACCTTTAGCCACCGGTGTTCTCGACTCCGGGGCCGAGGTGGACCAGCATCCGGGTGTTCCCGAGGGTGTTGGGTTTGACGCGCTCCAGATCGAGGAATTCGGCGACACCTTCGTCATAGGAGCGCAGGAGTTCCTCGTACACCCGGGAGGAGACCGGGGTCCCCTGGATCGGGGCGAAGCCGTGGCGCGCGAAGAAAGCGGTCTCGAACGTCAGGCAGAACACACGGCGCACGCCCAACGCGCGCGCGGTGTCCAAAAGGGCGGAGACGATCCGGTGGCCGATGCCGAAACCGCGCAGGGACGGGTCCACCGCGACGGTGCGCACCTCTGCCAGGTCCTCCCAGAGGACGTGCAGGGCGCCGCAGCCCACCACCCGGAACTCCGCCTCCCCGGGCCCGGCCCCGGACGGGGACCCTCCCCCGGCGTCGTCGGGGGCGATCTCGGCCTCGGCGACCCAGAACTCCTGGACGTCCTCGTAGAGGTTGACCGTGCTCTTGGAGAGCACTCGCCGATCAGCGGTGTAGGTGTCGACGAGGCGGCGGATGTGCGCGACATCGCCGGTGCGGGCGCGCCGCACCTGTACATGACGAACGGGCATAACCGGTCCAGACTATGCCCCTGGGGTCCCGCGCGGATCACCGGCTCGCTCGCGGCCGGTGAACGCGGGCCCCCGAGGACATCGGGCCGGCATGCCCGTGGTCGGTCCCCGGCCGCGCCGGGGAGGAGGGGTGCGTTCGTCCGTCAGATCAGCTGGCGCCGGGCGGCCCAGACGACCGCCTCGATCGGGGTGTTGACCCCGAGCACGTCGCAGATGTTGCGAATGCGCCGGCGCAGCGTACGGGCGCTGAGCTCCAGGTGCCGGGCGGCGACCTCGGTGGTGACACCGGTCGCGATCTCGGCGAGGAGCTCGATCTCTTCGTGACTCAGTTCGACCGGCGCGTACGGACCGACGCCGACTTCGCGCGGGCGGCTCTGCAGGGGGACCACGTTCTCACGGTGCTCCCGTGCCTGCGGCACGCCCTGGTCCTCAACGGTACGTCGTACGAGTGTGGCCTGTTCCACTCCGTCCTCCCTCATCCATGTGAGTGCGGAACATCGACTCGTCACCTGGTGAGATGCGAGTGCGTCGGGAGGGGTTCCGACGCACGGCCCCGTGGTGCGAACTCCTCACGGCCGACCCTCTGGCACAGGGACGGGGGAGTCGTTCGGGCACGGGTCGCACGACCCTTGGAGCGTTGCGGCCTGGGACGGACAGACCGCACCGGTGGGTGTTTGCGAGCGCGCGAGGGGGGACCGGGGCTTCCGGCGCTCCTGACGCACTCCGCGTTACTCGATCCACTTCGGCGAACACGCGGGACTCGGCCCGCTCTCAGCACGCTAGGCGGAGGAGCAGATACCGTCAAGGCCAGATAAATCACCCTGAGTGACAAGACCGGGGCAATACGTCGCACCGTCACGGAAAGGGAAATTCTTTTTCCGCACTGACCTGCGGAAACGGTCACCGTCCGTACAGGCCCGGGCGACGGCCCCCGACAGGGGAAAATCTTCGCCGTGTCGGCGCCCTCCGCGGGCCCGCCGCCGGGGCCCCGCCGTCCGCCTCCGGCACCCGGGTTCGCGACCTGCGCCGGGAACGGCGGCGGGGGCGGTGGCGCGGTGCCTGGACACCGCGCCACCGCCCCCGCTTTCGGACATCCGCCTACCGGGATAAGGACCCGGCAAATGGGACGCCAAAGAAATCAGGCGTCGTTCCCCTCGGGCTTCACGATCGGGAAAAGGACAGTTTCCCGAATGTTCTTGCCGGTGAAGGCCATCAGGAGCCGGTCAATGCCCACACCCACACCGCCGGTCGGCGGCATGCCGTACTCCAGGGCCCGCAGGAAGTCCTCGTCGAGCTGCATCGCCTCCGGGTCGCCGTCGGCGGCCATCAGCGACTGCTCGGTGAGGCGGCGGCGCTGCTCGACCGGGTCGACCAGCTCCGAGTAGCCCGTGCCCAGCTCCATGCCGAAGCCGATGAGGTCCCACTTCTCGGTGAGCAGCGGGTCCTCGCGGTGCTGGCGGGTGAGCGGGCTCGTCTCCAGCGGGAAGTCGCGCACGAACGTGGGCTGGACGAGCGTGTGCTCCACCAGCTCCTCGAAGACGTGCTCGACCAGCTTGCCCTGGCCCCAGGCCGGGTCGTACTCCACGCCCCTGGCCTCGGCCAGGCGGCGGACCTCCTCGACCGGGGTGCGCGGGTCGACCTCGGCGCCCAGCGCCTCGGAGACCGCTCCGTACAGGGTGACCTGCGGCCACTCCCCGCCCAGGTCGTACTCCACCCCGTCGCGCTCGACCACCGTGGTGCCGAACGCGGCGCGGGCCGCGTCCTGGATCAGGGAGCGGGTGACGTCCGCCATGACGTTGTAGTCGGCGTACGCCTGGTAGAACTCCAGCATCGTGAACTCGGGGTTGTGCGTGGAGTCCGCGCCCTCGTTCCGGAAGTTCCGGTTGATCTCGAAGACCTTCTCGAGGCCGCCCACGACCAGCCGCTTCAGCGACAGCTCCGGAGCGATCCGCAGGTAGAGGTCGAGGTCGTAGGCGTTGATGTGAGTGGTGAAGGGCCGCGCCGTGGCACCGCCGTGCACCCGCATCAGCATCGGGGTCTCGACCTCGATGTAGTCGCGCGCGGTGAGCCCGTCCCGGATCGCGCGGATGGCGGCCGAGCGGCGGCGCACCATCTCGCGGGACTCGGGGTTGACGATGAGGTCGACGTAGCGCTGCCGGACCCGGGCCTCGGGGTCGGTGAGGCCCTTGTGCTTCTCCGGGAGCGGGCGCAGGCACTTGGCCGTGAGCGTCCACCTGCGCACCATGATCGACAGCTCGCCGCGGCGGGAGGTGATGACCTCGCCCTCCACGCCCACGTGGTCGCCCAGGTCGACGTCGGCCTTCCAGGCGTCCAGGCGCTCCTGGCCGACCTGGTCCAGCGACAGCATGATCTGGAGGTCGCCGGTCTCGTCGCGCAGGGTGGCGAAGCACAGCTTGCCGCCGGTGCGGTACAGCATCACGCGGCCCGCGATGGCGACGTCCACCCCGGTGCGGGTGTCCGGCGGCAGGTCGGCGTGTTTGTCACGCACGGCGCCGATCGACGTGGAGCGCTCGAAGAGCACGGGGAAGGGGTCGATCCCCTCCGCGCGCAGGCGGTCCAGTTTCTGGCGCCGAACTCTCATCTGTTCGGGCAGGTCGTCGTAGGTGTCGTCGTGCGTGTGGTTCACAGAGGCGATCCTACCGGCGCGGAAGGTCTGGACCGGCCTCCCCGCGGGGTGCCGGAAGCGGCCACAGGGATGAAATCAGTCCCTTCGGTCACTACGATCACACTGCCGTGACCAGCCGACCGGCAGGCACTTCTCGAGAGATGGAAGATATCCGTGGCCGTTGAAGGAAGCACGAAGGCCGTCGTCACGGCCCTCGTGGCGAACATGGGGATCGCCGCGACGAAGTTCGGCGCCTACCTCCTGACCGGGTCGGCGGCGATGCTCGCCGAGTCCATCCACTCGGTCGCGGACTCCAGCAACCAGGGGCTGCTGCTCCTGGGCGGCAAGCGCTCCCGGCGCGCCGCCACCAAGGAGCACCCGTTCGGCTACGGGCGCGAGCGCTACATCTACTCCTTCATCGTGGCGATCGTCCTGTTCAGCGTGGGCGGCCTGTACGCGCTCTACGAGGCCTGGCACAAGATCTCCCACCCCGAGCCGATCACCCAGTGGCAGTGGGTGCCGATCGTCGTGCTGGTGGTGGCGCTCATCCTGGAGTCCTTCGCCATGCGCACGGCCATCAAGGAGTCGAACGCGGTGCGCGGCAAGGCGACCTGGGTGCAGTTCGTGCGCCGGGCCAAGTCGCCGGAGCTGCCGGTCATCCTCCTGGAGGACGCCGGCGCCCTGCTCGGCCTGGTGTTCGCGCTGATCGGCGTGAGTCTGACCCTGGTCACCGGCAACGGCGTCTGGGACGGCCTGGGCACCGCGGCCATCGGCATCCTGCTGGTGGCGATCGCCATCGTGCTGGCCGTCGAGATGAAGAGCCTGCTCATCGGCGAGTCCGCCACCGACGAGCACGTGCGCGAGATCGAGAGGGCGATCGTCTCCGTGGAGGACGTCGACCGCCTCATCCACATGAAGACGCAGCATGTCGGCCCGGAGGAGCTGCTGGTGGCGGCCAAGGTCGCGGTGGACGCCCGGGACGACGCCGCGCGGATCGCGCGGGCGATCAACGAGGCGGAGGCGCGCATCCGCGCGGCCGTGCCGATCGCCCGGATGATCTACATCGAGCCGGACCTGGACCGCGCCGCGGCGGCCGGGGCCTCCGCGGAGGACGCCGGCCGCCCGCCTTTTCCGGGCCCGCTGCTCCGGCCGCCCGGCCGCCTCCTCAGCCCGTGTTGCGCTCGAACACCAGGCGCAGGCCGATGAGGGTCAGCCAGGGCTCGTGGACGTCGACCGTCTCGCACTCCCCCACCACCGTCGAGGCCAGGCCCCCCGTGGCCACGACCGTGACGTCGTCGGGGTTGTCGGTGAGCTCGGCGACCATCCGGTCGACGATCCCGTCCACCTGGCCCGCGAACCCGAAGACGATGCCCGAGCGCAGCGCCTCCGTGGTGTTCTTGGCGATCGCGGCGCGGGGCCGCACGATCTCCACCATGTGCAGCTGGGCGCCGCGCCGGGACAGGGCGTCCACCGAGATGTCGATGCCCGGGGCGATGGCGCCGCCCACGTACTCGCCCTTGGTGCTGACCGCGTCGAACGTGGTGGCGGTGCCGAAGTCGACCACCACGGCCGGGCCGCCGTAGAGGTGGTCGGCGGCCAGCGCGTTGATGATGCGGTCGCTGCCGACCTCCTTGGGGTTGTCCATCCGGATCGGCACGCCCGTCTTGACGCCCGGCTCGACGATCACCGCGGCGACGCCGTCGAAGTGGCGGCGGAACATATCGCGCATCTCGTGCTGCACCGAGGGGACCGAGCAGCACAGGGCCAGCCCGTCGATGTCGTCCACCCCGCCGTGTGCGCTCCCCTCCAGGAGCCCGCGCAGCACCACCGACCACTCGTCGGCGGTGCGCCGGGTGTCGGTCCCCACTCTCCAGTGTTCGAGCAGGTCCTCCCCCTCGAAGAGACCGAAGACCGTCTCGGAGTTACCGACGTCGATCGCCAGCAGCATGGACCCTCATCCTGGTCGAAGTGTCTTTTCTGGGAATCCTCTCCCAATCCCGGCCTTCACGGGAAGTCGGACGGCGGATCCGTTCACAGCAGATCGAGGGCGATGTCCAGGGCGGGGCTGGAGTGGGTGAGGGCGCCGACGGCGAGGTAGTCCACCCCCGTCCCGGCGACGTCGGCGGCGACGTCCAGGGTCAGGCCGCCCGAGGACTCCAGGCGGGCGCGCCCGGCGACCAGGGCGACGGCCTCGGCGAGCTCGGGGACGGTGAAGTTGTCGAGCAGGATCTCCTCGGCGCCCTCCGCCAGGGCCTCCTCGATCTGGTCGATCCGGTCGACCTCGACCTCCAGGGGGATCCCCGGGAAGCGCTCGCGCACGGCGCGGACGGCGGCGCCCACACCGCCCGCGGCGACCACGTGGTTGTCCTTGATGAGCCCGGCGTCGCTGAGGCAGTAGCGGTGGTTGACCCCGCCGCCTCGGCGCACGGCGTACTTCTCCAGGGCGCGCAGCCCGGCGTGGGTCTTGCGGCTGTCGCGGACGCGGGCGCCGGTCCCGGCGACGGCGTCCACCCAGGCGCGGGTGGCGGTGGCGATCCCGGACAGGTGGGTGAGCAGGTTGAGCGCGGTGCGCTCGGCGGTGAGCAGGTCGCGGGTGCGGGCGGTGACGGTCATGAGGACGTCGCCCCGCTTGACGGCGTCGCCGTCGGACGCCTGCCGGGCGACCTCCAGGGCGCCGTCGGAGACCAGCCAGAACACCAGCTCCGCCAGCGGCAGGCCGCAGACGGTCCCGTCGGCGCGGGCCACCACGTGGGCGGTGCGGACCTGGTCGGCGGGGATGGTGGCGACGGAGGTGACGTCGACCCCGGCCCCGCCGGTGAGGTCCTCGGCCAGGGCACGGCGGACCAGGTCCACGTGCGCCTGGTGGGGCGCGGTCCAGGGGAGCGTGAACTCGTCGCGGACGTCCGGCCCGGGGGCGTCCCCGGCGAGGGGGAACGCGATGGTGTCGAGCTCGGCGGCGAGTCCGGGCGGCAGCGAGGGGGTCCAGGGTTCGTCGGTGGCCACGGGCGTGTCCCCTTCCAGTCGGACGATCACCGGACGGACCCGCCACCGCGGGCGGGGGCCGGCGTGGTCGGCGCGTTGATGGGAGCCGCGGCTCTCGGTGCGGTGGGCCGCGGCGGCGGCCACGAGGCGGGCCACCGTGAGCAGGTCGGCGGCCTCCCAGGAGGCCGTGTCGGGGGTGACCGGGGCGGCGGAGTCCGTGAGGGCGTCCAGCTCGGCGACCAGCGTCGCCAGGCCCTCGCCGGTGCGCAGCACCCCGGCGTGGCGCGACATCAGGGAGCGGACCCGGGCGACGACGGCCGGGTCGGGCAGGGCGGTCACCCGCGGGGCGGGCACGCCCCCGGTCGGCAGCGGTCCGCGCTCGGCGGCCAGCCGGGCGGCGATGCGCTCGGCGAACACCAGGCCCTCCAGCAGCGAGTTGGAGGCGAGCCGGTTGGCGCCGTGGACGCCGGTGCGGGCGACCTCGCCCACCGCCCACAGGCCGGGAACCCCGGTGCTGCCGTCGATGTCCACCTCCACACCGCCGGAGGCGTAGTGGGCGGCCGGGGCGACGGGGATCGGCTCGGCCAGCGGGTCGATGCCGTTCTCCCGGCAGGACGCCAGGATGGTCGGGAAGCGGCTCTCCCAGACGGCCGCGCCGAAGTGGCGGGTCTCCAGGTACACGTGGTCGACGCCCTGCTCCGCCATCGTCCTGGCGATGGTGCGGGCGACCACGTCACGGGGGGCCAGGTCGGCGAGCTCGTGGACGCCCTCCATGATCCGGTTCCCCGCGGCGTCCACCAGGTAGGCGCCCTCGCCGCGCAGCGCCTCCGAGACCAGGGGCTGGCGGCCGCGGGCCTGGGCGCCGAGCCAGAGCACCGTCGGGTGGAACTGGATGAACTCCAGGTCGCGCAGGCGGGCCCCGGCCCGGGCGGCCAGGGCGAGCCCGTCGCCGGTGGACACCGGCGGGTTGGTGGTGGCGGCGAAGATCTGGCCGAGCCCGCCGGTGGCCAGCACCACGGCCGGGGCGAGGGCGGCGCCGACCCCGTCGCGGCTGCCCTCCCCCATGACGTGCAGGGAGACGCCGCAGACCGCACCGGTGCCGGGGTCGCGCAGGGCGTCCAGCGCCACCGCGTGCTCGATGATCTCGATGCGCTCCTCGGCCAGCACGGCCTCGACCAGGGCGCGCTGGATCTCCGCACCGGTGGCGTCGCCCCCGGCGTGGGCGACCCGGTCGGCGCGGTGGCCGCCCTCCCGGGTCAGGGAGAGGCCGCCGTCGGCGTCGCGGTCGAACTCGGCGCCCAGGGCGATGAGGCGGCGCAGCGCCTCGGGCCCCTCGGCGGCCAGGACGTGGACGGCGTAGGGGTCGGACAGCCCGGCCCCGGCCAGGTGGGTGTCGACCATGTGGGCGACCGGGTCGTCCCCGGGGGCCACGGCCGCGGCGATGCCGCCCTGGGCGTAGGCGGTGGAGCCGGTGGAGATCCGGTCCTTGGTCACGAGCACGACGCGCCCGGCCCCGGCGCGGCCCAGGTAGCCGAGCGCGGTGCTCAGGCCCGCGATGCCGGAGCCGACGATGACGACGTCGGCGGTGACGGTCCAGCCCGGCGCGGGTGCGTCGAGCCGGGTCGGGGTGGCTGTGCTCATGGGGATCTTCTTCCGGGGAGGGCGCGGTGACGCGGGGACCGGTGGTCTAGAAGCGGATCGACGTGTTGTCGATCAGGCGGGTGGTGCCGACCCGGGCGGCCAGCGCCAGCACCGCGTCACCGCGGTGGTCGTCGGCGACCTCGGCGAAGGTGGACGGGTCGATGAGGGCCAGGTAGTCGGGTTCGACCGGCGGCTCGCCCCCGGCCGCCTCCTCCAGCACCGCGGCCGCCGCGGTCCGGGCCGCGGCGGCCCCCCGCCCGGCGGCACTGCGGGCCGCTTCCAGGGAGCGCGACAGCGCCAGGGCGGCGGTGCGCTCGGCGGCGGAGAGGTAGACGTTGCGGCTGGAGGAGGCCAGGCCGTCGGGGTCGCGCAGGATGGGCGCGCCCACGATCTCCACCGGGAAGTCGAGGTCGGCGACCATGCGGCGGATGAGCGCGATCTGCTGGGCGTCCTTCTCCCCGAAGACCGCCAGGTCGGGCCGGACCAGGTGGAAGAGCTTGCCGACCACCGTGAGGACGCCGGTGAAGTGGCCGGGCCGGGAGGTGCCCTCCAGCCGCTCCCCCATCTCCCCCGCCTCGATGGTGACCATGGGCCGGCCGGCCGGGTACATGGTCTCGGTCTCCGGGGCGAAGACCACGTCCACGCCCTCCTGGGCGCACCGGGCGGTGTCGCCCTCCAGGTCGCGCGGGTAGCGGTCGAAGTCCTCGTTCGGGCCGAACTGGAGGGGGTTGACGAAGATGCTCACGACCACGGTGTCGGCCCGCTCCCGGGCGATCCGCATGAGGCTCTGGTGCCCCCCGTGCAGGGCGCCCATGGTGGGCACGAGGGCGGTGCGCCCGGCGTCGGCCAGGGCGCGGCGCAGCTCGTGGGGCGTGCGCACCACGAGCGGGGCGGAGCGGTCGGTGGATGAGGTCATGCGGGTTCCCCTGGGGTGTCCGTGACGTGTCGGTGGTGGTCCGGGTGCCGCGGCGGCGGGCGGACGGTCAGCGGCGCAGTACGTCGAGGAGCGGTTCGGCCGCCTCGGGCTTGAGCATCCCGGCGTTGATGGCCAGGTCGGCGGTGAGCCGGGCCAGCTCGATGTAGGCGGCGGCGCTCTCGGGCGCGTGGGCGCGCAGCTGCTCGATGTGTCCGGCGACGGTCCCGGCGTCGCCGCGCAGGACCGGGCCGCTGAGGCCGTGGATGCCCAGCCTCAAGGCGTTGTCCAGGGAGGCGCTGAGCAGGGGGGCGATCATCCGGCCGGGGTCGGGGACCCCGGCGGCGGACAGCAGCGAGGCGCTGTCGGCGACGAGGGTGACCAGGTGGTTGGCGCCCCCGGCCAGGGCCGCGTGGTAGAGGGTGCGCTTGTCCTCGGCGATCCAGACGGGTTCGGCGCCCATCTCGACCACCAGTGCCTCGGCGATGGGCCGCAGCGGGTCGGGGGCGGTGATCCCGAACGCGCAGTCGGCCAGCCTCTCGAGGTCCTCGTCGCGGCCGGTGAAGGCCATGGCCGGGTGCAGGGCCAGCGGCAGGGCGCCGGCGGCGGTGGCCGGGGCCAGCACCCCGTACCCGTGGGCCCCGCTGGCGTGGGCGAGGAGCTTGCCGCGCAGGTCGACGCCGGTGGCGGCCAGCCCCTCGGCGAGTTCGGCCAGGGCGTCGTCGGGGACCGTGAGCAGGACGAGGTCGGCGGCCTCGACCACGCGCGCGGGCTCCATCAGCCGCGCGGTGGGCAGGCGCTCGGCGGCACGGGCCTTGGAGGCCTCGGAGACGGCCGAGGCGGCGACGACCCGGTGCCCGGCCAGGCCCAGCGCCCGGCCCAGGACCGAGCCGACGCGGCCGGGACCGATGACGCCGATCCGCAGCCGGGCCGGACGCCCCTGCGTGGTCTCCATGCCTGTGCCCCCTCGTCGTGAGTGCGTCCGGCCCTCCCCGGCCGTGACGCCTGAGCACACGATAGTCCTCCCCGCCGCCCCCTCCCGCGCGCCGCCCCTGGTCGAGGGCACGGTCCGGCGGACGCGCGAGGGGGCGGGCCCCGTCGGGCCCGCCCCCGGTCCACCGCCGCGGTGCCCCGTGCTCGGGGCGGCCGGGTCAGTCCTGGATGATCACCCCGGAGTTGAAGCAGGAGGCGAGGGACTGGCCGAGGACGGCGTTCGAGTTGCCGCAGCCCTGGTTCACGTTCTCGATGCCGTTGATGTAGGCGATGTTGCCGCTGACGTTGGAGCCGTGGCCGGAGGTCCAGGCCCCGCTCTGCGCCGCCGCCGGTACCGCGGAGAGGAGGATCCCGGCGGAGGAGGCCAGGACCAGTGCACCGGTGGCGAGCGTCTTCTTCAGCACTACGCGTTCTCCTTGTCGTGTCCGGGTCGGGGGGACCGCCCGGGCTCGTCGCTGGCGCCGTGTCGGCACCGGTGCTGAAACTACCCGTGGACCTCGCGTTTTCGACCCCCCTGAACTGGGATCATCACGAAGAATTCCTTTTGAGTGACGTTGCGTGATGACTTTTCGGGGCAAAGGGCGGCCAAGCGGCGGCCCGAAGAAGCACGAAGCGTCACCATCGGCGGTGATTCAGCACGACGCCAATGCGCTTTACAGCCGTCGGCCTATCCGGAGCACGGATTCGTGCGCGGCACGGTCGGCCCCGGACGCGGAACACGGCCGGCCCCGGACATGAAAAGGAGCGCCGCTCCGTCGTCACGGAGCGGCGCCCGGGAAGTCCACTCGGCCCCGGATCCGCCGGGACGCCCCCGACCGGGACGTCTCCGGCCGGGACCCTCCCGGCCGTCAGGGCCGGAAAGCGGTCGCTACCAGTTCTTGACGGTGGCGCCGGAGTCCACGCAGTTGGCGCCGGCCACGCCGAGGATGGCGATCGCGTTGCCGCAGACGTTGATCGGAACGTCCAGGTCGGCCACCAGCTGGTTGCCGCCGAGGATGCTTCCGTTGCCGGAGGTGAAGACGTTGCTGTTGGCCATGGCCGGAGCGCCCGTGAACAGAACGCCCGCGGCGGCGGCGACGATGGCACTGGCGGCGAAAGCCTTCTTCAGCATGTGTTTCTCCCGTTCGGACCGAACGGCGGGGGCGCCGATCGGTCGATAACGTTGACCATGTGTACAACCGAGAACACTCAACGTGTTCGGTCACCATTTAGCCATACTCGGCGGCCGCCAGAGGCCAGAACACGCGAGCTTTTCGCGGCCTTGACCTGGAGTTATCACCCATCGTGAGTACCCATGTCGGACATGAGAGCCATTAGCGGCAGCAATTTACGCCCTTGATGTGCCGCACGTCACATCACTCTTCCCCGGAGTCCTCCGCGCGTGTCATGGTCGCCCGTGTCGCCCAGCGTTCGGGGCCCGCCGCCGGGACCCGCGCCCGCCTCCCCAGGTCGACCATCTCGTCCAGCAGGCGGCGGGCCTCGGCCGCCTCCCGGTTCTGGGCCCGCGCCCGGACCGGTCCCGGCGGGACGCCCACGCCGAACGCCACCCGGCCGGTGAACCGGGACAGCGGTCCGGCGGTCAGCCGCAGGGCCTGCACCCGCTCCATCGGCACGACCTCCGTCACCCGGCAGAACAGCCCCGAGACGGTCACGAACAGGTGCGCGTCCACGCCCACCAGGGACCGCGAGCCCTTCCGGCCCGGCACCAGCGGCACGTACGCCACCTCGCTCTCCGGGAACAGCTCGTTGACCAGCGCGTAGGCCCGCCGCCGGGGCGCCACCGGGAGCAGCGTCGCCGAGTCGGCCTGGCGGGCCCCCGCGTACCCGGCCACCGTCGCCTCGACGCGGGCCACGCCCAGCGCCCGCCACAGCAGCGGCTCCACCACCCGCACGGCCTGGACCCGGCCCGGGGGGACCGTCTGCATGCGCCGCTGGAACATCCCGTAGCGGAGCCGCAGCCCGTCGGAGGAGACCGAGGCGTAGTAGTCGGTGTAGCGGGCCAGCGGTCCCCAGAATGACCGGATCAGCCCCAGCGTGAGCGGCACCAGCGCCCCCAGCACCCCGGGCTCGCGGAACATCACTCCGGCGGTGACCGTCGCGGCCAGGCCCAGGGAGGCCAGCAGCACCGGGACCCGGAAGGTGAGCGCGCCCAGCAGGAGCAGGAACGGCAACCGGTAGAAGGGCCACTCCGGCGCCTCCGGCGAGCGGCCGGACAGCCCGGCGGCGTGCGCCAGGACCGCGACGCGCATCTTCTCGGCGGTCCCGTGGCGCAGGTAGCGCAGGCGGACCGCGCTGTTGTCGCCGCCGGCCAGCTCGATGCGCAGTTCGGCCAGGCCGAACACCTGGCCCAGCAGCGGCCGGACCACGTCGACCGCCTGGAGCCTGCTCAGCGGGATCTCCCGGGAGCCGCGCATCACCAGTCCGCTGTGCACCACCAGGTGGTCCTCGCGCAGCCCGAAGCTGCCGTACCACCAGGAGGGCAGCGTGTAGGCGAGCGCGCCGAACAGGACCGCGATGGTCAGCATGACCACCCACGCGTACCCGAAGATCGTGAGGATGGGACCGGCCAGCGCCACGAAGGCCAGGGTCACCGCCAGGACGCGGATCGGCACCATCGACCAGTGCGCCCGGTACACGCCCGTGGTGACGTCCTCCTCCCGGCGCCGGAGCGGGGCCGGGGGCTGGCGCTGCCACACCGTCGGCGGCAGCATCACCGGCGGCCCGTACCCCGGCGGCCCCGAGCCGACCGGCCCGGGCCCCTGGGGCACCGGCCACTGCGACACGGGCCCCTGCGGCACGGGCGGGTGCGCGGGACGGGGCGGGCCGGGCGGGTGCGGGTGCCCCGGGGGCGCCGACCGCTGCGGCGGCCCCGGCGGTGCCTGCGGGGGCCGCTGCGGCACGGGCTGCGGAGCCCGCGGCGGGCCCTGAGGCGCCGGTGGCGGCCCCTGGGGACGGGGGGAGTCGGGACGGTCGGGTTCGTGCATCTACAACCCCGTGGAGAACGTCTCGCTGCGGGACGCCAGCCGGTCGCGCAGACCCACGGCCTCCGCCAACGGCAGGCCGACCACACGCGTGTCGGCGGTGCTGGCGGCGGTGCGGACCCGCACCGTGGCGATGCCCAGCGCCTGTTCGAGCAGGTCGGCGGTGGTGTCCACCACCTGCATGCGCCCGTAGGGCACGACCACCAGCTGGCGGACGAACACCCCGTACGTCAGGTACAGCTCCGTCGCCCCCTCGACGTACCCCCAGGAGCCCTGGAAACGGCCGGCCAGCACCCAGCCCGCGCCGAGCACGGCCAGGGCCGCGACCGCCCAGACCGCGGCCCAGACCCGGTCCGCCCACAGGAACAGGAGCAGCACCCCGATCAGCCCGGACCCCAGGCACAGGGCGCCCACCACCAGACGGCGGTACCAGGCCAGGGCCGGGGACACCCGGAGCCACTCGGTGCCCTCGGGCGCGGCGAAGGCCGCGTCGAGCGGGCGCTCCGGCGCAGGGGGCGGCGGGTCGGTCGGTGTCGGTTCGCTGGTGTCCACGGGCCCAGTCAACCATTTGCCGCCGCTCCCCGTCCGGAGGCGGTCCGGGATCGGTCAGGCCGTCCCGGGGCGGTCGTCGTCGCGGTCCTCGTCCCCGGGCACCCGGCAGGCGTACTCCAGGTACAGGGCGGCGGCCGCCAGCACGCCCGCGGCCAGCGCCGTTCCCAGGGCGGTGAGGAACACCTCCCGGTGCACCGGCAGCCCCAGGTTGTCCACGACCGTGAGCGCCACCCCCACGCAGAAGCCGCCGAACAGCGCGGCGGCCAGCACGCTCGCCTTGGCCAGGGCGACCAGGCGGGCGGCGCTGAGCGGCGGGATCGGCTCGGTGCCGGGCGCCCGGCGGATCCTGCGCCGTGTCCGCCCGGCGGTGAACGCCTCGGCGAAGGCGAGCAGCAGCAGTGTGGGGATCGCCGTCCACGGCATGGGCGGCAGTCCGGGCAGCGCCGTCCCGAACAGCGCCCCCAGCAGCAGGCCGACGGCCCCGAGCAGCACCGGCGTGCGCCACCCGGTGGGGTGCAGGCGCCGCTCGTCGTCCTCCTCGTCGGTCATCGGATCCCCCCGGGCGGGAGCAGCCGCAGGTCGTCGCGCCGGCGGAGCCCCTGTTCGCCCCCGGTGTCCGCGGCCTCCACCGCGGCCAGCAGGTCGGCGAGCGGTCCGCGCCCGGGCAGCTCCGCGCCGGGGTCGGCGTCCAGCCACGGGCGCAGCACGAACGCCCGCAGGTGGGCGCGCGGGTGCGGAAGCGTCAGGACGGGGTCGTCGGAGCGCACGTCGCCGAAGGCGATGACGTCCACGTCCAGGGTGCGCGGGCCCCAGCGGACCTCTCGCACCCGGTCGAAGGCGCGCTCGGCGGCCTGCGCGCGCTCCAGCAGCTCCCCGGGCGTGCCGTCGGTCTCGACGACCACCACGGCGTTGAGGTAGGCGCCCTGTTCGGGGCCGCCCACCGGGGCGGTCTCGTACACCGGGGACAGCGCGACCGGGGCGGGCGCGCCCGCCCCGGTCAGCAGGTGCTCCACCCCGCCGCGCAGGGTCGCCCACCGGTCGCCGAGGTTGGACCCCAGGGCCAGGACGGCACGTGTCACCGCGCGGCACCCCCCGCCCCGGGCACGGTGCCGCGCACCACGGTCACGGACACGTCCGCGAACTCGTGCTCGATCGGCGCCGACGGCTTGTGCACGGTCAGTTCGACCCCGCGCACCCGCGGGTCGGCCGTGCACTCGGCGGCCAGCCGCTCGGCGAGGGTCTCGATCAGGTCCACCGGCTCCCCCGTGACGATCGCGACCAGCCGGTCGGCGAGCAGTCCGTAGTGGACGGTGTCGGCCACGTCGTCGGAGGCGGCGGCGGGCGCCAGGTCCAGGTACAGGACGGCGTCCACCACGAAGTCCTGGCCCTCGCGGCGCTCGAAGTCGAACACGCCGTGGTGGCCGCGGGCCCGCAGGCCCCGCAGGGCGATGCGGTCGGTCATTCCTCCCCGCCCTCGTCCTCGTCGTCGCCCATGAGCACCGGCGAGGCGTGGTGGGACCACAGCCGCCACCCCTGCGCGGTGTCGACGAACAGGTTGGTCGTGACGACCTGGCCCCCGGCGATGAACCCGGGGTTGCCGTCCTCGGCGGTGAGCACGTTCTCCTCGCACGTCACCATCGCGATGTCGCCGCCCACCCCGATGTGGGTCTCGGTGAGGACGTACTGGATGTAGGTGACGTTGGCCATGATCAGGGACCAGGCCCGCATGATCTCGGTGCGGCCGCGCAGCAGCGGCCACCCGGGGTTGACGCACACCAGGTCGGGGGCCTCGTGCTCCTCGGCCCACACACTGCGCATCAGGTCGATGTCGCCGTTCTCGATGGCGCTGTAGAACTGCGCGTTGGCCTCGGCCACGCGCTCCATGACCTCCTGGCGGGACCTCACCGGCGGCCCCGACCCGTGCCGTCGGCGTCCTCGAAGCGCCCCTCGACGAGGGCCTTCCCGCCGTCGGACCAGGCGGCGGCCACCCGGACCGCGTCGGCGCTGGCGCGCACGTCGTGCACCCGCACCGCCCAGGCGCCCCGGTCGGCCGACAGGGTGGTCAGGGCGGCGGTGGCGGCGTCGCATTCGAGGAAGGGCCGCTCCTCCCCCTTGGGTTCGCTCAGCAGCCGGCTCAGGAAGCGCTTGCGCGACCCCGCCACCAGGACGGGGCGGCCCAGCTCGTGGAACCGGTCGAGATGCCTCAGGAGCGCCCAGTTGTGGGCCTGCTCGGGTCGTTTGGAGAATCCGAGTCCCGGGTCGAGGACGATCTGCCCCGGGTCGACGCCTGCACTGATCATGGCCTCCATACGGTCGCGGAGCTCATCGATGACCTCCTGGACGACATCCGTGTACACGGCACGGCTCTGCATGTCATGACTATGCCCGCGCCAGTGCATCAACACGTAGGAGACACCGGAAGCGGCCACGAGCCGCGCCATGGCCGGGTCGGCCAGCCCGCCGCTGACGTCGTTGACCAGGACGGCGCCGGCCTCCACGGCCCGCTCGGCGACCTCGGCCCGCATGGTGTCCACGCTGACGGCCACTCCGCGCGCGGCGAGGGCCCTGACCACCGGTTCGACCCGGCGCAGCTCCTCCTCGGCCGGAACGCGCTGGGCGCCCGGGCGGGTCGACTCGCCGCCGACGTCGATGATGTCGGCGCCCTCGTCGACCAGCCGCAGGCCGTGCTCGACCGCCCGCTCGGGGTCGAACCAGGCTCCGCCGTCGGAGAAGGAATCGGGGGTGACGTTCACTACCCCCATGACCAGGCACCGCCCGCGATCGGGCAGGCCCGGAAGTGTGTATTTCGGCCCCATGGGGGTCACCTTACGCGTAACCACAGGGGCCGGGGGCTCACGCCCCCGGCCCCTGTCCGGATGTTCTCCACGTCACCCGCCGACGGTCAGCGGCGGTCCAGGATGAGGCTCATCGCCTCCGAGCGGGTGCGGTCGCTGCTGCGGAAGATCCCGCGCACCGCCGAGGTGACGGTCTGGGCCCCGGGCTTGCGCACCCCGCGCATCGTCATGCACAGGTGCTCGGCCTCCACGACCACGATCACACCCCGCGGGTTGAGGTGCTCCATGATGGCGTCGGCCACCTGGCCGGTGAGCCGCTCCTGCACCTGGGGGCGGCGCGCGAAGACGTCGACCAGGCGGGCGAGCTTGCTCAGGCCGGTGATGCGGCCGTCGGAGCCGGGGATGTACCCGACGTGCGCCACCCCGTAGAACGGCACCAGGTGGTGCTCGCAGGTGGAGTACAGCTCGATGTCCTTGACCAGGACCATCTCCTCGTGCCCGGCCTCGAACACGGTGGTGAGCACGTCGTCGGGCTTCTGCCCGAGTCCGGCGAACTGCTCCTCGTAGGCGCGGGCGACCCGCTCCGGCGTCTTGAGCAGGCCGTCGCGGTCGGGGTCCTCGCCGATGGCGATGAGGATCTCGCGGACGGCGCGCTCGATGCGCTCGCGGTCCACGGGTCTGGTCTGGTCCGGCTCGATCACGCCTCGTCCCCTTCTCCGGGGGCGGACGCCCCGTTGCCGACACCGTGGCCGGTGACCTCGTGCAGTGCGGTACCCGGTTCGGAGCCGTTGGCCTCGGCGCCGTTGAGCATGGCCAGCTCCTTCTTGGAGTGCACCGGGGGCCGGTCGGAGGGCTGGCGCTTGCCGTAGCCGGTGTAGGAGCCGCGGGCCGGGCGCTTGTTCACCGGCGCGAAGATCTCCAGCACCTGCTCTCGGGAGAGCGTCTCCTTCTCCAGCAGGGCCACGACCAGGTCGTCGAGGACGTCCCGGTACTCGACCAGGACCTCGTAGGCCTCGTCGTGCGCGGACTCGATGAGGCGGCGCACCTCCTCGTCGATGATGGAGGCGATCTCCTCGGAGTACTCGCGCGAGTGCGCCATCTCCCGGCCCAGGAACGGCTCGTTGCTCGACGACCCGAACTTGCGGGCGCCCAGGCGCTCGCTCATGCCGTACTCGGTGACCATGTTGCGGGCCAGGCTGGTGGCCTTGTCGATGTCGTCGCTCGCGCCCGTGGTGGGCTCGTGGAAGACCAGCTCCTCGGCGGCGCGGCCGCCCAGCATCATGGCGAGCCGGTCCATCATCTGCGAGCGCGAGGTGAGGAACTTGTCCTCGGTCGGCACCGACATGGTGTAGCCCAGGGCGCGGCCGCGGGGCAGGATCGTGATCTTGTGCACCGGGTCGGCGTTGGCCTGCGCGTGGCCCACCAGGGCGTGGCCGCCCTCGTGGTAGGCGATGATCTTCTTCTCGTGCTCGGACATGACCCGGCTCTTGCGCTCGGGTCCGGCCATGACGCGCTCGATGGCCTCCTCCAGCACCGCGTGGGTGATGGTCTCCCGGCCCGCGCGCGCCGACAGCAGGGCGCCCTCGTTGATGACGTTGGCCAGGTCGGCGCCGGTCATCCCGGCGGTCTGCCGGGCGATGGTGTCGAAGTCGACGTCCTCGGCCATCGGCTTGCCCTTGGAGTGGACCTTGAGGATGTCGCGGCGGCCGTCCATGTCGGGGCGGTCCACGACGATCTGCCGGTCGAAGCGGCCCGGGCGCAGCAGCGCCGGGTCCAGGATGTCGGGCCGGTTGGTGGCCGCGATGAGGATGACCCCGCCCTTGACGTCGAAGCCGTCCATCTCGACCAGCATCTGGTTGAGGGTCTGCTCGCGCTCGTCGTGGCCGCCGCCCATGCCGGCGCCGCGGTGGCGGCCGACGGCGTCGATCTCGTCGATGAAGATGATCGCGGGGGCGTTGGCCTTGGCCTGCTCGAACAGGTCGCGCACGCGCGAGGCGCCCACACCGACGAACATCTCGACGAAGTCCGAGCCGGAGATGGAGTAGAACGGCACCCCGGCCTCGCCCGCGACGGCGCGGGCCAGCAGGGTCTTGCCGGTGCCGGGCGGGCCGAACAGCAGCACGCCCTTGGGGATCTTGGCGCCCATCGCCTGGAACTTGGCCGGGTTCTGGAGGAACTCCTTGATCTCCTGGAGCTCCTCGATGGCCTCGTCCGCCCCGGCGACGTCGGAGAAGGTGTTCTTGGGCGTGTCCTTGGTGATGAGCTTGGCCTTGGACTTGCCGAAGTTCATCACGCGGGAGCCGCCGCCCTGCATCTGGCTGAAGACGAACCAGAAGATGGCGACGATGAGCAGGATCGGCAGGAAGCTGAAGAGCGCCGTGGTCCACAGCGGGGTCGTGGCGACCGAGACCTCGTAGCCCTGGAGCTCGGTGCCCTCCTCGTCCAGCGAGGCCTGGAGCATGTCGGCGAGCTGCAGGCCCTGGCCGGCCACCCAGTAGGCCTCGAGGATCTCGCCGTCGGTCGTGGTCAGCACGATGCGCTGGTCACGGTCGATGATCTCGGCGTTGTCCACCTCGTTGCGCTCGATGAGCTGGTGGACGGTCGAGATGTCGGTCTCTTCGGGCTGCGGTTCCCCGCCCAAGTCGAAGACGTTGAAGACGAGGAGGAGCATGGCGAGAACGGCCAGTATCCATATCCACGGGCCGCGGAAAAAGCGCTTCAGATTCATGTGAGCGGAACCCCGTCGGGTCCGTCCCTCCTGACCAGGCCGCCCGCACCGGAGGACTTTCCGAGGCAGGACCTCTTATCGGACACGTGCGTTCCCCGCGAGTACGCCGGGATCGAAATCGACGGTACACCCGTCGGACGGGCGCACCCCTTCCGGATGCGCCGGGGCGGGGGCCCGTCATGAGAGCAACGATCGCGCCCCCGCCGCTTGTTCCCCGCTACTGCTCGTACACGTGCGGGGCGAGGGTGCCGATGAACGGCAGGTTGCGGTACTTCTCGGCGTAGTCGAGCCCGTAGCCGATGATGAACTCGTTGGGCAGGTCGAAGCCGATGTACTTGACGTCGAGGTCCACCTCGAAGGCCAGCGGCTTGCGGACCATGGTGCAGACCTCGACCGAGCGGGGCCCGCGCGACCGGAGGTTGCCCACCAGCCAGGACAGGGTCAGGCCGGAGTCGATGACGTCCTCGACGATGAGGACGTCGCGGTCCTTGATGTCGGTCTCCAGGTCCTTGAGGATGCGGACCACGCCGGAGGAGGTCGTCCCGGCCCCGTAGGAGGACACCGCCATCCAGTCCATGGAGACGGGCGTGTGCAGCACCCGGGCCAGGTCGGCCATCACCATGACGGCGCCCTTGAGGACCCCGACGATCAGGAGGTCCCTGCCCGCGTAGTCGGCGTCGATGCGTTCTCCGAGCTCGACCAGGCGCGCCTTGATCTCTTCCTCGGTGACCAGGACCTTCTCCAGGTCCCGGCCCATGTCCTTAGCGTCCACGCTCACTGTCCTCGCTGCTGGGTTCCCCGTTTGCGGCAACCAGGATAAACGTGCCGAACGTCCCGGGGGCGCCGACGGGCTGCCCCGGGGCCGGCCCCGGCCGGGCCGGAGCCCGGCACCGGGTGACACACCGGGCCGCCGACGGGTTCCGCCCCGTCAGCGCTCGAAGCGGACGTGACCGTCGACACGCCGGGCGCGCACCCCGCCGGGCAGGTCGAGGTGCGCCTGGCCGCGCCAGGCGGTGACCAGCCGGTCGACCTCCCGCACGTGCCGGGCGGTGAGGGCGCCCGCCGGGCAGCCCGCGTCGATCGCGGCCCCGCGCAGGACCCGGGTCCGCAGCGCCTCGGGGGCGTCGGCCAGGACGGCCGCGGACAGGCCCTCCCCCGTCCGCGCCCGGGAGCGCAGCCCGTCGGCCAGGGAGTCCAGGGCGTCGGCGTCGGCGCGCAGCAGGGAGGCGGTGCGGGCCAGCGCCGCGGCGACGCCCGGGCCCAGGGTCCGCTCCAGGACGGGCAGGGTCTCGTGGCGCACCCGGGAGCGGGTGAACCGGGCGTCGGCGTTGTGGGGGTCCTCCCACGGGGCCAGCCCCATGGCGGCGCACGCGGCGCGCACCGTGGCGCGGTCCAGGTCGAGCAGGGGGCGCAGGAGGTGGCCGTTGCGCGGGGCCATCCCGGCCAGGGAACGGGCGCCCGAGCCGCGGGCCAGGCCCAGCAGGACCGTCTCGGCCTGGTCGTCGAGGGTGTGGCCGAGCAGCACCACTGCGGGCTCGTACTCGGCGGCGGCCCCGGCGAGCGCCGCGTGCCGGGCCGTCCGGGCGGCGCCCTCGGGCCCGCCCGGCCCGGTCACCTCGACCGCGCGGACCGACACCGGGTCCAGGCCCAGTCCGGACAGGACCGCGGCGACCTTCTCCGCGCGCTCGGCCGAACCCTCCTGGAGCCCGTGGTCGACGGTGACCGCCCCGGCCCGCAGTCCCAGCCGGGGCGCCTCGAAGGCGGCCGCCCCGGCCAGCGCCAGCGAGTCGGCCCCGCCGCTGCACGCCACCAGCACCGCGGTGCCCGCGGGCAGCGGCGCCAGGGCCCGCCGGACCGCCGACCGGACGGCGGCCACGGCGGGGGGCGGACCGCTCATTCGGTGATGGCCGCCGGGCGCACCACCCGGTTCACCCAGGCGGAGGGGTCGCGGATCTCCGCGATGGTGGGCAGGGTCTCGCGCGAGGTCCACACCTTGTTGAACTCGGCCATGCCGACCTGGGCCACCGCCTCGCGGACGAACGCGGCTCCCTCCTCGTACTGGCGCATCTTCATGTCCATGCCGAGCAGCTGACGCAGCAGCCGGTCCAGGGGGTTGACCGCCTCCCGCCGCTTCTGGAAGCGGGCGCGGATCCGCTCCACCGACGGCACGACGCCCGGCCCGACCGCGTCCATGACGTAGTCGCCGTGGCCCTCGGCCAGGCTCATCACGGCGGTGACCCGGTCCATGATCTCGATCTGCTCCGGCGTCTGGATGGCGGTGAGGAGGTTGCCCTCCCCGCCGCGCACCGCGTCCGCCACGGCCTCGCCCGCGGCGCGCAGCCGGGTGATGAGGTCGCCCGCGTCCATCTCCGTGGACAGCAGCAGCTCGCGCATCAGCTCCTGGACGTACCCCCGCAGCCACGGCGTGGCCGTGAACTGCATGCGGTGGGTCTCCTCGTGCAGGCACACCCACAGCCGGAAGTCGTGCGGGTCGACGTCGAGCTCGCGCTCGGTGTTGACGATGTTGGGGGCGACCAGGGTCAGCCGCCCGGTGGGCAGGGTGCCGTCGGGGTCCGGCGGCAGGAAGAGCTCGTACTGGCCCAGGACCTTCCCGGCCAGGTAGGCGAGCACCGCGCCGAGCTGCACCCCGGTGATCCGGGAGCCCACGGCGGAGGTGAGGGCGGCGGCCGCGCCGCCGCTGTTGAGGCGCTCGGCGCCCATCTGTTCGAGTACGGGTTCGATGACGGTGCGGAAACCGTCGACGTTGGCGCGGATCCAGCCCGGCCGGTCGACGATCACCGCGGGCCCGGTGGGCTCCAAGGGGTTCATGCCGGTGAAGTCGCGCACGTGCCCGGCGGCCACGGTGGAGAGCTCGCGCAACTGCGCGACGGCCTGTCGCGCGTCGGCGAGATCCACCTGCGGGCCCGGTCGGACGAGGCGGACACCGGTGTTGACGGCTACGTCCCAGTCGATCACAGTCACATTCGCAGCCTACCCACGCAGAGCCTTCCGGCACGGGGATCGGGGTTCCAATTCGGGGTAAGCCCCGGGTTCACCCCGAGTGGGACCGAAAAGCGGCGCCCCCGGCGCCGCGGGGCGGCCGGGGGCGGGGGCCGGGCTCAGGAGCAGCCGCAGCGCGCCAGGGCCGCCGCCAGGGGATCGAGCTGGTAGCCCTGGACACCCGGGCTGTTGGCCACGAAGGCGAACAGGAACATGTTGCCCTCCTGGTCGTGCACGGTCCCGGCGAGCGCGCTCACGTCGTTCAGGGTTCCGGTCTTGCCGCGGATCAGCCCGGCCACGTCGTGGACCGGGGTGCCCTCCGTGTAGCGGTTGCCCAGGGTCCCGGTGGAGTTGGACGTGGGCAGGCCGGTGATCGCCGCGTTGAGTTCGGGGTTGTCGGCCGCCACCCGGAGCATCTCCACCAGGGCGCGCGGGGTGATGCGGTTCTCCGGGCTCAGCCCGCTGTTGTCGGCCAGGTCGACACCCGTGATCCCGTAGGAGTCCATGACCCGGTGGGTGGCCGCGGCCCCGCCCTCGAACGAGGCCTCGCCGCCGGTCTCCAGGGCGGCGATCCGGGCCAGCGCCTCGGCCATGTTGTTGTCGCTGGCCAGCATCATGTGCTCGACCAGGGCCGTCATCGGCGCGGAGTCGACCGAGGCGATCGGATCGCCCTGTGCCCGGACCTCGCTCGGCTCGCCCCCCTCCACGGTGAGCCCGGCCTCCTTCAGCTGCTTGACGAAGGCGTCGGCGGTGGCCCGGGGCGGGTCCGGGACCCGCGAGTGCGTGTCCGGGGAGACGCGCCCGCTGTCGTGCATCAGCGCGTGGACGGAGGCGGTGCTGCCCTCCGTGATGTAGCCGGGCTTCCAGGAGGGCCCGGTGTCCGGCCCGGTGAACAGCGAGTCGTCGTAGCCGACCGAGACCGTGTCCACCCCCTGCTCGGCCAGGGCCGCCGCGGTGCGCTCGGCGAGCTCCTCCAGCGTGGCCACCTGCGGGTAAGCTGCGGAGTCGGCGGTCGTGGTCAGGGTGGAGTCGCCCGCGCCGCGCAGCACCACCATCCCCTGCGCCGGGTCGAAGTGGGCCGTGGTGGTCAGCACGTGGTCGGGTCCCACCGCGTCCAGGACCGTGATGGCCGTGGCGATCTTGGTGGTCGACGCCGGGACCGCGGGGGTGTCCGGGCTGCGCTCGTAGAGCGCCTGGCCGGTGGCCCCGTCGACGACGAAAGCGGAGAGGCCCTCCGCGAGCCCGGACTCCGCCATGGGATCATCGATCACGTCCGCGATCCGTTCCGGGTCCGCCGGGGACGAGGGCGCGGGTTCCGCCGCGGCCGCACCTTCGGCGTTCACGACCGGGTGGGGCACCGCGGGGAGTGGTCGGGCCTCGATCACATCGAGGGCTGCGAACCCGGCGATCAGCACGAATATGTTGAGCAGGGCCAGCGTGAGGAAGACCTCACTTCGTACCCGTCGCACCCGGGGCACCCGCCCTTCCTTAGGTGTCGCGGCCTGACGTTGTTGTTATACGGCGACATTAGTCGCAATGGGAGCCGAGATCAGCATGGAATTCGACGTTACGATCGAGATCCCCAAGGGGGAGCGCAACAAGTACGAGGTGGACCACGAGACCGGTCGCATCCGTCTCGACCGCATGCTGTTCACCTCCACCACCTACCCCGCCGACTACGGTTTCGTCGACGGGACGCTCGGTGAGGACGGCGACCCGCTGGACGCCCTCGTCCTGCTCAAGGCCCCGACCTTTCCGGGCTGCCTGATCCGCGCCCGGGCCATCGGCATGTTCCGGATGCGCGACGAGGCCGGCGGCGACGACAAGCTGCTGTGCGTTCCGGCCACGGACCCGCGCATGGAGCACCTGCGTGACATTCACCACGTGAACGAGTTCGAGCGCCTGGAGATCGAGCACTTCTTCACGGTCTACAAGGACCTGGAGCCCGGCAAGTCCGTCGAGGGCGCCAGCTGGGTCGGCCGCCACGAGGCCGAGCAGGAGATCATCGCCTCGGTCAAGCGCGCCGAGGAGGCGGGCGTCCACGGCGACTCCTCCCACATCTCCGGCGACAAGGAGAAGTAGGGCGGGGCTCCCGTTCGACCTCCGGGGCGACGGCCCGGCGGACTCCGCCGGGCCCGCCCGCCCCGCCGCCCTCGGCCCGCGTCCTCCGGCACGGCTCCCCCACACCGCCGCCCCGGAGGCCGCGGGCCGTTCTCGCGGGTCAGCGGCCGACGAGGCCGGCCGGACCGGTCCAGGGCCCCTCGGCCTCCGAGGTCCGGGTCAGCAGGTAGCCCGCGCAGACGGCGGCCACCAGCGCCATCAGCATCACCAGTCCGATCGAGCCGGCCAGGGACGGGCCGTGCGGGGTCGGCGAGTCCCCCGGGCCGAGGGGGAAGCCGTCGTGGCCGAAGCGGTCGGCACGGGCGGCCACGTGGGCCCGATAGCCGTCCAGCTCCGGGGCGGCCATGCCCTTGAGGATGCGGACCGGCACCAGACCGGTGTTCTCCGGCATGCTCCGCTCCCCCGGGAGCCGGAGGTCGTACGAACGGCGGCGGACGCACTCGACCTCCGCCAGGGCGTGCAGCCACTCCCCCAGGCGGTCGGGCTCGGTCAGCCGCCCGATGTGCGCGCAGGCGACGATCAGCGTGTCGCGCAGCACCACGTGCGCCGCGTCGCGGTCGCCCAGGGCCAGGATGCAGCGCCGGAACAACTCCTCGCCGTACGCGTCGAGCAGCCTTCGGTAGGCCTCGGCCGACGGCGCGCCGTCGGCACGCAGAGCGTGGATGAGATCCCGGTCCGTCATGGACGAGAATCTACGCTGCCGACCGCGTACACCCCGGCGCTTCGCCGAAAGACGCGTGTGAGAGTCCTCTCCGTCAGCGATCCGAAGGCGGGCGGCGCCGCGGGCGGCCGCGCAGCCAGAGCAGGACGAACGTCAGCGCGGTCAGGGCGCAGACCAGCAGCGCCGCGCCGGGGCCGAGGAAGCCCAGCGCCATCACCCCCGCCGCCGCCACCACGAGCGCCCGGACCAGCAGGCGCACCCACAGCCCGGCCGGGTCGGGGTTCAACCGGCACCTCCGGGCGTGCGAGCCGACACGGCCACTCCTGTCAGTGCGTTCGGGGGACGGTGCCTTTCCGGCGGTGCTCTCACGCCGTACTCGGGCTCCACATGTCACCACCACGCGACGCCTCCCGCAACACCGCCGGATGAGAAGAGGTGTGACACACGCGATTCTCCACGATCGCTTGACTCCCCGCGCCCTTTGCTGGTCTCCTTACAACCATGTATCCGCGCACCCGCACCGACGCCATGGCTCGCAGGGCCCTCCCGGCCCCCTGCCACCCGTCCTGTGCGGCGTGTCCGTGTTGTCGTCGCTGAGTCTTCTTCTCCGGGGCCCATCGGCCCCCTAGGCTCCAGGCCCGCCCGTCCGCGCGCGCTTTCGCGCGGCGGTTCCCGGCGGCTCCTCTCCGCGTCTCCACCGCGGTGACCCGTGCCCTGAGCGGCACCGACGGCCCCTTCCTCCGTGCGACGGGGCCCCCGGACGACATCCGCGCCCTCGACGGCGCGCACGCGAAGGATCTTCCCACGATGGCCCAGCAGGCTCTCTCCGTACGCACCGCCCCGCCCGCCCGCACCTCCGGGGACGACGCCGCGCCCCGCGGCACCGCACCGCACCGCGTGTCCGTGGAGGGCATCGGCGACGTGGCGGACGCCGGCCGCAAATCCGGCTACGCCCACCTGGCCGAACGCCGGCTCCCCACCGTCGGGCGCCTGGTCGCCGCCGCCCGCGGCGCCGCCGCGGTGCTGGCCCGGCCCACCCTGTGGCCCGCCCGGCGGGGCCACTGGCAGCCCGCCCCGCGCGCCGCCCGCCGCGGGGCCGGCGGACGGCTGCGGGTGAGCACCGTGTCCCTTGAGCCCAACAGCTTCGTGTCCGGCCCGGTGTCCCCGCGGGCCGCCGACATGGAGGTGCTGTTCCTGGTGAGCGGGCGGGCGCACCTGATCTCCTCCGGCTCCGACGGGCGCATGCGCTCGGCGGCCGAGCTGGCCCCCGGCCGGGCCCGGGTCGTCGGCGGCTCCCTGGGCGGTCACCAGCACCTGGTCAACACCGGCGAGGAGGTCGCCGTGGTGGTCCGGGTGACCGCCTGAGGGAGGGCTCACGCCCCCTCCTCGAACGCCTCGCCGTCGTCCCGGGCGCGCAGGGCCGCCTCGACGGCCTCGACGGAGCGCAGGACGGCGGCCGTGCGCCGCCCCTCCGCCTGGTAGGCGCGCATCACCTGTTCGAGCGCGTGCGGCGGCAGGTGGCCGCGCAGGTCGACCCGGGCGGTGCGGTAGCCCTCGCGGCCGGCGGCCAGGACCGCGGAGAGGTGCTGGCGCGCCAACCGCGAGAGCGCGACCGGGTACCGCCGCAGGACCCCGTGTGTCCGGTAGTCGGCGGGCAGGAGGTCGAACAGCCACACCGCGGCCGTCCGCTCGAAGGAGTCCGACCCGGGTGGGTGCACACTCGCGGGCCAGTCCGGACTCAGCGACTGATCGGGCATGCCCCGAGCATACCCTTCGTTCGAAATCCTGTTCGAAAAGACCCGGGGTCAGTCCGAGGAGATCTCCTCCCCCTCTTCCCGGCCCTCGCCGGCCTCCTCCTTCCTTCTCTCCAGCTCCACCCTGATGGCCTGCTCGGCCGCGTCGACCGCGGCCCGGGCGGTGATGGCGTTGACGTGGGCCCGGTCCAGCTCCTCGAGGAGGATGCAGTCGAACGCGACCCGCGCGTCGTGGATCGACGCCTCCAGCTGTCGTGATGCCTCTTCCAGACTCATGCAACCCCCATACCCCGGGAGGACCGTCCTGCACATCCCGCCCCAGGGGACACGGGGCGTGCCGGGCGCCGCAGCCGGGTAGACCCGTGGTGGGACCGGACACCGAAGGGGGAGCACGTGGTCTATCTCATCCTCGTCCTGTTGGCGCTGTGGCTGTTCCTGGCGATCCTGGGGGTGTTGATCAAGGGCCTGTTCTGGCTCACCGTCATCGCGGCGGCCCTGTTCGTCGCCACGGCCGTGTGGAGCGGGCTGCGCAGCCGCGCCGGCATGTGAGTTCAGCGTTCGAGGGCCGGTGTGCCGTCGCCGTCGCCGCCCAGCTCCGCGACGATGCCGCGGGCCCGGTCCTCGTCCCCGTCCAGGCGGTCGCGCACCAGCCGGACCGCCTCCTCCGAGCGCCCCAGCGCCACCAGGTTGGCCACCCGCGCGCGCAGCTGCGGCGGCAGCTCGCCGGGGACGCGCGGGGCGGGCACGTACCCGCCGACCTGCGCCGCGGGCCCCGGGTCCACGGGGGCGGGCGGCTCGTCCGCCTCCAGGCGGGCGGCGACCGCGGCGATGACCCGGCGCAGGGCGTAGGAGCCGCCCGCCAGGACGAGCACCGCGCCCACCAGGGCCACCAGCATGAACAACAGGCTCATGCGGTGCCCCTACCCCGGTTCTCCCCCGGCCACCGGACACGAACGGTCATCATTCGGCCACCTCAGGTGGCGAGCACGTCCTCCGGCAGCAGGGTCCGCAGATCGTCCACCCCGGGCTCGGCCCCGGCCCGCGCGGCCTGTTCGATCCGCCGCGCCTGCCGGGTCAGCGCCTCCTCGAACGCCTTGCGGACCTCGCGGCCGTTGCCGTCGGAGAACCGCTCCTCCTCGGCCCCGAACAGCCGGGCCGCAGCGGCCCGGGTGTCCTCCGGCACCAGGAAGTCGGCTCCCTCCGCCATCCCGACGAGGATCCGCAGCAGCTCGTCGTGCGTGTACGGCGCGAACTCCACCGTGCGGGAGAACCGCGACTCCAGCCCCGGGTTGCTCGCCAGGAACCCGCTCATCTCGCCGGTGTACCCGGCGGCGATCACCACGACCTCGTCGCGGTGGTCCTCCATGAGCTTGAGCAGGGTGTCGACGGCCTCCTGGCCGAAGTCGTGGCCGGAGCCCCCCGGCCGGACCAGCGTGTAGGCCTCGTCGATGAACAGCACCCCGCCGCGGGCCCGGTCGAACACGTCCCGGGTCTTCTGCGCGGTCTGCCCGACGTACGACCCCACCAGGTCCGCGCGGCCCACCTCCACCACCTGCCCCTGGGCGAGGACGCCCAGGGCCGCCAGCAGCCGCCCGTAGATCCGCGCCACGGTGGTCTTGCCGGTCCCCGGGGGCCCGGCGAAGACCAGGTGCCGCGACGGCAGCACGGCCCCCAGCCCGGCCGCCTGCCGGCGGCGCCCCGCCGAGATGAGGCTCATCAGGTCGGCGACCTCGCCCTTGACCGAGGTCAGCCCGACCATCGACTCCAGCTCGGCCATCAGCCCGTCGACCTGGCCGCCGTCGCGGGGCCCGCCCACCCGCGCGGACAGCCCGGCGTCCACGACGCCCTCCAGGTCCTCCGGGAGGATGCGGCCCAGGTCCTCGGGGCTGTGGAAGTCCCCCTCCACGACCCGGGTCGCCTGGGTCTGCACGACCGCCTCGAACACGCGGCGCGCCTCGCGCCCGTTGCCGAAGGTCTCGTCGCGCTTCTGGGCCCGGAAGTGCGCGGTGACCGCCTCCAGCACGCCCTCGCCGGGGACGTACCCCTGGGCCCGCGCCATCCCCGCGAAGATCGTGGTGAGCTGCTCGGGCGTGTAGTTCTCGAACTCGATGGTGCGGGCGACCCGCGACCGCAGCCCGGGGTTGGCGTCCAGGAACCCGCGCATCTCGCTGGAGTACCCGGCGAAGACCACGACGACCTCGTCGCGCAGGTCCTCCATGAGCTTGATGAGGGTGTCGATGGCCTCCTGGCCGAAGTCGGTCCCGCTGCCGAACCGCCGGGACAGGGCGTAGGCCTCGTCGATGAACAGCACGCCCCCGCGCGCCCGCCCCACGGCGTCGGCGGTGAGCTTGGCGGTCCCGCCCAGGTGCTCGGCCACCAGGTCCGAGCGGGAGACCTCCACGAACTGCCCCTGGGAGAGCACCCCCAGCGAGCGCAGGATGCCCCCGTACAGGCGGGCGACGGTGGTCTTGCCGGTCCCGGGCGGGCCCGAGAAGACCAGGTGCCGCCCCACGTTGAGCGCGGGCAGCCCGGCGGCCTCGCGCTTGGCACTGGCCCTCTGGAAGTTGACCAGCGTGCGGACCTCCTTCTTGACCCCCTCCAGCCCCACCATGCCGTCCAGTTCGGCGAGCAGCTCCTCCACCGGCGCCGCCTCCCCGACCGGGGCGTCCGGGACCGCGGCCGCCCCGCCCGCCTCGGCGGCGACCCGCACCGTGTCGCCGCCGCGGTTGTTCTCGGACGTGGTGTCCTCGACCTTCACCGCCGCGCCGTCCGCGGAGTCCACGGCCTTACCCCCGTTGTCGGCGATCGTGCACCGGCGCAGGGTCGCCCGGGAATCCTCGTGGACGTCGATGCCGCTGCCCCCGCACCCGCGCACGGTGGAGTCCTCCAGTACCAGGCGGCCGCCGTCCTGGACGATGGCGCCCCTGTCCCCCGTGTCCGAGACCACCGCCGAACGGAGGGTGAGATCACCCCCGTCGGCCCAGGCGCCGTACTGGCACGAGGTGCTCTCCAACCCGTCGATCTCGGCCTTCGCGCCCTCCCCGACGCGGACCGCCCAGGCCTCCAGCCCGCGGAGCCGCAGCCCCTCGGCCCTGTACCTGCCGCCGTCGTCGAAACCGATGCCCCGCACACCCTCCTCCACCGTCACGTCCGCCAGGGTGCCGGTCGAATCGTGGACGCCCACCGCGGTCCCCCGCAGCCGCGTGACCGTGAGCCCCCGCACGTCGAAGCCCGACGTGCCGTCGAGGAGCAGTCCGATCGGCTCCTCCGCTCCGGCGGGGGGCTCGCCGAGCTCGATGTCGGACAGCGTCGGCCGTCCCCCGTTCAGGTGGACCGCGACGATACCCGCACCGGTGACCTTGGAGCGGTGGATCTCGACCCGGGAGTCCACGGTGAGGACACCGTTGTCCTTCGCCCCCGCGACGGTGAGCCCGGTGGCGGTCAGCGTGCTGTCGGACGCGCAGACCGCGCTGCCGGGCGACCGCGTGACCGTGCAGTCGGTCAGGGTCAGCCCGCCGCCCTCCCACACGTACAGCGAGTCTCCCCCGGGCCGGCCGCCGTCGATCCTGAGCCGGGTGAAGGAGGCCCTGGACCCGCCCAGGACCCGGACCGGATAACCGCTGTCGCCCGTGATCTCCACGTCCGAGAACACGGGTTCGGCCTCCTCCTGGACGCAGACGGCGTTGGTGTTCTCGCTCCCGCCGTCGGTGATCCTGCACTTCTGGATGCGCGGCGAGGCACCGCTGATCAACAGGGTGTGGCAGGCGGGGTCCCCGCCCTGGAAGGAGACGTCCGACACCGAGAGGGCCCCCTGGCCCTCGATGAACAGGGCGGCCCTCTCGAAGCGCGTCCGCGCGACGGCGCCCCCCGACCTCTTCAGGTACAGCCCGGCGTCGCGGAAGGTGCACCCCTCGATGTGCAGGGTCGCCCCCTCCGCCTCCACCCGGGCGGTGGAGACGAAGACGCACTCCTCGGCGCGGAACGCGCCCCCGGGGTGGACGTAGACCGGGGGGTAGTCCGCGGAGGCGTTCCTGACCTCGATGCCGAACAGTTCGAGACGCCCTTCGTGGACGTTGAACACGTTGGTGTCGCCGACGGCGACGGTGACCGTGCCCCGCCCCGCGCTGGGGACGACCATCACGTGTCCGTTCACCCCGAGGACGTGCGGCTCCAGGTAGTACCCCGGGTCCACACGGAGGTAGAGGTCCTGGTCGGCGAACCGCGGGTCGTTCATCGCGTCGGCGATGCCGCGGAAGGCGTTCGGGTCGGACTGCGACACATGGAGCGTGATCACGCGTGGGCTCCCGGGGGGCGAGGGGACGTGCGCTATGTACCGTAGCGGTCGCGCCGTGCCCGTATACGTGCCCCGGTGACCGGTTCCGGCCGGGCCCGGGGCCCGCCGGAACGGCGAAGGCCCGTCCGGGGACCGGACGGGCCTTCGTGCTGAGCCGCCTGTCGGAATCGAACCGACGACCTATTCATTACGAGTGAATCGCTCTGCCGACTGAGCTAAGGCGGCGCGACGCCGCGCGGTTCCACGCGGCGAGGCGATCACCAGTTTAGCGTCTCCGCGGAGTGCCGGGTACACGGTTTCGGACCCGGCACCCCGCGGGGTCAGGCGCAGGCCATCCCGTCCCGGGGGACCTCCAGGTCGATGAGGTAGGCGTCGACCATGCGGTCCACGCACGCGTCGCCCATCCGGTAGCCGGTGTGGCCGTCGCCGTCCCGGGTGACCAGGAAGCCGGACTCCAGCGCCCCGGCCAGCGCCTCGGCCCAGGCGTAGGGGGTGGCGGAGTCGCGCGTGGTGCCCACCACCATGATCGGCGGGGCGCCCGGCGCGTCCAGCGGGCCGCCGTCGTAGACGGCCTCCTCGGGCCAGAACGCGCACGGCAGCGCGCCCCAGGCCAGGCTCGGCCCGAAGATCGGGGACTCCTCCCCGGCCTCCTCCGCGGCCTCCACGTAGGCCTCGACCCCGCGCGGGCTGGGCGAGTCGGAGCAGTTCACCGCGATGAGGGCGGCCGTGGAGTTCTCGTACTCCTGCGTGTCGCCCCGGCTGTAGAGCTCGTCGCCCAACTGGAGGAGCACGGTGCCGTCGCCGTCGCTCATGGCGTCGTCCAGGCCCTCGCGGACCCGCTCCCACCAGGACTCGGAGTACAGGGCGGCGAGCACGCCGAGTTCGGCGCGGGCCCGGTTGATCTCCCGGTCGTCCATGGAGTTGTGGAGCGGCTCGCGGGCCGTCCGGGCCAGGAACCCGTCGAGGGCCGCCACGCCGTCCTCGACCGAGTCCCCGTTGCCGCCCAGCGGGCAGTCGGTGCGGGTGAGGCAGTCCTCGACGAAGGCGCGCAGCGCGGTCTCGAACCCGGTGGCCTGGGCGACGCTCAGGTCGAGCTGGTCCAGGGTGGGGTCGACGGCGCCGTCGAGCACCAGGGCGCGCACCCGGTCGGGGAACTGCTCGGCGTAGTGGGCGCCGATGTGGGTGCCGTAGGAGGCGCCCAGGTAGGTGAGCTTCTCGTCGCCCAGCAGGGCGCGCAGCACGTCCATGTCGCGGGCGACGTTGACGGTGCCGACGTTGAGCATGAGGTCGGGGGCGTTGGCCTGACAGGCCTCCACGAACTCGCGGCTGCCCTCCTCCATGTCGGCGACCCCGGCCTCGGTCAACTCGGACATGTCGCCGTCGCCGTCGGCGGACTCGGCCTCGCCGCCGATGAAGTCGTCGAGCTCCTCGGCGGGCAGGCAGGTGATCGGGGTGCTGCGGCCGACCCCGCGCGGGTCGAAGCCCACCAGGTCGAAGCGCTCGCGCACCTGTTCGCTGACGATGAAGGAGGCGTGGTCGACGAAGTCGTACCCCGAGCCGCCCGGTCCGCCCGGGTTGACCAGCAGGGAGCCGATGACGTCGTCGCCGGTGGCGGCCATGCGCTTGACCGCGATCTCGATGCGCTCGCCCTCGGGCTCGTCGTAGTCCAGCGGCACTTCGTACGTGGCGCACTCGGCCTCGGAGGGCCCGCCGTCGCAGGGCCCCCAGTCGAGCTCCTGCTCCGCGAGGTCGCCCAGGGCCCCGAGCGATTCGGCCGGCTCCTGCGCCCCTCCCCCCGGTGTCAGCGCCGTACACCCGCTCACCAGGAGCACCGTGCCGGTGAGCGTCGCCGCCACCGCTGCCCGCAGCCTCGTCGCCACGTGTTTCCTTCCCGTCGTCCGGTTCCACCGTTGCCTGTGACGGCCGTGCCGCCGTTGCGGTTGCGACGGGGAGGCGGTGCCGTAGGTCGACCGTATCCGCCGGGGGGCGCGGGACGGGCACCGCCCCGCGTCCGGCCCGGTGCGGGCGTCAGCCGAGGAGGAGGGCGGAGGTCATGGCCTCCATGGCGATCTGCGGGTGCACGTTGGCGGCGATGCGCTCGCGGCAGTCCATGATGGCGTCGATGCGCCGCAGGGTGGTCTCCGGCGTGCTGGAGCGGGCGACGCGCTCCAGGTCGCCGGAGCGCTCCCCGGTGGAGCGCTCGACGGACGCCCCGAACTGGAGGGTGAGCACGTCGCGGTAGAAGGCGGCCAGGTCCAGCAGGGCGCGGTCGTAGGAGTCGCGCTTGATCCGGGTGGCCCGGCGCTTCTGCCGCTCCTCCAGGTCCTTCATGGCGCCCGCGGAGCCCCGCATGGCCTTGGCCACGCCCTTGCCGGTGGAGCCCTCGCCGAAGGCGGCCTTGAGCTCGTCCTTCTCCTTCTCGTCCAGGGCGCTGGTGATCGCCTTGGACTCCGCCTCGGCGATCTCGTAGAGCCGGGCGGCGAAGGTGACGCAGGCGCCGATGCCGTCGAGCCTGGCCGGGATGGACAGCACCTCCTCGCGGCGGCGGCGCGCCTCGGGGTCGGTGGCCAGCTGCCGGGCGCGGTCCACCCGCCCCGCCGAGGCGACGGCGGCGGCCCTGGCCGTGCCCTCGTCCACGTCGCCGGCGCGGGTGAGCGCGCCGACGATCTCGGCGGTGGTGGGGGTGGTGAGGGTGACCAGGCGGCACCGGGAGCGGATGGTGACGAGCAGGTCGTCGGGGGTGGGCGTGCACAGCAGCCACACGGTGCGCGGCGACGGCTCCTCCACCGCCTTGAGCAGGGCGTTGGAGGCCGCCTCGGTGGCGCGTTCGGCGTCCTCGAACAGCACGATCCGGAACCGGCCGCCGGAGGGCTTGGACCCGGCGCGCAGGACCAGCTCGCGGGTGGCGGCGACGCCGAAGCTCAGGCCGCTGGGCCGCACGTACAGCACGTCCGGGTGGGTCCCGGCCAGGGCCTGGTGGCAGGAGTCGCAGTGGCCGCAGCCGCCGTCGCGGCACTGGAGGGCGGCGGCGAAGGCGCGGGCGGCCTCCGAGCGCCCCGAGCCGGGCGGGCCGGTGAACAGCCAGGCGTGGGTCATGCCCGTGCCCGCTCCCCCGGCGACCAGGTCGGCGGCGCCGGCCACCGCCCGCCGCAGGTGGTCCACCGCGGTCCGCTGACCGACCAGGTCGTCGAAGACCGTCACACTCCACCCCCGCGTAGAAAGACGTGCCAGGGATCCAGGATAGGAGCCGGGGGCGACGGTCGGGCCGTTTCCACAGGCCCGCCCCGCGCCCGGGAACGCGCGGGGCCCGGGGGCGTGCGCCCCCGGGCCCCGTCCCGCCGCGGCGGGTCAGTCGTTCTTGATGACCGGGATCATCCCGGTGACGGCCTCGGCGCTGCTCGGGACCGGGTCGGGCAGCAGGGCGCGCACCCGCTTCTGGATCTCGCGGGTGATCTTCTCGCGGGGCTCGCGGGAGTCCAGGACCAGGTAGCGGTCCGGGTCCCGGCGGGCCAGGTCGAGGAAGCCCTTGCGGACCCGCTCGTGGAACTCCACGGACTCCGACTCGATGCGGTCGGCCGGGCCGCCCAGCCGGGACAGGCCCTCTTCCGGGCGCACGTCCAGCAGCACCGTCAGGTCGGGGACCAGGCCCTGCACCGCCCACGTGCTGATGTCGGCGATGTCCGAGACCGCCAGGTCGCGGCCGGTGCCCTGGTAGGCGAGCAGCGAGTCGGTGTAGCGGTCGCTGATGACCACGGCACCGCGCTTGAGCGCGGGCAGGATCTCCTGCTGGACGTGGTCGGCCTTGTCGGCGGCGTACAGCAGCACCTCGGCGCGCGGGGTGATGTGGGAGTTCTCGCGGTCCAGCAGCAGGGCGCGCAGCCGCATGCCGAGCTTGGTGGCGCCGGGCTGGCGGGTGCTGACCACCTCGAAGCCCTGGTCGCGCAGCCACACCGTGAGTTCGCGGACCTGCGTGGACTTGCCCGCGCCCTCGCCGCCCTCGACGACGATGAACGCGCCGGAGGGGCGCTCGTCCTCGTCGACCGGCTCGGTGATCTCGACGCCGCGCAGCGCCGCGAACAGCTCGGGGAGCAGGCCGGGGCCGGCCTCGGGGTCGTCCCGGTTGACCTGGCGGTGGGCGACCACGGCGGCGACCACGCCCAGCAGGGCGGCCGCCGCCAGCACGACGGCGCTGCCGCGCAGGTCGTAGGTGAGCGGGCCGATCGCCAGGGCCCGGTCGCCGACGAACCCGGCGGCGACGGGGGCGAGGACCGCCGTCAGCACCAGGGCCAGGCGGGCCGCGCCGTTGAGGTGGGCGTGCACCGCGGTGCGGTGCTCCTCCTCGACCTCGCGGGTGACCACGCCCAGCGCGGTCGCCCAGGACATGCCCGCGGCGACGCCCAGGACCAGGGCCAGGACGACGGCCAGGACCATGTCGCCGACGGCGCCGGCGAACAGCAGCACGACCGCCGCGATGACGGCGGTGAGCCCGAAGAGTCGGCGGCGGCTGAGCAGCTTGAGGACGCGGGGGCCGGAGACGGCGCCCAGGCCCATGCCGCCCAGGACGGCGGCGAACAGCATGCCGAACCCGGCGTTGCCCGCCTCCAGGCCCTCGGCGTGCAGGCGGCCGACGCCGACGACGGCGCCCACCGCGACGACCGTGGTGATCAGGCCCAGGGACAGGCCGCGCAGCAGCACCGGGTCGCCGGAGCCGCGAGTGCCGCGCGCGACGGACGGCAGGATGCGGGCGTCGCGGGTGGGGCTCTGGGCGTCCTTGGCGGGCCGGTGGCCGGGGATCCGGAGTCCGGCCACGAGCCCGGCGGCCGCCAGGAAGAGCAGCCCGTTGAGGTAGAGCGCGATGTCCGCCTCGGGGGAGGCCAGCGAGGGCACCAGGACGCCGAGCACGTTGCTCACCGAGGCCAGGGCCGCGAACAGCAGGGCGGCGACCGGCGCGGTGCCGTAGGAGGTGAACAGCACCAGGCGGTCGGCCTGGCCCAGCAGCTTGCGGGGCACCAGGTTGGGGATCGCGGAGTCCCGGGCGCCGGTCCACAGCAGCTCGACGATCTCGGCGAGCAGTGCCGCGATGAACAGCCACGGCAGCGCGAACCCGGGGGCCAGCAGGCCCACCACGGGGACCGAGGCGTAGAGCAGGGCCCGCAGGACGTCGCCGCCGACCATGGTCCAGCGGCGGTCCAGCCGGTCCACGAGGGCCCCGACCAGGGGGCTCAGGAGGACGGAGGGCGCGAGTTTGACGGCCAGGACACCGGCGATGGCCAGGTACCGGACCAGGGCCGGGGCGTCGAACGTGAAGATCGCGGCCAGGGAGACCAGAGCCAGGAGGCTCAGCCAATCGCCCAGTCCGGACAGCACGAGCGAGATCCACAGCCTTCGGAAGGGAGTGATCGCGAGGACGTTGTGCGCCTCGGACGGCGCTCCCGGAGATGCAGGTCTGCTCATAGCGCTCAAGGTTATTCGGTGAGGGGGAGGGGAGGAGTGGGCCGTCGTCCGCTGAGGAATTCGGTGGAGCGGCGGAAGATCACTTGCGTTTCAGTGTTCCCGTCGGCCACGTCCAGCGTAGTACGGAAGATCATCTGCGAACAGGGGGTACGGCGGGCCCCGGAGTGAACGTGGAGATCGTACCGACCCGCACACCCCGTGTCACACGACGCGGACCGCCCCGGGCCGGAGGTGCTCCGGCGCGGGGCGGTCCGCGTTCGACGGTGTGCGCCGCTCAGGCCTCGTCGGAGGCCTTGGCCGCGGTACGGGGCGTGCCCGTCTTCTTGGCCGGCGCCTTCTTGGCGGCGGTGGTCTTCTTCGCCGCCGTGGTGGTCTTCTTGGCCGTCGTCTTCTTCGCGGGCGCCTTCTTGGCCGCGGGCTTCTTGGCGGGCGCCTTGGCCCGGCGCTCGGCCAGCAGCTCGGCGGCGCGCTCGTCGGTGATGGACTCCACCTCGTCGCCCTTGCGCAGCGAGGCGTTGACCTCCCCGTCGGTGACGTAGGGGCCGAACCGGCCGTCCTTGACGAGCATGACGGCGCCCGACACCGGGTCCTTGCCCAGCTCGCGCAGCGGCGGGGCGGCGGCCCGGCGGCCGCGCTGCTTGGGCTGGGCGAACAGCTCCTTCGCCTCGTCGAGGGTGACCGTGAACATCTGCTCCTCGGAGGCGAGGGAGCGGCTGTCGGTGCCCTTCTTGAGGTAGGGGCCGTAGCGGCCGTTCTGGGCGGTGACCTCGTCGCCGTCGATCACGCCGACCACGCGCGGCAGCGAGAGCAGCCTGATCGCGTCGGCGAGGGTGACGGTGTCCAGGGTCATCGACTTGAGCAGCGAGGAGGTGCGCGGCTTGACGGCCTTGGCCTTCTTGCCCCCGTTCTCCTCGGGCTCCTCGATGACCTCGGTGACGTAGGGGCCGAAGCGTCCGGACTTGGCCACGACGAGGTGCCCGGTCTCGGGGTCGGTGCCCAGCTCGCGGTCGCCGCTGGGCTGGGCGAACAGCTCCTCGGCCTTCTCCGGGGTCAGCTCGTCGGGGGCCAGGTCCTCGGGCACGTTGACCCGGACGCCCCCGCGGTCCAGGTAGGGGCCGTAGCGGCCGACCCGGAGCACGATGTCCTCGGTGCCCGGCACCGGCAGGGAGCTGATCTCCTTGGGGTCGATGTCGGCGAGGCGGTCGCCGACCAGTTCCTTCAGGCCGGTCTCCCGGTCCCCCTCGGGGGTGTCTCCGCCGAAGTAGAACCGGCGCAGCCACGGCAGGCTCTCGGCCTCGCCGCGGGCGATGGAGTCGAGCACGTCCTCCAGGCGGGCGGTGAACTCGTAGTCCACCAGGTTGCCGAAGTGCCGCTCCAGCAGCTGCACCACGGCGAACGCCAGGAAGGACGGCACCAGGGCGGTGCCCTTCTTGAACACGTAGCCGCGGTCCAGGATGGTGCCGATGATCGAGGCGTAGGTGGAGGGGCGCCCGATCTCCCGCTCCTCCAGCTCCTTGACCAGGGTCGCCTCGGTGTAGCGGGCCGGCGGGCGGGTGCTGTGCCCCTCGGCGGTCAGGTCGCGTGCGGTGAGCGGGTCGCCCTCGGCCACGGCGGGCAGCCGCCGCTCGCGGTCGTCGAGGTCGGCGGCCGGGTCGTCGGCGCCCTCCACGTAGGCCTTGAGGAAGCCGTGGAAGGTGATGATCTTGCCGGTGGCGTTGAACTCGGCGACCTCGCCGGCCGAGGAGGTGCCCTGCACCTTGACGGTGACGGACTCGCCGACGGCGTCCTTCATCTGGGAGGCGACGGTGCGCTTCCAGATCAGCTCGTAGAGGCGGAACTCGGGGCCGCTGAGCCCGGTCTGGCCCGGGGTGCGGAACTCGTCGCCGGCCGGGCGGATGGCCTCGTGCGCCTCCTGGGCGTTCTTGACCTTCTTGGCGTAGACGCGGAGGCGCTCGGGCAGGTAGTCGGCGCCGTACAGGCGCTGCACCTGGGAGCGGGCGGCGCGCACCGCGCTGTCCGACAGCGTGGTGCTGTCGGTGCGCATGTAGGTGATGTAGCCGTTCTCGTAGAGCCGCTGGGCGACCTGCATGGTCTGCTTGGCCGACAGCCCCAGCTTGCGCGACGCCTCCTGCTGGAGGGTGGTGGTGCGGAACGGCGCGTACGGCGAGCGGCGGTAGGGCTTGCGCTCCACCGAGGACACGCCGAAGGCGCTGGCGGACAGCCGCTCGGCCAGGCCGCGCGCGGCCGCCTCGTCGAGCTGGCGGACGGCCCGGTCCGGGCGCACGGTGCCCTGGGCGGTGAAGTCGCGGCCCACCGCGATGCGGGTGCCGTCCACGGCGACCAGCGTGGCCGGGAAGTCGGTGGGGTCGCCCGCGGGAATGCCCGCGCCGGAGGCGTCGAAGAGGGCCTTGATGTCCCAGTACTCGGCGGGGGTGAACGCCATCCGCTCGCGCTCGCGCTCGACCACCAGGCGGGTGGCCACGGACTGCACCCGGCCCGCGGAGAGCTTGGGCATGACCTTCTTCCACAGCACGGGGGAGACCTCGTAGCCGTAGAGCCGGTCCAGGATGCGGCGCGTCTCCTGGGCGGTCACCAGCCGGGTGTTGAGGTCGCGCGTGTTGTCGGCGGCGCGCTGGATGGCCTCCTTGGTGATCTCGTTGAACACCATGCGGCGCACCGGGATCCTGGGCTTGAGCTCCTCCAGCAGGTGCCAGGCGATGGCCTCGCCCTCGCGGTCCTCATCGGTGGCGAGCAGGAGCTCGTCGGCGTCGGCCATGAGCTCCTTGAGCTTGCGCACGTGGGACTTCTTGTCGGCGTTGACGACGTAGAGGGGTTCGAAGTCGCCGTCGACGTTGACGCCCAGCCGGGCCCAGGGCTCCCCCTTGTACTTGGCGGGGATCTCCGCGGCCTTGGTGGGCATGTCGCGGATGTGCCCGATGCTGGACTCCACGACGTAACCGCGGCCCAGGTAGCCCGCGATGGTCTTGGCCTTGGCGGGCGACTCGACGATGACGAGGGCGGTCCCCGAGCCCTGTCGTCCGCTGTCCTGCGAGCCGTTCTTGCCGGCGCTGCCCTTGGTGGGTGGCACGTGTTCCCCTACGTCTACGTCTAGCCTCTGCGTGGTCTGTCGGCCGCGGTCCCTCGGCTCCCGTGGAAACCGACGGTAACCGAAACCCCAGGCGTTCCCCCGTCGGTGGGTGGGCGGAGGGACTCCCGTGTACACGGGGCCGTGACCGCGGAGAGCGGGCTCTTCACCCACCGGCAACCGCAGAATAAGCGCTCACCGCACCGCTACCGGCCCGTACCGCGCAGGCCGTGCTCCGGCCGTGCGGGCCCCGGAGCCGCCTCCGGCTCCGGCGATCACCCGGAACACGCCCTCAAAGTGACTTCCATCACACTTCCCGGGGGGTCGGGTGCCCATACCCCCCACAAAGCGGCGAGTCCTCCCGGATATTCCCGGGAGGACTCGACTGTGGTTCCGAGCCCCGGACGGACACCCCCACCCGCCCGCAGTCCACCGCGTTCCTCACGGAACGGGCGCGCGGAGGCGGTCCGTCCTGCTCTCGCCCGAACGACGCACGCGACACCCTGCACGTGCCGCTCCGGGTTCCCGGAGCCCCGACCCGGTCCCCGCCTGTGGTGTTCGGCACCTCGCAGTCCACCGCGTTCCAAACGGAACGAGAGGCCGCGCACCACCGGCGGGGGACGGGTCCGGTCCCCTTTCCCCCGTCCGCGTCGTTACAGGCCCACGCCCACGGCGCCCAGAACCTGGCCGACCGGGTCCACCGGCGCGGCGGGCGCGGGCAGCGTCTCGGCGTGCTCCGGCGCGTGCTCGGCGACCGCCTGCTGGGCGGTCTCGCTCACGGTGTACTCGACGGGCAGCGTCTCGGAGACGGGCACCTCGGGCAGCTGCTCCACCACGGGCAACGCGTCCAGCACACCGGACTGGTGCTCGGTGGCGCTCTGGTGCACGACGGCCGCGTCGCTGTCCGTGGAGCTCGCGCCCGCCAGGCCGGCGACCGCGGCGACCGCGTTGCCGGTCACGTTCACGGGGACGTCGCCGTGCACGACGGCCTGGTTGCCGCCGGCCAGCGAGCCGTTGCCCGAGGTCGCGATGTACTCGTGCGACTCCTTGACGACCGCGTCGCTGTCGGTCGCGGCCGCGCCGGCGACGCCGCCCACGGCGCCGACCGCGTTGCCGGCCACGTTGACCGGGACGTCCAGGTGGCCGACCAGCTGGTTGCCGCCCAGCACCGAGCCGTTGCCGGAGGTGGCGATCGACTGGTGCTCGCGGACCGGGGCGGACTGGCGCAGGACGCCGGCGTCCACGCCGGAGGTGTCGGGCAGCAGGCTGGCGTTGCGGGCGGCCTCGCCCACCAGGTCGACCGGGGTGATCTCGGTCTCCGCCGCGTAGTGGTCGCGGCCGACGTGTCCGCCGTGCCCGACGTGTCCGCCGTGCACGTCGTGGACGATGGCGTCCGCGTCGGTGGCCGCCGCACCCGCGACACCGCCCAGGGCGCCGATCGCGTTGCCCGACACGTTGACGGGGACGTCCAGGTCGCCGACGAGCTGGTTGCCGCCGATCAGGGAGCCGTTGCCGCTGGTCGCGACGTCGGGCTCGCCCTCGCCGTGCCAGGCGTGGCCGTCGTGGTGGACGACCGCGTCGGAGTCGGTGGTGGAGGCGCCGGCGATGCCGCCCACGGCGCCGATGGCGTTGCCGGTCACGTTGACGGGGACGTCCCCGTCGATCACGAGCTGGTTGCCGCCCAGCACCGAGCCGTTGCCCGAGGTGGCGACCTCGTTGTGCTGGTGGTCCACGACGGCGGCGTCGCTGTCGGTGGTGGAGGCCCCGGCGGTGCCCAGGACGGCGCCGACCGCGTTGCCGGTCACGTTGACCGGGACGTCGGCGTTGACGACGGCCTGGTTGCCGCCGAGGACGGAGCCGTTGCCGCTGGTGGCGGCGTCGGTGTCGGCGAAGGCGACGCCGCTGCCCAGGGCGACGAAGCCCGCGGCCAGCAGGACGGACTTCGCGGAGGTCCTGGCCCACTTAGACATGTGGGAAGTTCCTTTCAGAAAACGTGCTGATGAGAAGGTGTGTGCTCGGGCCACAGGCCGTTCCACACCCCTGGGTGGGGTACGGGCCTTCGGCCAAGGCCGGGGATCGTCCTCCCGGCTCCGCACCTGGGCGGTGCGTGTCGGTCGGTGCTCGAGGGCTGCGTCGCCGTCCCGTCCGCCGGATGCGGACGGACGCGCGCGCCCCGTCGGTCAGCTCCGCCCTGGTGGGGCGGCGGCTGACGTGAACCCCGCGCACATGGCCTCGGCCGGTGCTACGGGACTCGCGTCAACCCCCGGGCCGCGTCGGCGGCCCGGGAAGCCGTGCGGTCAGATCCGGGAGCGCCGGCGGCCCGCGATGACCAGGCCGATCCCGGCGACCGCCGCGGCGATCGCGGCGATGACCAGGCCGGGCAGTCCGGCGGAGCCGGTCAGCGGGAGCCGGGCGTCCGAGGTGTCGGACGGCCGTTCGCCCGCAGTGCTGGAGTCGGACGGTTCGCCGGGGCTCTCACCCTCCTCGGGGCCCTCCGACGGGGACTCGGACGGTCCCTCCGACGGGCCTTCCGACGGGGACTCGGACGGGGACTCCGACGGCTCCTCGGACGGCCCTTCCGACGGGGACTCGGACGGTCCCTCGGAGGGCGACTCCGACGGTCCCTCCGAGGGCCCCTCGGAGGGGCTCTCCGAAGGCTCCGGCGAGTAGCCCGGGTACCCGGGGTGGCCCTTGTCGCCGTCCCGGTCCGGGACGCCGCCCCCGGTGCCGGCGTCCCCGCCGGCGCACTGGGCGCCCGCCGCACCGAGGAGGGCCAGGGAGTTGCCGCAGACGTCGACCGGGGCGTCGAGGTCGGCGTGGAGCTGGTTGCCCCCGGCGATCGAGCCGTTGCCGCTGGTGGAGGTGTCGGCCAGGGTGGTCCCGGCCGGGGCCAGTGCCAGGAGGCCCGCGGCGGTCAGTGCCGCGATCCTGGCGTGGGTCCGATGGGTCATCGCGTGTCCTTGTCAGCGAAGAAGGTCGTGATTGCTGCGTGGACCGCGGTCGTTCCGACTCCTGGGAAAGGGGGCCCGAGCGGGGGGCGCCTCCGGGGAGCCAGCGGGTGGGAAGGGGCGCTCAGGGCGCACCGGACCGACCGCGGCGGGTGAAGGCGCGGCTAGTCGGGGGAGAAGGAGGGGTCGTCGGCGGCGTCGCGCACGACGAGGGTGGGGTCGCCGGGCAGGGCGACCCGCTGCACCCGGGGGGCCAGGTGGGCGGCCCGGGGCGTCAGGAACCCGGCGGTGCCGGGCGTGGGGAACGACGGCGCGGACGCACCGGTGGCGTCGGCGCCGCTCGGGCCGGTGGAACCGCCCGCGATGAGGCGGATGCGCTCGCCCCGGTCGGTGTCGGCGTCGCCGGAGGCGCCGTCGACGGCGCCCGCGGACGCGTCGGCCGGCCCGCCGACGGGCGTGACCAGGGCGAACCCGGGCGCGGTGCGCTCGGCGCGGCCCGCCCGCTCGACCGCCTCGGTGGCGGAGCCGACCGCCCGGTCCACCGCGGGGCGTGCCACCGCGGCGGGGGTGTCGGGGCCGCCGACCAGCGGCAGGTCGGCGGGCATCGTCGCGGTGACGGTGTCGCCGAGGGCGTCCAGGGCGCCGGTGGGCTCGGTGAGTCCGGCGACGCCGCCCACCAGGTCGCCTTCGCGCAGGGCGCCGTCGGCGGAGCCCACCACTTCGCGCCCGGTGGTGGCGACGGAGTCGACCAGCCGGCCCGCCTCACGGGCGGTGCCGTCCACGGTGCGGGCGGTGTCCTCGACGACGCGGCCGGTGGAGGTGCCCTCCAGGGCTCCGGAGACCCCGGTCCCGTCGAGGACGGTCTCGGGGAGCTCGGCGGCCTGGGGCACGACGGTGCCGGTCAGGGCGCCGGTGGCGGCCCGGGCGGCGGTGCCGGTGACCCGGACCTCCCCCTCGGCCGAGCGGCCGGCCTCCTCGACGACGCCCTCGGGGCCCAGGACCCGGTCGACGAGCCCGCCGGGGCCGGTCTCGCCATGGGCGACACCCACCCCGGCCAGCCACGCGACGGCCATGATGCCGGACAGGAGCAGCAGGCGGCAGAGGGCACGGTCGCCACGGGCGGCACGGTCGGTCGACACCGACCACTCCCGGCCCGTGAGCACCATGGATGCCCCCTCGTTTCCTGACTGCTGGACGGTCCCGTGCGACGGCGCCGCCCGGATCGGATGCGGTGGGCGCACGGCGGACGTGCCCGAGCCACCACATCGTTGAACTCACAGACACCGTAGCATCACGTTCTGTGATGACGCACGCGAACAAGGGGGCCGCGCCGAGAAGTTCCCGGCGCGACCCGGGGACGAATCACCGCAGGTAGGGGCGGATCATGTCATCCCGATTCCAGCTCGTCCCGGTTTCCGTTCAGCTCATCTCGATGAACCGGTCCAGCACCCGGACCCCGAACTGCAGCCCGTCGATCGGCACCCGCTCGTCCACGCCGTGGAACATGCCGGCGAAGTCCAGCTCCGGGGGCAGCTTGAGCGGCGCGAAACCGAAGTTGCGCACCCCCAGCCGGGAGAAGCTCTTGGCGTCCGTCCCGCCCGACAGGCAGTAGGGGACGGCGCGGGCGCCGGGGTCCTCCGCCAGCAGGGCCGCAGACATGGCGTTCACCAGCCCGCCCTCGAAGGGGGTCTCCACCGCGGGCAGGTGGTGGATGAACTCCCGGCTCACCTTGGGGCCGAGCAGCCGGTCGATCGTGGCGAAGTAGTCGTCCTCGGTACCGGGCAGGAAGCGCCCGTCCACCTGGGCGGTCGCCTCGCCGGGGATGACGTTCGCCTTGTAGCCGCCGCCGAGCACCGTCGGGTTGAGGGTGTTGCGCAGGGTCGCCCCGATCATCCGGGCGATCGGGCCCAGCCGCGCGACCGTCGCGTCCAGGTCGTTCTCGTCGAAGGGGATCCGGAACTCCTCGCAGATCTCCTCCAGGAACGTGCGCACCGTGGGGGTCAGGTGCACGGGGAACGCGTGCTCCCCCAGCCGGGCGACCGCCGCCGCCAGCTCGGTGACCGCGTTGTCCCGGTTGACCATCGAACCGTGCCCGGCGGTGCCGCGCGCGGTCAGCTTCATCCAGGCGATGCCCTTCTCGGCGGTCTCGATGAGGTAGAGCCGCCGGTCGTCCCTCACAGTGAAGGAGAAGCCGCCGACCTCGCTGATGGCGGCGTCGCAGTCGGCGAAGAGGTCGGGGTGCTCGTCCACCAGGTACTGGGCGCCCCAGGTGCCGCCCGCCTCCTCGTCGGCCAGGAAGGCCAGCACGATGTCGCGCGGCGGGCGCCGCCCCTCCCGCAGCCGCTGCCGCAGCACCGCCAGGACCATCGCGTTCATGTTCTTCATGTCGACCGCGCCGCGGCCCCACACGCAGCCGTCCGCGATCTCCCCGGCGAAGGGGTGGTGCGTCCAGTCCTGCGCCGCGGCCGGCACCACGTCCAGGTGGCCGTGGACGAGCAGCGGGGGACGGCTCGGGTCCGCCCCCTCGATCCGCGCCACCACGTTGCTGCGTCCGGGGTGCTTCTCGTAGACCGTCGCCTCCACCCCGACCTCGTCGAGCCTGCCCACCACGTACTCCGCCGCCTTGCGCTCGCCCGGCCCGGAGTGGTCGCCGTAGTTGGAGGTGTCGAAGGCGATGAGCTCCCGGCACAGGTCGACGACTTCGACCTCGGCCGCGCTCAAGCCCTCGGATTCCCGTGTCATCGGACGCTCCTGTTCCACCGTGTCACTGTGCTCGTCGCCCCCGACCCTGTCATGATCACCCCCGGCCCGAAAAGCGGTTCGGGGCACTCCGGAGCTTTGCTATTGTTGACCTGTCAGGCGGCGCTGCCGCCCGATACCACCGGTCCGGGTGGCGGAATAGGTAGACGCGCTAGCTTGAGGTGCTAGTGGCCGTTAAGGCTGTGGGGGTTCAAGTCCCCCCTCGGACACAACGAAGGCCCTGTTCGCAGGGCCTTTTCTCATGTCGGGGCGCGGTTCCCGCGCACGGGCGCGACGGTTCCCCGCGCCGGGCGTGGCATGCTGGCGCCATGGCCGTCGACGTTCGCCCCGCCTCGGTGTTCGAGGACGTGCGGGCCCTGGTGGGACCGAGATCACCCGGCGCCGACGTGTGCTGGTGCCTCAGTTACCGGCTCCCGTCCGCGCTCAACAGGGAGCTGCGCGGCCCCGCCCGCGGCGAGTACGTCGCCGGGCTGTGCCGCGCCGAGCCGGCGCCGGGGGTGCTCGCCTACGACGGCGACGAACCCGTCGGCTGGGCCGCGGTGGCGCCGCGCGCGGACACCTCCTTCGCCCGCAGCCGCAAAATCCCGCACGTCGACGACCTCCCCGTGTGGTCGCTGTGGTGCGTCCGCGTGCGCCCGGGCCACCGGAAGAAGGGGATCTCGCACGCCCTGATCGCCGGGGCCGTCGAGTTCGCCCGGGCGCACGGCGCACCCGTGGTCGAGGCCTATCCCTTGGACAACGGCGACGCCCGGGTGGACCTGACGATGGCCTACCCCGGACTCCGGAGGAACTTCGAGCGCGCCGGGTTCGTCCACGCCGCCGACACCTCCTCGGTCCTGGCCGGCCACCCCCGTGTGCTGATGCGGCGCGACCTGCGCTGACCCCTCCGCCGGGGCGCGGCGTGCCGCGCCCCGGCTGCGACGGCGGGCACCCCTCCCCCTTGCATACCCCCCAGGAGTATGTTAAATCTGTTCCCCAGATACCCCAAGGGGGTATCACGACACGAGGAGGAACCCCATGTGCTCCACCTGTTCCTGTGAGACCGGGACGACCGCCGCCGAGACCCCCGGGGACGCGCGGGTCTACCAGGTCGAGGGAATGACCTGCGGACACTGCGCGAACTCCGTCAGCACCGGGATCGGCGGCGTCGCCGGCGTCACCGGCGTGACGGTCGACCTCGCCGCCGGCACGGTCGCCGTCCAGGGCTCGGGCTTCGACGACGACGCGATCCGCGCGGCCGTCACCGAGGCCGGCTACCGGTTCGCGGGCGTCTGACGGAACCCCCACGGTCCCGCCCCGCCCGACCACTCCAGCTCCACCCCTCGATGGTCCGCCGCGAGGCGGGACCGTGTTCAGGAGACAGCAGCATGTCAACGCCACAAGCCGATCCCCGCCGCTGGTGGGCACTCCTGGTGCTCGCCGGCGCGCAGTTCATGGTCATCATGGACACCTCGATCATCGGGGTCGCCCTGCCCGAGATGCAGCGCGACCTCGGCTTCTCCCCCAGCTCCCTGCAATGGGTCTTCAACGCCTACGTCATCGCCTTCGGCGGTCTGCTGCTCCTGGGAGGACGCCTGTCCGACCTGCTCGGCGCGCGCCGGGTGTTCACCGCGGGCTGGGTCACCCTCATCGCCGGGTCCGTCCTGGCCGCCGCGGCCGAGACTGCCTGGGTCGAACTCCTGGGCCGCGCGGTCCAGGGCGCGGGCGGAGCGCTGATCGCGCCGTCGGCGATGACCCTGCTGATGATGATCTTCGCCCACGACACCGGCGAGCGCACCAAGGCGCTGGCCTTCTACGGCGCGGCCGCCCCGGCGGGCGGCACGGCCGGCGTCTTCCTCGGCGGCGCCATCACCGAATGGCTGAGCTGGCCGTGGCTGTTCCTCCTCTACATCCCCATCGGACTGGCCTCCCTGGCCGCCGTCCCGGCCCTGCTGCCCGCGGTGAGCGGACGCGGCGGATCGGTCGACCTCCTGGGCGCCGTCTCGGCCACCGGCGGCCTGGCCCTGGCGGTGTTCGGCATCGTCCAGGCCTCCGAACAGGGCTGGACCTCCGCGGCCACGCTGCTCGGCCTCGTCGGCGGAGCGGTCCTCCTGGGGGTCTTCGTCGTCAGCCAGCGCCTGGTCCGCGCCCCGCTGATGCCCCTGGGCGTCTGGCGCACCCCCGGCCTGCTGGCCGGGAACGTGGCGATCACCCTGCTGGGGGCCGCGTGGATCCCGATGTGGTACTTCCTCAACCTCTACCTCCAGCAGGTCCTGGGGTACGGGGCCTTCCCCAGCGGCGCGGCCCTGCTGCCGATGACGCTGCTGATGATGCTCCTCATGACCACCGTCACCGGCCGGCTCATCGGCCGCTTCGGCCTCAAGCCGCTGATCGTGACGGGCCTGCTGGTCCTGGCCGCCGGCCTGGGCCTGCTCTCCCTGGCCCGCCCCGGGGGCGACTACCTCGTCGACGTCCTGCCCGGCTCCCTGATCGCGGCCCTGGGCATGTCGCTGGTGTTCATCCCGGCCACGATCGCCTCCATCAGCGGGGCGCGCCCGGAGGAGGCGGGGCTGGCCTCGGGCATCGTCAACACCACCTACCAGGTCGGTTCCGCCCTGGGCCTGGCGGCCATGACCGCCGTCGCCACCGCGTGGGGGGCCGACCGGCTCGGCGACCCGGCCGCGCTGACCGACGGCTTCCAGGCCGCGTTCATCGGGGCCGGAGCGGTGGCCGTGGCGGGTGCGGTGCTCGGGTTCGCCCTCATGCGCCCGCAGAGGGCGGCCGCGACCCGGTCCGAGGAGGGGGAGACCGCCGGGACGGGCGTCTGACCCGTCCCCGCGGCGAGCCGGGCGGCCCGAGGAGGGGCCGTCCGGCTCCGCCGTGTCCGCGGATTCGAGGACACACGTCACAGTGGCCCCGTCCCGGGGACTTGTATACCCTGGGGGGGTATGGTATTCCTTGAGTTGTCGCCGACGAACTCCCCAGCGGAGGGCTCCGGCGCACACCGCTCGAAGCATCCGGCCACAGAGGAAGGAAAGGACCGACGATGAACGTCCCCACCAAGCTCGGGCTCTACGGACTGGGCCTCGCCGTGGCCTTCGCCGGAGCGATGGGGGCCGGCGGCCTGGTGGGCCCCCTGCTCCCGGACACCACCGAGGCGAGCGAGCACACCGGCCACGACGGCACCACCGGCACCGGCACCACCACCGATGAGGAGACTTCCATGAACGGCGCGCACTCCACCCCCTCCGGCCTCCAGATCTCCCAGGACGGCTACACGCTCACCCCGGTCCGGACCCCCGACCGGGCGGGCGAGGAGGAGACCCTCTCGTTCCGCATCCTGGGCCCCGACGGCGAGCCCGTGACCGGGTTCGAGGAGTCGCACGACAAGCGCATGCACCTGATCGTGGTCGGCCGCGACATGAGCGGATACCGGCACGTGCACCCGGAGATGGCCGAGGACGGCACCTGGAGCGTCCCGCTGGAGGTGGATACCCCCGGGGCCTACCGGATGTTCGCCGACTTCGTCCCGCAGGAGCACGGGAGCGGCCTCACCCTCGGCGCGGACCTCACCGTCCCCGGCGACCACGAGCCGCAGGACCTCCCCGCCGCCGAGCGGACCGCCGAGGTGGACGGCTACACCGTCACCCTCGACGGCGACCTCGTCCCCGGGCGGACCAACCCGCTGACCCTCACCGTCACCCGCGACGGCGAGAAGGTCACCGACCTGGAGCCCTACCTCGGCGCCTACGGCCACCTCGTGGCGCTGCGCGCCGGCGACCTCGCCTACCTGCACGTCCACCCGGAGGGCGAGCCCGGCGACGGTGTGACCGAGCCCGGGCCCGAGATCACCTTCCAGGCCATGGTGCCCTCCGTCGGCGACTACCGGCTCTTCCTCGACTTCAAGCACGGCGGCGAGGTGCGGACCGCGGAGTTCACCGTGACCGCCGACGGCACCGTCACCGCGGAGGAGCACACGGACCAGGAGAGCCACGCGCCGCACTCCCACTGACCGTGACGACGCCCCCCTGCCGCGCACCCCCACGACCTCAAGGAGCAACGATGAACACCGGAACCGGAGACGTCAGAGAGTCCGGAGAGCGGATCGAGCTGGCGATCGGCGGCATGACCTGCGCCTCCTGCGCGAGCCGCATCGAGAAGCGCCTCAACCGGCTCGACGGCGTCACCGCCACCGTCAACTACGCCACCGAGACGGCGCGCGTGGTCTTCGACGGTGACCCGGTGCCCGCCGAGGAGCTGATCGCCCAGGTCGAGAAGGCCGGGTACACCGCCGAGGTGCCCCGCTCCGCCGACGCCGCCGCCGATGACGACGGCGCGGCGGAGGCCGCGGACCCGACCCGCCCGCTGCGCGACCGCCTCATCGTCAGCGCCCTGCTGTCGGTGCCGGTCATCGCGATGGCGATGGCCCCCGCGCTCCAGTTCACCTACTGGCAGTGGGCCTCGCTCGTCCTCGCGGCGCCCGTGCTCGTCTGGGGCGCGCTGCCCTTCCACATCGCCGCCTGGAAGAACCTCAAGCTCGGCGCGGCCACCATGGACACCCTGGTGTCCATGGGCACGATCGCCGCCTTCGCCTGGTCCCTGTACGCGCTGTTCCTCGGCACCGCGGGCGAGCCGGGCATGACCCACCCGTTCGAGCTCACCATCGCCCGCACCGACGGCTCCGCCAACATCTACCTGGAGGTCGCCGCCGGGGTCACCACCTTCATCCTGGCCGGACGCTACTTCGAGGCCCGGTCCAAGCGCCGGGCCGGCGCCGCCCTGCGCGCCCTGCTCGAACTCGGCGCCAAGGACGTCACCGTGCTGCGCGACGGCGCCGAGCAGCGGATCCCCACCGCCGACCTGACCGAGGGCGACCTGTTCATCGTCCGGCCCGGTGAGAAGGTCGCCACCGACGGGACCGTGGAGGAGGGCACCTCCGCCGTCGACATGAGCATGCTCACCGGCGAGTCCGTGCCGGTCGAGGTCGGCCCCGGCGACGCCGTGGTGGGTGCCACCGTCAACGCCGGCGGACGCCTGGTCGTGCGCGCCTCCCGCGTCGGATCCGACACACAGCTCGCCCAGATGGCCCGCCTGGTCGAGGACGCGCAGAACGGCAAGGCCGAGGTCCAGCGCCTCGCCGACCGGATCTCGGGCGTCTTCGTCCCCATCGTCATCGCCCTGGCGGCCGTGACCCTCGGCTTCTGGATCGGTACCGGCGGATCGGTGGCGGCGGCGTTCACCGCGGCGGTCGCGGTGCTCATCATCGCCTGCCCCTGCGCCCTGGGCCTGGCCACCCCGACCGCGCTGCTGGTCGGCACCGGGCGCGGCGCCCAGCTCGGCATCCTCATCAAGGGCCCGGAGGTCCTGGAGACCACCCGCGGCATCGACACGATCGTTCTGGACAAGACCGGCACCGTCACCACCGGCCGGATGACGCTCACCGACGTGTTCACCGCCCCCGGCCAGAGCGAGGACGAGGTGCTGCGGCTGGCCGGGGCGCTGGAGAACGCCTCCGAGCACCCCATCGCCCAGGCCATCGCCAAGGCCGCCCTCGCCCGTACCGGTGGGCTCGGTCAGGTCGAGGACTTCGCCAACGTCGAGGGACAGGGCGTGCAGGGCATCGTCGACGGCCACGCCGTCCTGGTCGGCCGCACCTCGCTGCTCGCCGAGTGGTCGCAGGAGCTGCCCGCCGAACTGGCGAGCGCCAAGGCCGCCGCGGAGGCCGCGGGCGGGACCGCCGTCGCCGTCGGCTGGGACGGCGCCGCCCGCGCGGTGCTGGTCGTGTCCGACGCGATCAAGCCCACCAGCGCCCAGGCCGTCGAGCAGTTCCGCGCCCTGGGTCTGACCCCGATCCTGTTGACCGGTGACAACGAGGCCGTGGCCCGGACG
>NZ_JBHVLR010000005.1:322708-412853 GCF_042797335.1 Nocardiopsis sp. NPDC057823 | reverse complement strand
ACACCGACGGGGGCGCCGGGGACCGTGCGGTCCCCGGCGCCCCCGGGCGTTCGAAGCGGTGGAGTCCGCGGGGCCTACTGCTCGCCGTGGACGGAACCCGGCGGGATGGAGCCGTCGGTGACGTACGGCTCGCCGGTGACGCTCTCGGACTGCCACTCCTCCCAGCTCAGCTGCCAGAAGCCCCAGCCGTTGTTCCACTCCTTGATGCGCTCGGTCCCGGTGGTCTCCACGACGTCGCCCATGAGGGTGTTGTCGAAGAACCACCTGGCGTCGTCCATCCGCATGTTCGTGCACCCGTTGGAGGTGTTCGCGCTGCCGATGTTGCCGTTGTAGGACGCCTCGTGGAAGAACTCGCCGCTGGTGGAGGTCCGCACCGCGTACTGGACGTCGACCTTGTAGGAGCCCGGGCTGCCCTCGGGGATGCCCACGGTGCTGGAGTCCATGGTCAGGTGCTCGTAGCGCTCCATGAGCACGTGGATGCCGCTGCTGGTGGTGTCGAAGTTGCGGCTGGCCTTGCCGTTGCTCACCGGGATGGTGCGCTCGTGCTCGCCGTCGACCGTCACGACGGCCTCGTGGTCGGGCACGTTCATGGTGACGATCAGCTCGCGGCCGATCTCGAAGTCGATCTTGGTGTTGCGGACGCCGTAGACGCCCTCGGAGGCCTCGACCCCGGCCAGGTGCGCCTCGACGGAGACCTGCTGGTACGGGTCCCAGTGCTCCTCGGGGCGGAAGGCGACCCGCTTGTCGTCGAGCCAGCGCCACGACCCGGCGACACCCTGCTCGGAGGTGATCCTGATGGAGTTCTCGACCTGGGCCTTGTTGGTGACCGGCAGGTCGAAGGCCAGGACGATCGGCATGCCGACGCCCACGGTCTGGCCGTTCGCCGGGTAGGTGCCGTAGGGGTCCAGCTCCAGGCGCTGACCGGGGACGGCCGCCTCGGTGGTGAACTCCTGGACCAGCTCGGTGCTCTCGCCGGCCTCGTTCTCGGCGGTGGCCGTGACCGTGACCGTGGCGCCCGGGCGCAGGTTCCAGTCGCTGATCCACTCGGTGCCGTCACCGTTGAGGGTGCCGGTCATCTCGTACAGGGAGGGGTCTTCCTCCTCCCCGCCCTCGGCGGCGGCCTCGTCCGGCACCACCTGGTCGACCTTGACCTCGGAGATCGTGCCGTTCTCGGCGGTCACCGTGATGGGGGTGTTGGGCGCGACCGTCTCGGCACCGTCCTCGGGGGCGATGGCGAGGGTCGCGGGCTCCGCGTCGGCGGCCGGGTCGGTGCTGTTGCTCTGCGTCTCGGCGCCACCGGAAGTACAGGCGGTCGCCGCGAGCGCGAGCACCGCCAGACCGATGCCGAATCGGCTGAACGCCGACGGGTGGGTCCTGCCCGTCACGTCTGGACCTCCATGTTTCACCTCGAACGCCATGTGTCTACGCCACCTAAGACGCGCATGTGCGGAAAAGGTTCTGAAATCCCACACATCGGTACGGGACGGTTATCCGACAGGGGGATGAGGGGCCGGAACCGACGACGATACACCCTGGGGGTACCGGACCGAAGCCGTCCGATACGAGATTAGGGCCACCCGTAAACCACCCTGTACACGCGGGGGTCCGCCGCCTAGAATCCTGAGCACTTGCTCAGGTTTTCAGGAGGCCCGATGCCGTGGCTGTGGTTGGCCGGAGCGATCGTCTCGGAGGTGATCGCGACCACGTCCCTCAAGCTCTCCGAGGGCTTCACCCGCCTTGTCCCCTCGATCGTGGTGGTGGTCGGCTACGTCGGGGCCTTCTACATGCTGAGCCGGGCGCTCAGCCGGGGCATGGACCTGGGCGTCGCCTACGGGGTCTGGGCCGCGGTGGGGATCGCCCTGGTGGCGGTCATCGGGGTCGTGCTCTTCTCCGAGTCGCTCACCTGGGTCCAGATCGGCGGCATCGCGCTCATCATCGGCGGGGTGATGGCCCTGGAGATGGGCGGCCGCCATTGAGCGGGGGCGCGGGCGCGGCCCCGCCCACCGACGGGCGCCGGCTCAAGGGCGAGCGGCGCAGGCGGCTGCTCGTCGACGCCGTGCTGAGGGTCGTCGGGCGCGAGGGCGTGGCCGCGGTCAGCCAGCGGCGGGTGGCGGCGGAGGCGGGCGTGCCGCCCAGCGCCGTCATGTACCACTACGCCTCGGTCGACGACCTGCTGCTGGCGGCCCTCACCCGGGTCAACGACTCCTACGTCGCCGCGCTGGAGGAGCTGGCGCGGGATCCGCGGACGGCCCCGCGCGGGCTGGCCGAGCTCGTCGCCGCACCGGACCGCGAGCACCTGCGGGCCGAGTGCGAGCTGTTCCTGATGGCGGCGCGCCGCCCCGTGCTGCGCCCGGAGGCCGAGCGCTGGAGCCGGGCCGTGGACGCGTTCCTCGCCCCCTACCTGGACGACCCGGTCGACCGGGCGGCCGCGGCCGCCGCCGTCGACGGGCTGTTCCTGCGCGGCTGCCTGGAGGACCCGCCGCCCGGGGTCGAGGAGGTGCACCGGATCATCGCGCGGCTCGTGTCGCCTCGGAGTAGCGGCCCGGCGGGACCCCGATGACCGAGGTGAACTCCCGGGTCAGGTGGGACTGGTCGCTGAACCCCAGATCCGCGGCCAGCCGCCCCCAGTCGGGCCGCTCCCCCAGCCGGGCGCGCTCGGCCGCCTCGTAGAAGCGGTACCGGCGGATCACCGTCTTGGGCGACAGGCCCAGGTGGTCGGAGAACCGGCGCTGCAGCCGCCGCACGCCCAGGCCCTCGCGCTCGGCCAGCTCCGCGACCGAGGTGACCGACGGGTCGGCGGCCACCCGCTCGGCGATGTCGCGGGTGTCCTCGGCCGGGTGCCGCCCGGCGGGTGCCAGGCCGGCCAGGAACTCCTCCACCAGGGCCGTCAGCGGGACCGCCGAGGCGGGGTCGGCGGGATCGAGGCGGCGGGCCTCCCGCTCCAGCTCCGCGGCCCCGGGCAGGATCTCCCCCGCCGGAAGGGAGAGGTCGACCAGGTCGCTCAGGGGCCGGTCGGTGAAGGGGCGAAAGCCCGCGGGGCGGAACATCACACCCAGCGCCCAGCCGCGGCCGTCGAGGTACCGCCGGCCGATCCGTGTGGTGGGCCCGTGCACGACCGCGGTGCCCGCGGTGAACACGAGGTTCACCACCGGGTGGGCCAGCACCCGCTGGGTGTACGGCTCCCGCAGCTCCCACGACGCGGTCCAGTGGCGGTCCACGAAGCGGGCCAGCCCGGGCGCGGGGGCCGCGCGGTCCAGCCGGAACCGGGTGAGCCCGCGGTCCGGGTCGATGATGCCGCGCGCGTCCTCTGCCACGGGTCGCACGTCCATGCCACCAGTGTGCCCGGGGGCGCGGACACTCCCCGGGCGCGGTGTCGCGTTCCTTCAAGACCGGGGTGGGGCCGGTGCGCCATGCTCGGAGGCGAACACGAGAAGGAGCACGCCGTGAACGAGATCGCCGCACGCTACAGCCGCCTGTCCGACGCCTTCGCCGACCTGGTGGCACAGGTCCCCGAGGAGCGCTGGGCGTCGCCCTCCCCCTGCGAGGGCTGGACGGCCCGGGACGTGGTGGGGCACGTCGTGGACACCCAGGGCATGTTCCTGGGCCTGGTCGGCCGTGAGTTGGGGGACATCCCCAAGGCCGCCGACGACCCGGCCGCCGCCTGGGACGCCGCCCGTGCCGTCGTCCTGGCCGACCTGACCGACCCCGAGCGGGCGGGGGCCGAGTTCGACGGGTTCTTCGGCCGCACGACGTTCGCCCAGGCCGTGGACCGGTTCATCGGCTTCGACCTGATCGTGCACCGCTGGGACCTGGCCCGCGCCACCGGCCTGGACGAGGCCATCGACCCCGACGACGTGCGCTGGGCCCGCCGGGCGACCGAGTTCTTCGGCGACTCCCTGCGCTCCGAGGGCGTCTGCGGCACCGAGCTCACCCCGCCGGCCGACGCCGACGAGCAGACCCGCCTCCTCGCCCACCTCGGCCGCCGCTCCTGGTAGCCCTGACCGTGTCCCCGGTCGGCCGTGTCCGGCGCCCGGGGGCACCGGCCGGCCGTAGGACGGCCCCGCCGCGGACGGCACCGGCCGGCCGTAGGACGGCCCCGCCGCGGGCGGCACCGGCCACCGCCTCCGGCACGGACACTCCCCGGGCCCGACGACGGCGCCCCGCCGAGTGGCACCTACCCCGGACGGGCATCCCGCGGAGTCATCGGCCACCGCCTCCGGCTCGGGTGCTCTCCACGCCCGGTCGGCGCCCCGCCGGGGCCGGACGCACCGTCCGGCCCCGGCGGGGCGGTCATGGCCGGTGGCGGGCGGCGTCGCGGGCGACGCCGACCAGGAGGCGCAGCACGATGAGGGCGGCGACGGCCAGGAGCAGCCAGGCCGCGCCGTTGAGCAGCTGGGCACGGACGGTCATGTCCGCCCACTCCACGTGGGGGCCGTCGGTGACGTTGAACAGCCCCACCGACATCATGCCCGTGGCCACGGCCAGGACGGTGAGGATCGCCTGGCGGGCGAGTCCGCTCAGCAGCCGCCGGTCCTCGGGGTGGGCGAAGGGCCGCACCTGGATCGTGAACCGGCCCTTGTGCAGCTGGTCGGTGATCCGGTCCAGCCTGCGCGGCAGCCGCCGCAGCGTGGGCAGCAGCGCGACGATCTCGTCCACCGCCAGATCGCGCAGCGCCTCTCCGCGCAGCTGCTCCGACATGCGCTCCCCGGCGAAGCGCTTGGCCTCGGCGACGGTGTCGAACCCCGGCGACAGGTGCACCAGGGTGCCCTCCAGGGTGGCCAGGGCGCGGAACACCGCGGCCAGCTCCGCCGGGAGGGTGAGGCCGAACCGCGTGACGATGAGCAGCAGCTCGGTGAACATCCGCATGCTCGCCGTCATCCCGCCCTGCAGGTGGCGGGCCATGAACTGCCCCAGCGCCCGGCGCAGCCGCTCCCCGTCCACCCCGTCCGGGTCGGTGACCACGTCCAGCAGGGTGTCGGTGAGCAGTACGGCGTCGCGCCGGTCCAGCGCCACCAGCATGAGCCGCAGCGCCTCCCGGGTCTGGCCGTCCAGCCGCCCCACCGACCCGTAGTCGAGCAGCCCCACCCCGCCGTCGTCGAGCAGCAGGATGTTGCCGGGGTGCGGGTCGGCGTGGAAGATGCCGCTGATCATCACCTGCTCCAGCAGGCAGTCCAGCAGGGCGCGGGCGATCCCCTCCCCGTCCACGTCGGCGGGGTCGACGGCGCCCACGGAGACGCCGTGCAGCCGCTCCATCACCAGGATCCGCGTGCCGGTGTAGTCGTCGTACACCCGCGGGATGCGGACCCGCGAGTCCGGCGCGGCCTCGGCGACGGCGGCGATGTTGGTCGCCTCCACCTCGAAGTCCAGCTCTTCCAGCAGCGCCTCGGCGAACCCCTCCGCCAGGTCCACCACCCCGATGGCCGGCCCCCAGTCGGTGTACTCGTCGAAGCGGGCGGCCAGCCGCCGGATGATGTCGAGGTCGCGCTGGACCACCGGGGCGATCCCCGGCCGCTGCACCTTGACCACCACCTCCTCGCCGTCGACGAGCCGTGCGGTGTGCGCCTGGGCGATGGACGCCGCGGCCAGCGGCTCGGCGGAGAACTCGGCGAACACCTCGTCCACGGGGCGGCCCAGCCCGCGCTCGACCACCTCCCGGATCCGCTCCGCCGGGATGGGGGCGACCTCGCTGTGCAGCCGCCCCAGTTCCTCGACGAACACCGGTGGCAGCAGGTCGCGCCGGGTGGCCAGCACCTGCCCGAGCTTGACGAACACCACCCCGGCTTCCTCCATGGAGCGGGCCAGCGACCGGGCCAGCCGCCGCTGGGTGGAGGTGTCCTCGCCGTCCTCGCGGCGGCCGGTGACGTAGCCCCACAGCCCGCGCCGGGCCAGGATCCACGTGATCTGCCGGTACCGGCGCACCCGCCCGAACCAGTGGGCCACCGCGAGGACCGTTTGCAGCGGGCGCGGCCGGGTGCCGCGCGGGATGGCGAGCTCCAGCCCGACGAAGGCGAGCATCGCCACGACGGCGGACATGGCCATGGTGACCATGACGTACTCCGGGCCGGGCGAGATGATGGGCGCCTCCGCCGACAGCCGCTCCAGGGAGCCGTAGTACAGCAGCGCCCCCACGGCCGACCCCAGGATCAGGCCGACCAGCCCGGCCAGCAGCAGCCGGGGCAGGCTGAAGGGCACCCCCATCATCCTGCTGGCCAGCAGGCCCACTCCGAGGAGCAGCAGGACGAAGAAGATCAGGGAGAAGATCTGGAGGATCCCCTCCCCCACGTAGACCATGGCGAGGTTCACGGACGGGGGCTCGCTTTCCGGCGGCGGTCGGTGGGAGGGCTGCGGCGCGAAGGCCCGTCACGGCTCCTTCGGCCCTTTCCCGATCTCAGGGTGCCAGGTCCGGGGCGCGGGCGACACCGGCGGTCCCGGACCTGTGGACAACGCCGGGCACGCGACGGGCCGGGGCTCCCCACGAACCCCGGCCCGTCCCGCTATCGGTGGCGGATCAGCAGGTCAGCTCCCAGGAGCACTCCAGCTCACCGGTCTCCGCGCCCGGCGCGTCCTCCGGGACCCGGGCGCCCTGCGTCCGCAGCGCCGGCCCGTGGCCCAGGTGCTCGGCCAGCCGGACCGCGATCGCGTCCTGCACGGCGACGGGCGCCGGCCCGGTGTGCCCGTTGTTGAGGATGGAGAAGACCAGGCCGTCGCCGCCGTCGGCGCCGGGCACGTACCCGGACAGGCCGCTGACCCCGCTCATGGTGCCGGTCTTGGCGCTCACCACGCCCTGGGCCGCGGTGCCCGCCATGCGGTTGCGCAGCGTGCCCCCGACGAAGGGGTCGGCGATCCCGGCGACCGGCAGCGACGCCTCCCACACGGGGTACCAGTCGGCCCCGCGCGCGGCGGTCAGCAGCTCCGTGACCGCGGTCGCGGTCAGCCGGTCGGTACGCGAGAGCCCGGAGCCGTCGTGGAACACGACGCCCTCGGTGTCCACGCCCAGACCGGCCACGGCCTCGGCGACACCGGCCCGGCCGGCCTCCCACGTGCCCTCGCCCGCGGTCTCGCGGCCGATGGCCTTGATCAGCATCTCGGCGTGGCCGTTGTTGCTGAACTTCATGAACGGCACCAGGATCTCGGACAGCTCAGCGGAGGTGTGGTCGGCGACCACGCGCGTGTCCAGGTCGGCGGGGACCTCGCCCTGCCCGACCCCGCCGCGCACCCTGACGCCGTGCTCCTCCAGCGCCTGCTCGAACAGGTGCCCGGCCAGCCCGGCGGGCTCGTCCACCGTGCGCAGCACGGCGACCGGGGAGCCGCCCTGCGGGATCGACCCGGTCACCACGATGGTGTTGGTGCCCACCGGCCGGTCCACGACCAGGGTGTTGCCGCTGCCGGGCGCGCCGGTGACGGCCCGGTTGTCCAGCTCCATGTAGCCCTCGGCGGCGCCCAGGTCCACCGCGGGCGCCTCGCCCTGGGCGGCGGCGGTGACGGTGACCTCGGTGACGCCGGTGTCGAACCGGTCCCCGTGGGCGACGGTGAGCGCGGAGATCTGCGCCGAGTAGGCGTAGGGCTCGTCCTCGGGCCACCAGTCGTCCACCAGGCGCTCGTCGTCGAACCAGGTGTCGTCGGCGACCACGTCCCCCTTGACGACCCTGACCCCGGAGGCGGCCACGTCGGCGGCCAGCGCGTCGATGTCGGCGGCCGACAGGGTGGGGTCGCCGCCGCCGACCAGGTACACGTCCTCGACCGTGCGCGGCCGGCCGTACCCGGCGGGGACGACGACCTCGGTGTCGAAGGTGCGGTCCGGCCCCAGGACCTCCAGGGCGGCGGCGGCCGTGAACAGCTTCATGTTGGAGGCGGGCACGTAGGGCGTGTCCGCGTCGCGGGAGTACAGCTCCTCGCCCGTCGCCGGGTCGAGGACGACCACTCCGGCGTCGGTGACGGAGGGGTCCGCCAGGATCTCGTCGAGGTCGGCTCGCAGGTCGGTCACGGTCTCCGCGACCGGCTCGGCGTGTGCGGGGGCGGCGAGGAGGCCGAGCGGCAGCAGGGCGGCCGCCGCGGCTGCGGCCCACCGGGGGCGGGGGCCGGCCAGGGGGGTCGGGGCTCTCATGGATCTCCAAAGGCTCGGACGGAAGACCACGAACCTAGCCGAATCTCACCGCGGGTCGCCACGCGCACACGCCGGGAGCACAATCCCCTTTTCCGTACCGCCGCAGGCCGGAGCGGACAACGCTCTCGATTACCCACCAGAGCGGTCCACATGTGGACAGAAGAGGAATACCTGCCCGAACGCGGCACGGCGGTGCCGGGGGTCGCCCCCGGCACCGCCGCGGACCCCGCCTCCGCCGTTCCCGGCCCGAACAGCCCCGGGAACGGTGGCGCGGGATCAGATCAGCTCCACCACCTGTGAGTAGTGGCAGGCGTCCCGGTGCCCGGTGCCCCGGTCCAGCAGGCCGGGCGGCTCCTCGACGCACAGGTTGCGCTGCTCGTCGGTCAGCTCGTTGGCGAACTTCGGGCAGCGCGTCCGGAACCGGCACCCCGAGGGCGGGTCGGCCGGGCTGGGCACGTCGCCCGTGACCACGATCCGCTCGCGGGTCCGCTCCTTGACCGGGTCCGGCAGCGGGATCGCCGAGATGAGCGCCTGGGTGTACGGGTGCGCCGGCGCGTCGAACAGCTGCTCCGTCGTCCCCGTCTCCACGATCTTGCCGAGGTACATCACGGCCACCCGGTCGGAGATGTGCCGGACCACCGACAGGTCGTGCGACACGAACAGGTACGACAGGCCCAGCTCGTCCTGGAGGTCCTCCAGCAGGTTGATCACCCCGGCCTGGATCGACACGTCCAGCGCCGACACGGGCTCGTCCAGGATGAGCACCTTCGGGTTGAGCGACAGCGCGCGGGCGATGCCGATGCGCTGCCGCTGGCCGCCGGAGAACTCGTGCGGGTAGCGGGAGCCGTGCTCGGGGTTGAGCCCGACCAGTTCCAGCAGCTCCCTGACCCGCTGCTTGGCGCCCTTGCCCCGGCCGTGGATCTGCATGGGCTCGGCGATGATGTCCGAGACCGTCATGCGCGGGTCCAGGGACGCGAACGGGTCCTGGAACACCAGCTGCAGGTCTCGCCGCAGCGGCCTCATCTGGGCTTCGCTGAGCGAGTGCAGGGGCTGCCCCATGTAGGTGACCTCGCCCGACGTCTGCCGGATGAGCTGGAGCAGCAGGCGCGCCGTGGTGGACTTGCCGCAGCCTGACTCGCCGACGAGCGCGAGGGTCTCGTGCTCGCGCAGTTCGAGGGAGATCCCCGAGACCGCCTGGACCTCGCCGATCCTGCGCCGCAGGATGCCCTTGGAGCGGATCGGGAAGTTCTTGACCAGGTCGACCGCGGACAGCAGCACCTCGGACGACACCGCCTCCGGCCGCTCCTCCGGTCCGGCGGTCCCGGCGGCTTCGGCGCCCTCGGCCTCGACGAGTTCCGCGGGGGCCTCCGCGTCCAGGGCGGTGGCCCGGAACAGGTCCTCGGGCCGGGCGTCCACCAGCTGTTCGCTGAAGTGGCAGGCGGCGGCGTGGCGGCGGAACGGGTCGGGGTCGTCCCCGTCCACGGCCGCCTCCAGGGCCGGCTCCTGCGCGTGGCAGATGTCCTGGGCCATCGGGCAGCGCGGGGCGAACCCGCAGCCCTGCGGCAGGTCGAGCAGCGAGGGCGGCGTCCCCAGGATGGGCGTGAGCTTCTCGCTGCGCGCCTCGTCCATCCGCGGCAGCGACCCCAGCAGCCCCAGCGCGTAGGGCATCCGGGGCCGGTAGAAGACGTCCTCGACGGTCCCGGTCTCCACCAGGCGGCCCGCGTACATCACGGCCACCCGGTCCACGTGCCCGGCGACCACGCCGAGGTCGTGGGTGATGAGCACCAGGGCCGCGCCGGTCTCCCTGCGCGCCGCCTCCAGGGCCTCCAGCACCTGTGCCTGGACCGTCACGTCCAGGGCGGTGGTGGGCTCGTCGGCGATGATCACGTCCGGGTCGTTGGCCATCGCGATGGCGATGACGACGCGCTGGCGCATACCGCCGGAGAGCTCGTGGGGGTACTGGTCGACGCGCCGCTCCGGGTGGGGGATGCCCACCTTGTCGAGCAGCTCGACCGCACGCTCCCTGGCCTGCTGCTTGGTGACCTTGCGATGGGTGAGCACCGCCTCGGCGATCTGGTACCCGATGGTGTACACCGGGTTCAGCGAGGTCAGCGGGTCCTGGAAGATCATGGCGATCTTCTCTCCGCGCACCTTGCTGATCTGGGCGTCGTTGAGGCCGATGACCTCCTGTCCGAGCACCCGGGCCGAGCCGGACACCTCGGCGGTCTTGGGCAGCAGGCCCATGATCGCCATGGAGGTCACCGACTTGCCCGAGCCGGACTCGCCGACGATGCCCAGGGCCTCGCCCCGGCGCACCCGGTAGGACACCCCGCGCACGGCCCGCAGGGGGCCGTCCTCGGAGGAGAAGGTGACGTTGAGGTCCTGGACGTCCAGGACGATGTCCGTGTCGACGGTCGCGGTGGCGCCGTCGTTGATGTTGTCCGTCGTGGTCATCGCCGCACCATCGTCTGTCGTGGGTCGAGGGCGTCCCGCAGCCCGTCACCGATGAAGTTGATCGTCAGGCAGATGAGGACGATCAGCACGCCGGGCGGGTAGAACAGCCAGGGCCGGGTGAAGGCGGCGGTGCGCGCGCCCTCCACCATCTTCCCGAGCGAGATGTCGGGCGGCTGGATGCCGAACCCGATGAAGGACAGGCCCGCCTCCGTCAGCACCGCGACCGCGATGAGCAGCGTGGCGGCGACGATGATCGGCCCCGCGGCGTTGGGCAGCAGGTGGCGGAAGATGATCCGGGAGGCCCGGGCCCCGGCCGCGCGCGCCGCCTCGATGAACTCCTGCTCGCGCAGGGAGAGCACCACGCCGCGGACCACGCGGGCGACGGTCGCCCACGAGAACAGGCACATGATGAGCGCCACCGCGTACCAGGTGGTGCCGCCGCGGACCGCGCCGTTGATGGAGGCGACCGCGACGATGAGCGGGATGATGAGGAAGATGTCGGCGATCCTCATCATGATCGCGTCGGTGCGTCCGCGGTAGTACCCCGCGACGGCGCCCCAGGTCGCGCCCACGACGGTGGAGACGACCGCGACGGTCAGGGCGACCTTGAGGGACTGCTGGGCCCCGCGCATGGTCTGCGCGAACACGTCGGTGCCCTGCTTGGTGGTGCCGAAGGGGTGCTCCAGGCTCGGCCCCGCGTTGCTGGGGATGTCCGGGTTCACGGTGTAGCCCCACGGCCAGACCAGGGGCCCGAGGAAGGCGAAGGCGACGATCAGCCCCAGGAGCACCAGGCTGATCATGGCGGCGCGGTGCCGCCGGAACCTCCGCCAGACGAGCTGGATCTGGGTGCGGTCCCCGCCCTTGGCCGGCGCCTTCGCCGGCGTGCCCGGACCGCCGTCGTTCATCGCGACGCTGCTCTGCATTTCACTCATAGCGGATCCTCGGGTCGAGAACGCCGTACAGGATGTCGGCGACGAGGTTGGCGACCACCACGAGCGTGCCGCTCAACATGAGCCAGGACATGACCGCGAACGCGTCCTGTGCCTTGACCGCCTCGATGAAGAAGTAGCCGAGTCCGCGCCACTGGAAGATCGTCTCGGTGATGACGACACCTTCGATGATGCCGACGATGCCGATGGTGGCCACGGTGACCAGGGGGATGAGCGCGGTGCGCAGGGCGTGGCGGCGCACCACCACACGGTTGGGCACACCCTTGGCCCGGGCCAGCCGGACGTAGTCGCTGTTGAGCACCTCCAGCATCGACGTGCGCTGGTAGCGGCTCCACGACGCGAAGCTGGTGAGCATCAGGGTGATGGTGGGGAGTACGAGGTGGCCCGCGGAGTCGAGGAAGTACTCCCAGTTGGTCATGTTGCTCACCCGGGCCGAGTTGGCCCCGATGGTGAAGAAGAAGCTGCTGCCGGTGGTCTGGTTGAACCACAGGCCGCCCTCCTTGATCAGCGCGCCCAGCCAGAAGGTCGGCATGGCCAGGGCGAGGAAGCCGATGAAGGTGAGGGTGTAGTCGAGCTTGGAGTACTGGCGCATGGCGCTGACCACGCCGGAGAGGATGGCCAGGCCCAGGGCCGCGATCACGGCGGCGGTCACGAGGCGCAGGGTGACGGCGATGCTCGCCGACAGCTCGGTGCCGATGTCGAACGCCACACCACGGACGGAGGGGCCGAACTGCCCCTGGAGCAGGCCGATGTCCCCGTTGCCGCCGATCCCCGTCATCCAGAGCCAGTACCGCTCCGGGATCGACCGGTCCAGGTAGTAGCGGGCCTCCGCGTCGGCGATGACCTGTTCCGAGGGGGGAGGTTGCTGCATGCGCAGATCCGCGAGCGGGTCGCCGCTCAGGTCCACCATGAGGAAGACCAGGACCGACGCCGCCAGGAGCACTGGGATCGCCACGGCGAGGCGACGCGCGGTGTATACGAGCATGGGAAGGTCCTTCGATGAACGCTCCCGGCCCGGGAAGGGGGCCCTTCCGGCCGGTTGCGCCGACCGGAAGGGCCCCTGCCCCGCCCCTGCGGCTCCGGGCGCGGGCCCGGGCCGCCGCGGGGGCGGGGTGCTCCTCCCGGAGCACTAGGCGGAGCGGAGTGATCCGTCAGAAAGCGTTACTCGACCGCGGTCCACTCGTGCTGGTTCCACATGGCCCGACGCGACTGGCTGTGGTTGTCGGTCACGTTCCCGAGGAACTGGGTGTCGTAGAAGAAGTAGGCCGGGGTGTCCACCAGCGGGAGCACGTAGGCCTCTTCGGCGACGATGGCGGCGGCCTCGTTGGCGAACCCGGCGGACTCCTCCGGGGTGGCGGAGTCCATCGCGTTCTCGACCAGCTCGTCGACCTCTTCGTTCTCGTACTTGCCGTAGTTGCTGCCGCTCTCGCTGAACCAGTACTGGTGCGGGGAGCTGTAGAACTCCGGCGTGGTGCTCCAGCCGTAGAGCATGAGGTCGAAGTCGCCCTCGGCGAGGGTGCCGCCCAGGTCGTCGGTGGTCTCGATCTCGGCGGTGACGCCGATCTCGGCGAGGTCGGCCTGGATCAGCTCGGCGATGACCTCACGGGCCACGTGGCCGGCGGTGTAGCGCAGACGCAGCGGGCGCACGGCCTCGCCGTCCTGCTCCAGCGTCTCGCCGTTCAGCTCGTAGCCGGCCTCCTCCAGGATCTCCAGCGCGGCCTCGGCGTCGCCGGCGCCCTGGCCGGTCGGGGTGATGACGTCCTCGTGGAACTCGCTGGAAGTGGAGAAGACGTGGTTGGTGCGCGGCTCGATGTCCGGGAACTTCTCGCCGTAGGTACGGGTGGCGATGTTCGCGACGTCGACCGCGGTGAAGATCGCCTGGCGCAGGGCCAGGTCGTCCAGGGGCTCGCTGGCGAGGTTGAGGTCGAGGTGCTCCCAGCTGCCGCCGGACGCGATCTCGAACTCGACGTTCTCAGCGCTCTCGAGCTGGGTGATGACGTCGTCGGACCAGGTGGCCGGGGAGCCGCCCTGGACCTCGCCGTTGGTCAGCGCCGGGACCCAGCTGCCCTCCTCGGTGTTGACCTCGAGGATGATCTCGTCGATCTCGGGGGTCTCGCCGTAGTACTCCTCGTTGACCACCTTGACGACGCGGCCGTCGAGCTCGGGGGTGCCCTCGAAGATGTACGGGCCGCCCGAGACGGTGACCGGGTTGGCGTTGAAGAAGTCCGACGACTCCCGCATGCCCTCGGGGGTGTCGAGGTCGAAGCCCTCGGCCTCGGCGATGTGCGCCGGGTAGAACCCGTCGCTGCCGAAGGTGAACCAACCGGGGTGCTGCGTCCCCTCCTTCATGGTCACCGTGACGGTCTTGCCGTCCTCGGAGCCCTCGACGCTCTCGATGAGGGAGGAGAGGGTGGAGCCGCGGGAGTTGCAGCCGTCGGCGCACAGCTCGTCGTCGCCGCTGTTCATCTTCCAGGTCCAGATGAAGTCGTCGGCGGTGATCGGCTCGCCGTCGCTCCAGACCGCGTCCGGGTTGATCTGGTACTCCCAGGAGAGCTGGTCGCCCTCGATCAGCTCGGGGGTGTTGACGATGAGGTCGGTGTTCCACTCCCACTCGCCCTCGGGGGTCCAGAGACCGGTGGGCGGGAGGATCCCGTGGACCATCTGGATCAGGTAGACCGAGCCGCCCTCGGGGGCGTTGTGGTTCCAGCCGCCCGCGGGCTGGTTGACGATCCAGGTGACCGAGTTCTCACCCGCGGCGCCGCCCTCCTCCTGAGGTGGGGAACAGGCGCTCACCGCGAGCACGGCCGAAACGCCGATGGCCGTGGCCCCCAGCATTTTCCTACGAATCTGCATCAGTCACACCCTTGATCACTAATACGAACCTTCAGTGGGGGATCGAGTGGTTCGCACAGTCCCCACCGAACTTAGGCGATTAGTCGTTCAGAAGACCATCGAGTGAAATGTCTGTATAGCCCCAATGCCGGATTCGTGATCCATCCGCAACCGGTTCGCGCCCATCGACCCCGGACGTCGACATCACACGACAACGCGCCCGTAACACAACGGCGGATCCCGCGTTCCCGCAGGCCAGGGGGACACCCAGAGCAGGTACTCAGTACCGGTGATTCGGTCGCACCAGAAATAGGAAGTGGCAAAACCATTGTAGTCAACAATGTTTACTTAAAAGTAAACGATGTTTGACTACCCAAAGCTCCTATTCGATTACCGAATTAAAAACGGACATACGAGCACAGACGATTCATCAAGGCGAAAAGATCCGCCCGACCATCGGCGTCGACGGAGGCCGAGCGGATCATATAAACATGGGATGACATGATGTTGGAAAGATCCGTTCGCGCGTCGGCGGCCGTGCCCCGCCGCCGCCCCGCCGTCCCGGGCGGCGCCCCCGCCCGTCCGGCCGCAGGTCGCGTGCGTCTCCCTGGAAAGCCCGTCGTTCCGGTGTCCGAAACCACCATGGGCACCCCCGCGGAGCCGATAAAGTCGACAGCGGCGGCGATCACCGCCCACCCCAGACCGCAGCGAGGAAGGCCCCTGCCGTGTCCGAAACAGTGCGCCTCGTCTGTCCCTCGGGCCGCAAGCACGCGGAGCTGTGGGGCGGCTACCTGCTGGCGGCCCTGGGCGTCGTGGCCATCGCGGTCGACCCCTCCCACTGGGCCAACATCACGCTCGGCGTCCTGCTGCTCCTCATCGGCGGCGGGCTCGCGGCCCACGGCCACCTCTTCGTCAAGGCCCCCGTACTGGAGGTCTCGGACGGGGAGTTCCGCTACCGGCGCGGCAAGTACGAGGTCAGCGTGCCCTTCGGGGACATCGGCTCCTACCACCTGCTGCCCGGCGGCGTGCGCTCCCTGGGCCTGTGCGACACCGCGGGCCGCCCCAAGCGGTTCCCCTCTCTGCAGAGCCGCCGCACCTCCCGCGCCTACCTGCCCCTGACCGGGATCACCAGTCCGGCCAAGGTCGAGGCGTTCATGGCGGTGGCGGGCATCCCGCCGCGCAAGCGCTCGCTGACCTCCTGACGACTCCGCCGCCGCTCCCCCGCCGGACCCGGCCGGGCCTGCGGGCAGGGTGCCGGCCCTTGCGGTCCGGGTCCCGGTCGACGTCCCGGCCGGACGAGTAACGGTCTGTCCGAAACCCGTGCACACAACGGTACGCAGTCGGACGTCTCAGGCCACATCAGTCCAATTCGCACCACACCCACCACGGACATACCGTTGCAAGCCCGGGTCATCTACCCTCGGTTCCGTGACGCAGTCCAGAATCACCGCCATCCTGACCGTAGCGGGGATGCTCGCGGCCATGTGGGTCTTCGAGATCCTCGACTTCTTCATGTTCGGAACCCTCGACTACCAGTTCGGCCTGCGCTCCTGGGACACCGGGGCTCCCTGGACCGTCCTCACGGCTCCGTTCATGCACGGCAACATCCAGCACCTCGTCGGCAACTCGCTGCCCTTCCTCGTGCTGGGCTCGCTCGTCGCCTTCAGCGGGCTGTCCCGGTTCCTGCTGACCACCCTGATCGTCACGGTCGTCAGCGGCGTGGGGATCTGGCTCTTCAGCGCCCCCACCACCATCACCGTCGGCGCCAGCGGACTGGTCTTCGGCTACTTCGGCTACACCGTCCTGCGCGGCATCATCGAGCGCAAGACCGTCGACATCGTCATCATGATCTGCGTCGTCCTCTTCTACGGCACGATGATCTGGGGCGTGCTCCCGCAGTACCCCGGGGTCTCGTGGCAGGCGCATCTGTTCGGCTTCCTCGGCGGCCTGATCGCCGCGTACGTCCTCCCCAAGCGGGAGAAGCGGCGCCAGATCGACCAGTGGCGCCAGCCCGGGGCCCAGGGCGGCTACTACGCCCCCTGACCCGGTCCCGCATGCCGAAGGGCCCCTCCCGCACGGGAGGGGCCCTTCCCTGTCACCGGGTGCGGCGCAGGCCCTAGAACTCCAGGCCCTCGGCCGCGTCGCCCAGGGTGCGCTCCAGGAACTCAGGGTTGTCCGCCAGCCAGGCGCGGGCGCCGGCCTGCGGGTCGTCCTTGTGCTCCTCCAGGGTCAGCACCTCCAGGGAGGCCAGCTCCTCGTCGGTCATCTCCCAGCCCTGCAGCCACTCGGCGAGCTCCGGGTAGTCCTCGGTGAAGCCGCTGCGGCCCACCGCGTGGATCTCCTCGGCGTCGCCCATCAGGCCCTCGGGGTCCTCGAGGTCCTTCAGGTCGTGCTTGGCGTAGGCCGGGTGCGGACGCCAGAGGGTGACGGCGATCGGCTCCTCCTCGGCGATCGCCGAGTCCAGCTCCGCCAGCATCGCGGCGGTGGAGGACTCGACCAGCTCGAAGTCGGCGTCCAGGCCGTAGCCCGGCATCGCCTCCTCCTTGGTGACCCGGGTCAGGCCGGCGCCCGACTCGATGCCGACGATGCGGCCCCCGAGCTCGTCGGCGTGGTCGGCCAGGTCCTCGATGCTGTTCACGTCCTCCATGTAGGCGGGGACGGTGATGGTCAGCTTGGCGTTGTCGTACCAGGTGCCGAGGTCCTCGAGGTCGTCGCCGTAGTCGTTCCAGTAGTCGGCGTGGGTGACCGGCAGCCAGGTGTCCAGGAACAGGTCCACGTCGCCGTTGGCGGCGCCCTGGTACATCGGGGCGACGTCCACGTCGGTGACCGTGACGTCGTAGCCCTTCTCCTCCAGGATGACCTGCCACATGGCGGTGGTGGCGATCGCCTCCTCCCAGGCGATCAGGGCGATGTTGACCTCCTGGGCGTCGCCGCCGCCCTCGCCCTCGCCGGGCCCGGTCAGGTCCTGTCCCCCGCTGTTGCCGCAGGCGGTGAGGAGCAGGGCCGCGCTCATGCCGGCGGCGGACAGCGCGGCGGTGCGCTTTCGGGTGTACATCGTGGGGTTCCTTCCCTAGGGGATCGGAGGAACCGGCGGGCCGTGTGCGACCGGCCCACCGGGTCGGGGTGCGCTCAGGCCGAGGAGACGGCGGCGCGCCCCTGCGGGCTCTTGCGGGTGACCGCCGCGGTGAGGCGGTCCAGGAAGATGGCGAGGACGACGACGGCGATACCGGCCTCGAAGCCGAGCGCGCCGTCGTTGCGGCTGATGCCCTGGTAGACCTGGCTGCCCAGGCCGCCGGCGCCGACCATGCCCGCGATGACGACCATGGACAGGCCCAGCATGATGACCTGGTTGACGCCGGCCATGATGGTCGGCAGGGCCAGGGGCAGCTGGATGCCGGTGAGGATCTTGCGGCCCGGGGCGCCGAACGCCTCGCCCGCCTCCACCAGCTCCCTGTCGATCTGGCGGATGCCCAGCTCCGTGAGGCGCACGCCCGGGGGCATCGCGAACACGATGGTCGCGACCACGCCGGGGACCGCGCCGATGGAGAAGAAGAAGATCGCCGGGATCAGGTACACGAACGCGGGCAGCGTCTGCATCAGGTCCAGGACCGGCTTGACGATCTTGCTGACCAGGTCGTTGTAGGCGGCCAGGACGCCGATCGGGATGGCGATGGCCACCGCGATGGCGCTGGCCACCAGGACCAGGCCCAGGGTGTCCATCGCGTTGTCCCACTGGCCGACCGAGGCCACCAGGGACAGCGCGACCAGCGCGAACACGCCCATCCTCCAGCCCGCCACCGAGTAGGCGAGCAGGCTCAGCAGGAGGATCATCAGCAGGGACTTGGGCTCGGTGACGAGCATGGGCAGCAGCAGCCAGCCCAGGAGGACCACGGCCAGCCAGCCGCCGGCCACGATCGCGGTCCGCTTGCGCGAGGCCGCGTTCAGCGCCCCCATCACCGTGACCGCCGCCAGGAACAGCAGCGAGACGATGAAGTAGGAGTCGACGTACTGGTCGAACAGGTTCATCGCCCACAGGAACAGGAAGGGCGGCAGGCTGTTGACGACCGTGTCCACCAGGCCGGTCCACGCCTGGAGGATGTAGAGCACCGAGACGGCGCCGACGGTCACCGCCAGCGGGCCGCGGTGCGAGCGCAGCAGCGGGACCGCGATGATCACCGCGGCGATGAACGTGATCTGGGCGGCCGCCGGGTCGGAGAAGAAGCCCGACAGGACGGACACGGCCCAGCGGATGAACTCGCCGATGGCGTCGAAGGCCGGGCCGAAGTGGGCCTTGAGCCAGTTGTTGAACGCCTCGAACCCCTCACCGATGGGCAGGGCGGGCGGGAAGTCGACGGGGGTCACGACCGCTCCCTCCCCGACGCGAGGGCGGCGAGCACGGACGTGCGTGAGGCGGTGCCCAGCACGCTGCCGTCCTCGTCGACCACGCGGACGAGTTCGGATTCGGCCATGTCGGTGTACAGGTCGGCGATCGGGGTGTCGGCCGCGACCGTCGGCGCGCCCGCGCCCGCGGTGGCCCCGGTGTCCAGGGCCGAGGCGGCGGTCAGCACGCGGGTGCGGTCGACGTCCTCGGTGAACCGCTCGACGTAGTCGTTGGCGGGCTCGTTGAGGATCTCCTGCGCGGTGCCGATCTGGGCGACCCGGCCGTCCCGGAGCACGCAGATGCGGTCGCCCAGGCGCATGGCCTCGTTGAGGTCGTGGGTGATGAAGATGATGGTCTTGCCCAGGGATTCCTGGAGTTCCAGGAGCTGGGTCTGCATGTCCCGCCGGATCAGCGGGTCGAGGGCGCTGAACGCCTCGTCCATCAGGATGATGTCGGTGTCCGCCGCCAGGGCGCGGGCCAGGCCCACGCGCTGCTGCATGCCGCCCGAGAGCTGGTGCGGGAACTTGTCCTCCCAGCCGGCCAGGCCGACCAGTTCCAGGGTCTCGGCGGCGCGGGCGGCCCGCTCGGCGCGGGGCTCGCCGCGCAGCTCCAGGCCGTAGGCGGCGTTCTCCAGCACCGTCCGGTGCGGCAGCAGGGCGAAGTGCTGGAAGACCATGCTGATCTTCTGGCCGCGCAGCTTCAGGAGCTCCTTCTTGCCCAGGGCCGTGATGTCGACGCCGTCGACCTCCACCGATCCCGAGGTGGGCTCCAGCAGGCCGTTGAGCATGCGGATGAGTGTGGACTTGCCCGAACCGGACAGGCCCATGACGACGAAGATCTCGCCCGGCTCGACGTCGAAGGAGACGTCGATGACCGCGGCGGTCACGTCGAGGTCGGCGATGGTGTCGCGGTGACTGCCGTCGGCGAGCCGCTCGACGGCGGCTCCGGCCTGTCTACCGAACACCTTGTACAAGTGGTCTGCGCGTACTGCTGGCACGGTCTCCTCTACGGGGCTGTCCCGCCGCGGAGCAGACCGGCTTCCCCGATCGCCGCCCGCGGACTCGACAGGCAGCCGGTCCGCGCAGGGCCCCCCGGTGCGCGCCCCTTGCGGGGTTCGGACCAGCACCTGGTTCACGTCGGGGGGCAACGTTACCGAGATGCGTAGCCACAGATCAGACGGTTGGTAACCAGCAGATAACATGTTTAAACGACATAAAAACGGTCCGCCGACCATGCCGGGGGTTTGCATCGTCGCAGGACAGCGATATGTGATCTATACCACGCACGTTCTTAAAGTGATGCCGGTCACATATACGTGACAGGAGCGCCATACGACGGTATGTGCCAGCTCCGCAACCTACCGTCACGACGCCGGACGCGCCAGACCCCGGCCCGCAAGAGCCGGGGTACCGGGTCAGGACTCGATGCGCGTACGGGTGAACTTCAGGTGCGAACGCGACGGCGTCGGGCCCCGCTGCCCCTGGTAGCGCGAGCCGTACTCCGCGGAGCCGTAGGGGCGCTCGGCCGGCGAGGTCAGCCGGAACATGCACAGCTGGCCGATCTTCATACCGGGGTACAGCTTGATCGGCAGCGTCGCGACGTTGGACAGCTCCAGGGTCACGTGCCCGGAGAAGCCCGGGTCGATGAACCCGGCTGTGGAGTGGGTCAGCAGCCCCAGCCGCCCGAGCGAGCTCTTGCCCTCCAGCCGGCTGGCGATGTCGTCGGGCAGCGTCACCACCTCGTAGGTGGACGCCAGCACGAACTCCCCGGGGTGGAGGATGAAGGCCTCGTCGGGGTCGGTCTCCACCAACCGGGTCAGGTCCGGCTGCTCGACGGAGGGGTCGATGTGCGGGTACCTGTGGTTCTCGAAGACCCGGAAGAACCGGTCCAGGCGCACGTCGATGCTGGACGGCTGGACCAGGCCGGGGTCGAAGGGGTCGATCCGGACCCGCCCGGAATCGATTTCGGACCTGATATCGCGATCGGAGAGCAACACGCTCCGAACCTACCGCCTGGCGGAAGCACCAGGGGGAACACCGGCCGAACAGGGGCGCCCGACACGGGATCCCGGCGCCGACTTGCCGTCGGACCCCGGGAATGGGCTAGGATGGCAACGGTTGACCGGCCGTTGAGGCGGCGGGCACACGCGGATGTAGTTCAATGGCAGAACTTCAGCTTCCCAAGCTGATAGCGCGGGTTCGATTCCCGTCATCCGCTCCAGAACAAGAACGGCCAGGTGGCTCGGTGAGAACCGAACACCTGGCCGTTCCGCTTTCCCCCGCGGGTCGAGGGGCCCGGTCGTTCTCTCGGTGAACCACGGAGGGCGAACAAGACGCAGGCTTCGACAACCCCAGTGAAGCCTCTCAAAGACACTTGAACCCCGGAGAGATGCCCCTCCAAGGTGACACCGCACGGTAAGGCTCTGGAACCAGCGTGAGAGCCGTGCACGGCCCCGCCCGAGGCGCCGTCTCCTACGGGCGGGGGTTGTCTCAATGCAGACCTATGACGGCACCCTGACCTGAATGGCTGATGTAGGAGACGGCCACGGCACCCGGGGCGAGAACGGCGTCATCGACCTCCAGGTTGGTCTCCCGGACCGAGGCGAACGTGATCGGGACGGTCCCGTCGAAACCTTGGAACACCGCGGCCTCCGCCTCGTTCTCACCACGTGGTACCAGATCTGCCAAGAAGAGCACTCCATCCTCAAGCGCTACGGGCGTGCCGTCCCCCTTCAGGGCATTGGCGAACGACTCGGCGATACCGACGTCATCAGCGCCCAGACGCCGCTGTTCTTCCCCGTTCAGCCCTTCGATCCGATAGGCGTGGGTGCGATCGGTCCACACTCCGCGCGAGGAACCGTCCTCCTCGATCCAGACGACGTCACCTTCGTCCACTGTCACCACTTCGCCCGTGGCCTGGTCGATGACGTGGCCGACTTGGTCATAAGGATGGTGGGCGGTGACCACACCGCTGGGATGAACGGTCAACGTCCGCTCGTGAGCGTCGGCAGGGAACATTCCCGCCGTTGCCTCGGTCCGCCAGAGTTCTTCTCCTGTGGCCGGATCGAACCCCGAGTACCCCGAAACGAACTCCTGCCCCTCGGTCATCTCTACTGAGGGCTCACCCTCTGGCTGCTCGTAACAGGTGAAGGCGACCACCAAGGCCCCATCCGTCACGACGGCCCGGTCCACGGAGCCGATTCCGCTGCAGGCTGCCACGTCCGGAACCGACCATGCCGTCTCATCCGTCCCGAGCCGATGAGCAACCAACTCCTGCTCGCCTTCGACAGTGATCCAGTATTCGTCGGTGACGTTGGCCAGCCATCCTCGGACGACGTGGTCGGAGGACTCCTCGTCTTCCAACCGGTAGTCGTGCACGGGTTCCCCCGTGGAGGCGTCGATCACCAGCATCCGCGGCCGGGCCTCATCATCTTCGGCGTCCATGAGTTGGAGTGTGAAGTACCGGTTCTCTCCCGACACCGCACCGAATGCCCGAGTGCCAGGGAAGCGGTGCTCCCACATCACCCCCCCGTTCTCCCCGGACAGCGCGACGACACCGTCGTCCACGACAGCGGCCACACCGCCGGGGACCGGGAACAAACCGCCTAGGGCTCCGACCCCTTCAGGAGCTTCCCAGGCCCACGCGGCCTCGCTGACGGATGGTGGACGTTCCAGGTCCTGGACCGCTTCGCGGGGCCCGGACCCGTCGGACGCCCCGGTCGAATCGGATGCCCCGCCTGGAGAGCAGGCCGCCAGTGCGACGGCACCCAGCATGACCGTGGCGATGACCCTTCTTCGCCTCATGAGGAGGTTCCTTCCAGAGATCCCGCCGGGGCTGAGCACAGATTCAGCGAATCGAGACATCTTCCCATTTCGAGCTGTTCGTACCGAACGTGTTCAGGAAGTTGTACACGGCATTCGCCGTGCTTCCTTCTCCATCCACCCAATCGAGTTCGTCGATGCGATCGAACTCGGTGGCTAGGACACCGGAGGATCTCCGGATATCCCAGTCCTGGTGCTCAACAGGCACATATAGGACCCCGTTCCCGTCTTCAACCGCTATACCGACCTCTGAAAGCCTGTCCATGATCTCAGGGTCGCCTTGGGCCAGCGCGGAAAGCGCAAAGCCCTGCATCCTCTCATTCGTAGCCCATGCCCCGGGGGTGGCGACATTCTGGCCCGCTTCATGCTGAGGTATCGCCAGTGCCTCCTTGGCGGCGAACTTCGCCATCTCAACGACGAAACCGGGGACCTGAAGGTCCGACGCAGCCCCACCGAGGAGGTCGACCGTCGCCCCGTTCACCGCATTCCGATAATCCGCAGCCTCACCGTGCTGGTCCCCACGAGTGATGCTCTCGTTGGCCAGGGCCTCCTCCACCAGTCCTTGAAGGCTGCCGGCCAGCGAGACGGGAACTTGGTCACGAGGTCCGTCGTTCGAAGCAAACTCCTCCATGGCATGCCCTGTGTTGAGGAGGACCGCCTCGTATATACGCGCAGCGGCATCGGGATCGCCGACGATGAGTTGAGTGAAGGCCAGGCGGCTTTCCGGTGAGAGTTCCACTGTTCCCAACTCCGGACTCCACCGGGTTTCGAACGCCTCCTCCTCCCCGACACCATCGGTTTCGGAGAACTCCTCCATGTAGGCGAGAAAAATGTCCCCGAATCCGTTGGCAAGCTCACCATTGAGGTGCCCCACGGAAACATCGAGCCATTCCCGTCCCTCATCATCCTTCACGGTCCGGTCCGTACCGAAGAGTTCGTCACGGAAATCCTCATCCTCCAACATCTCCATCAGGCTCACAAAGGCGTTGCCACGGATCTCCGGAGTTATCTCTCCAACCACTTCGTCCTTGTTCCTTGCGATCCAATCAGTGATCCCGCTGACCGCAGCCCCGTCGTCCTCCCATTCGTAGGAATAGAAGGTGGTGAGTACGTCCTCCGGCTTCAGATGGTCATGGTTGGAGTGGTGACGGTACTCGTTTCCATCGAAGTCTTCACCGGTGAGGATGATGTAGTTGGCCTCTTCATTCCGGGATGCGACCTCGATGATGTCCTGGTAAGCGGTTCCGGTGGGCTCACCGCCGTAGAACTCCGTGTAGTGGAGATTCGTGGCACTGGTCCCCAGAAGAGTCGTCGAGAACTCCGTTCCTCCCTGGACACCCGGACCGGAGTTCGAGAGGAATTCAGCCAGCGCGGAGAAGTCGCTCCCCCAAGACTGGTAGACATCCATGTACTCATCAATGGCCTCCTCCGAGTCAAGGCTGAGGATGGAGGGGAACTCAGGGCCATCGGCTGCTTCTTGGACGTCCTTCGGAAGCCTTCCGACCCCACCACCGATGCTCTCATCGGACAGCACCAGTAGGGAGTTGGCGAGATTCCGGCTGATGTCGTCCCGAAGCGAGTCGCTGATGTGCTCGCTGGAGTTCACCTGCCCCATGAAAGCCAGGAAACCCGGGTCATCCCCTCCGACGTTACTCAAATCTCCGAAAAGAGTCTCCAGGAACTCGATTTCACCGTCCATGATCCTGTCGCCGTTCTGCTGGGCGGTCAGGGCCCGAGAAACGACGTTGCCGATGAGGGCAAGGTACTCGGGATGGTCCTCCAGAGCCTCTATGCTCCCGTCGTAGCCGTGCAGAACAGCGTTTTGGATGTGGGTGGCGATCGTCTCCGCCTGGTCCTCATCGACATGGAAGTAGTCCAGATCACCAGTGGTGTAGTAGCCGATGAGTCCGTACTCGCCGAGATGGCCACCGTCAGCGAGCAGGCGGATGTTCTCCGGCGTAGGGCCTCCCTTGAGGATCTCCTGGGAATCGTCGCACCGGTCTTCCAGGTCCCGCCATGCCTGCGCTGCTTCCGCATTGTGAGAGTCGATGATCTGGTTGACAAGAGTCAGGTTGTCGGGTTCGGAGGCGTTGGCCAGGGCCGTGGAGAGCTTCCCCTTGATCTCCTCGATCTTGTCTTCGTACCATTTCACGTCTTCATTAATTTTGTCGAGTACCCCGTAGGCATGCGTGCACGCCATCATCGAACTACTCCACGCAAAACTATTGTCCTCGGCCGCCTTCCGCAGCCCCTCACCGATCAGATCGGAGAACTCGAACCCCACTGGTTGGGTGATGGTGTTATAGCTTTCCGATCTACCGCTGATCATGGCATGCAGTTCTTCAAAATCTGATCTAGCCGCCGCGACCCGACTGCGATCTATATCACATTCTGTATAGCTCAGCGCTGACACGGGATGCTCCAAAGGGATGAGGTTTCTAAAAGTGTCAGTAGATCTGCGGGCCATCGATGGAGATGGAGAAGTCTTCCGCAGCCTGCAAATCCGTCACAGCCGCCTCGTAAGATCCCGCCTGAATATTCTCAGCCAGGGTCTTCGCGTGCTCCTTGACGTCCACCATGTGCTGCATGTGATCATCACCGAACGAACCCCACCCCGTGATACCGGGGGCAGGACTCACAGCGTTCTTGGCGGCCGTGATCGCTTCGTCGAAGTCCGTGGGAAGGTCTCTCAACCGTGCGGCGGCCTCGGCCGACGCCGATCCGCCTGCATAAGCATCGTCCGTGTTCACACCGGCAACGTCACCGGACACGATCCCACCTGCTTTCCTGTGTTGAGGTGCGAGAACAACGCAACGAGCCAGGAGTAACCGCACCAATACGCTTGATTGTCGAAACAAAGATATCCAGTCCCCTGGAAGCACATCACCGTGGTAACGGCCACTTCCGGCCAGCCCCTGGATCCGCCGAGCGCCCGAGGAAGTGAGCGGGGCGGCCCCAGGACGCCGATGGTTTTCGGCAATCGGTGGCTCATCGTGCCCCAGTACCCACGATGATGTTGACCGGTGCAGCCGTGAGGGTGCACCAGGGTGGCGAAGGTGGTGCACCCGGAGGGTGGACGGGGGCTGGTGCAACGCGGGGGAACCAGGGGCAACCGGGTGACGGGCAGCGGCACGGCCTGCGGATTCTCGTATCTGTGCAGGTCGGCGAGCTGACACTGGGTGGTTCGATTCCCGTCATCCGCTCCGTTCGAAAGACGGCCCCTGGACAGCGAAGATCCTTCGCACCCCAGGGGCCGTCTTCGCGTTGGGGGTGCGCCGGAGACACACGGCCCGACGTCCGGTCCGGCTGACGCGCCCCGCTCCCGTCACTCACCCTCGAACGCGCGCCCCCTTCGGTGCACGGCATGGAAGATCTCCGGAGACCTTCAGCGGATTCGCTTTGATCCGGCCGCCACCCGAGCGACGGCCTGCACCATGGCGACCATCGACCAGCGCGAACTCGCAGGTGGCAGGACCCGTTACCGAGACGAATGGCCGCTCGGCGGCACCCACGCCGACGCCCACACCTTCGAACTCCACGTCGAGGCGACCCGGCTCCACTGGGCCGAGGGCTGGATCCCCGGCTGCGGCTGGGTGAAGACCACCCCGGAACCCGACACCGAACCCGCCCTGCTCGCGGCCTACGCCCGCTGGCACATCGACTCCCTCTCCGGGATCGAGGAGCGCACCCGGACCGACTACCACCGCGACCTGGAACTGCACCTGATCCCCTCTTCGGCACCGCGAACCTCCGCGAGAAGAGCGAACTGCCCCTGAGCACGTCCGCCGAATGGGCCGACCACCTCCAGGCCGAGGTCCCCGATCCGCGAACACCCATCAACCCGCACAACGGCGAGGGCTTCAAGAGCTCATCTCACTTGGTGAGTCCGGTAGCAGATCAGCGTGCAGGCGATCTCGACGAAGGCCGGGAAGCGGTCGGCCCGACGCTCATAACGGCAGTGCAGGCGGCGACGTCCGGCCGGACAGGCATGGTTCGCTCGACCGAGATCACACCTTCAGCTCGGGCTAGTTTATCTCGAAACCTTCGGGAACGGCATTCTTGAGAATGTAAGAGAAGATTTCAGAATCCTCTTGACTGAACCCGAGCTCCAAGTACATGGCAACGAGCTCTTCATAGGTGTAATTTTCCGGGTCCTTCACGGGAACGATCACAGCACCCCCACTCCCCAGATCGGCGTACGACCCTCCGGATGATTCGCCGCCATCGGTGTGGCCGATTCAGGCCATTTCCTGTTGTGCGCGGACGAGTATTGTCCCGAGAAGCAAAGGCGCCGAGCGAAACTTTCTGAAAGTCCTGTTCAGGCGCTTGTTCAGGGGGGCCTCTCCGTCCTTGAGCCATCCGCTCCGCTCTACTTGGGCGAGCCCCGGGAGCCCCTGGGCCCGGCATGCGGGGAACACGCCACTCGGCCCGGGACGGGCGACCCGAATGGTCACCTCCCCATCCCCGGAACCCCGTTCCACCAGGTCGGACTTCACCCGTTCACCTCTTCTGCGCACCTCGCATCGATAAGCGATTTCCATCGTGTCTTCGGGCGCATTATGCCGAACGGTGGGGACAGAGGGTGAGCCGGGATATGCGCACGGCAGTCCTCTCGTGACGCCATGGAGCCCGGCCACCTGTCCGGATCCCTGTGCCCTCCTGTCCGGTCGTGGCCCGGCCGACCGCCCGGAACCGGGGTCGTGCGCTCCCGGACGAGACGTGAGGACTTCGCCGCCCTGGCGCACCCGTGAGGGCGCACGGGGTGCGGTGCGACAGGGGAACCGGGGGCTACCGGGCAGCGGCGCGGCCTGGGGGTTCTCGGGTCGTCGCAGGTCGGCGGGCTGGCGGGGGGAGTGGTTCGATTCCCGTCATCCGCTCCATGGCGAGAACGGCCAGGCGGCTCGGTTCTCCCGAACACCTGGACGTTCCGCTTCTCTCGGACGTGCGCCGGGGTCCGTGCCGTGTACGTGCCGCAAGCCCGTCGGGGAGCCGCAGGTGCTCACCAGTCCAGTTCGGCGTTCAGTTCCCGGGTCTCGCGGATACGGCGCTCGAGTACGGACAGGCGCTGTCGTGCCTCCTCGATCTCCGGGGCCTGGGGTCCCAGCACCCAGAGCATGGTCTGCGCCACCGATCGCTGCTCCGCCTCCGCCTCCTCCAGCCGGTCGGCCCACAGCAACGCGAACGCCAGCTGGTGCCGGCTCCGCAGGGTCGCCGGATGGTGTTTTCCGCGCAGGCGCCGGTATCCCGCCGCGACTTCGCGGTACTCCGCCAGGGAGGCGTCCGGTTCGCCCATGGTCATCAGGGTCCGCGCCAGGCGGTGCCGGGTCTCCAGGGTGTCCGGATGGTCGGGGCCCCGCTCCGCCGCCCTCAGCCGGACCGACCTGCGCATGCCGGCCACCGCCGCCCCGTCCCGCCCGAATCGGAGCGCCTCCCACCCCAGCACCATGGCGTCCTCCGCCGAGACCCCCTCCAGGACCTCGTCGAACAGGGCGTCCGGAATCCGCTCGCCCGGCAGGGCCCGCTTCAGGGCCTCGTCCACCAGGTGGTCGAAGACCTCGACATGGTCCGCGCCGACCGGTGTGAGCAGCCGCGTCGTTCCCGCCCGCGGCGTCGTGGCCCATTCCCAGGCCCGGTCCGGTGTCTCCGGACGCCTGTCCCCGCTTCCCGCCTCTTCCGACAGCCGGACGTGGAGCCGTTCCACCAGCGCCCGCGGAATCGGCCCCACCGCTCCGCAGCGGCGGACCGTCACCGCGGCGGCCACCAGGAGCGCCCCCTGGGAGGCCGGGGAGAGGGCGTGTGCGGCGGTTTCCGCCTCCCCCGCCTCGGACGGATCCCCGGCGCCCTTCACTTCGGCGAGCAGCTCCGGAGCGCGGGCCAGGAGCGGCGCGAACCCGTGCACGCTGCGCCGGTCCAGCGCGTGCGCGATCCGCTCGTCCGAACGGAACCGCTCCGCCCGCTTCCGTTCGCCGTCCGTCAGCACCCGGTCCACACGGATCTCGACCGCGCGACGCAGGAGCAGCCGCCACCGCTCGGCATCGTCGCCGTCGAGCAGCCTCTTCTTCTCGGTGTCCCGCAGGGTCGCCACCACGACGCGGTGCGTGCCCCGCCCCTGCCCGCCGAGGAGGTTGCCGACGTTCTGCGCGGTCAGCTGCGGGTCGGAGGCCCACCGGTGCAGGTCGTCCAGCCACAGCACGCACCGGGGGTGGGCGGCCGCCGCCTGGAGTGCGGGGGCCACGCGCGCACCCGGGCGCGGGGCGATCAGGACGTGGTCGGTCAGGTGCCGGACCGCCTCGTGGGCGCTGCGGGTCTTGCCCACGGCCGAATCCCCCGTCAAGAGGACGAATTTCTGAGCCTGAACGGCGGCGCGGAGCCGCATGTCCGCGGCGCGCGGCACGTAGGGGGGCAGGGATGCCCCGTCCCGGGCGTCGGCCGCCGCGGGGGCCACGCCCCAGGTCAGCGGATCCGTCCGTCTCCCCACCGTCGGCAGGCGCCCGCCGGGCCCGGTGTCACAGGAGACATGGATCTCCTCCCGGGCGGGGAGCCGCCGGCGCCAGGCGTGCGACCGCCAGAGCAGCACCGTGCCCCGGGCCGCCAGGACCGCTCCCGCCGGAAGGGCGAACGCGGCCCACCAGTCGGGTGGCGCTAACCAGGCCGCCTCGACCGTACGCAGGAACACCGCCGCCCCCGACAGCAGCAGGAGCACCGCCGCCACCAGCCATGGGCCCGGTGCCGCCACCGGTTCTGCTCTCCCCACCCCGACGACCTCTCTCGTCTCGCGAGTACCACGTACCCACCCCTCTAGGACGGTCCGGGGCTTTCACCGGTGCGGTGAAGGCGGTGTGCCCGGGGGACGCGCAGAGCGCGGTGCCACTCGGGAGGAAGCGGTGCGGCGGCGACGTACGTGCGGTCAGGGCGTGTGGCGGAACGGGGGCAGGTCGCGGAAGGCCGGGTCGACCCGCAGGGACTGCGCGAGCACGCCGAGCAGGCGGCGGGCGCGGGAGAGCGGGTGGTCCGGGAAGCGGTCGTCCCACACCGGGTCCTCGGCCTGGTTGCGCGGGGTGCCGCCGGTGACGCCCTCGGCGTAGGGGTGCCGGGCCCAGGCGGCCATCGCCCCCTGCACGTCCCCCTGGTGGCGGTCGAGGAACGCGGGGAAGAGGGACGCCTCCCGGATGCCGGTCACCGGCCCCTCGAAGCACTGCACCCGGACCACCGTGCTGCACCGGTCCCGCGGGATCGTGTACGAGCCGATGTAGGCCATCCCCGTCTCCCGGCGGGGGTCCCTGCCCTTGACCACCTGGCGGATGGCGGGCATGCCGTCCAGGGTGACGGTGTCCAGTTCGACCAGGCCCATCCCCGCCCCCGCGACGTGGGCGCTGGTCCGGGCGCGCAGGTCGTCGAGATCCTCCAGGGAGGCGGGCAGGTCGGGGACCAGGCCGAAGAAGTCGAGGATGACCGCGTCGCCCGTGGCGTCGACCCAGGCGTTCTCCTGGACCTGGCGGTGGCCGGCGGTGTCGAAGGTGAGGGGGGTCCCGGCCAGGCCCGCGGGGCCCCGGGGGGTGTCGGAGTTCATGGCGGCACCCTAGTCGCCCCCTCCGTCGATCGTGCGTACCCGCTGGTGGGACCATGGATCCCGGTGGGGCGCCGGCTCCGGGCGAGGGGCCCGTCGCCCGCCCCGGGGAAGGGGACCCATGACGACGCGACCTCTCACCGTGGTCACCGGCGGCGGCCGGGGCATCGGTGCCGCGACCTGTGTGCGGCTGGCCGGCGACGGGCACGACATCGTGTTCGGCTACGCCTCGGACACCGGTGCCGCGGAGCGGACCGCCGAGCAGGTGCGCGCGGCCGGGGCCCGGTGCACGGCGGTGCGCATGGACACCTCCGTCGAGGCCGACGTCGACCGGCTGTTCGACACCGCGGAGGCGCTGGGGCCGGTGACCGGCCTGGTCAACAACGCCGCGGTGACCGGGCCGCTGGGCCGGTTCGCCGACGCCGACACCTCGGTCCTCAAGCGGGTGGTCGACGTCAACGTGCTCGGCTACCTGCTGTGCTGCCGCCGGGCGGCGCGGGACATGGGGAGTCGGGGGTCGGGGGCGATCGTCAACGTCTCCTCGGCCGCGGCCACCCTGGGCAGCCCGGACGAGTACGTCCACTACGCGGCGACCAAGGCGGCGGTGGACGCCATGACGGTCGGCCTCTCCAAAGAGTTGGGACCGTCCGGAATCCGGGTCAACGCGGTCGCCCCCGGGGTGATCGAGACCGACATGCACGCCGCCATGGGCGACCCCGGCCGCCCCGCCCGGGCGGCGGCGACGATCCCGCTGCGACGTGCGGGACGTCCCGGGGAGATCGCCGACGCGATCGCCTGGCTGCTGTCCTCCGAGGCCTCCTACGCGAGCGGAACGGTGCTGCGGGTGGCCGGCGGCAGGTGAGGCCGCCTCCGGTCGCGCGGGTTTCGCCGGGGGACCCCGGGGCAAGGGTTCTCTGCACAGGAGGTTGCCCCCCGTGGAGACGACACCCCTAGTCATCCTCGTCCTGGTGGTGATCGTGGCGGCCCTGGGCGCCGGGATCGCCCTCCGTTCCGCGATCCTCCCGGCGCGCCGCACGGCCCGGCTCAGACGGCGCTTCGGCGCGGAGTACGACCACGCCCTGCACCTGCACGGGAACACCGCGGACGCCGAACGCGACCTCTCCGAGCGGCTGTCGCGCCGTTCCTCCCTGAGACCGCGCGCCATCCCCGACGAGCTGCGCGACGACCACGCGCGCTCCTGGGTGGCGGTGCAGCAGGGGTTCGTCGACGACCCCGAGCGCTCGGTGCGGGACGCGCGGGCGGTCATCGCGGCGATCGCCCTCGACCTGGGGCACCCGCCCGGGGAGGAGTTCGAGCGCCTGCTGGGGACCCTGTCGGTGGACCATCCGGCGGAGGTCGCCGAGGTGCACCGGGTCCAGGGGGACGGCACCGAGGGTACCGAGCACCTGCGCGAGCTGCTGGTGGCCCACCGGCGGCTCGTGGAGGCCCTGCTGGGCGGGACCGGTGTACGCGGATCGGAGGCGCAGCGGTGAACCATTCCGAAGCGGAGGGCCGGGTGCGCTGGACCCTGCGCGCACACGAGGGGCGCGCGCGGACGGCGCGCGCCGCGGCACGACGGAAGGCGGACACGGTGGCTGAGGAGACCGGCAAGGCGGCACCGGCGCGCGGCGGCGGGCCCACCGCGGAGGACGGCTGGCGGCCCCGGCCGCGCGGGGTGGACCCGGGGTCGGCCCGGGACCGGATGGGCGGCGCGGTCACCGGGTTCGTGGACGACCCCCGCGGCGCGGTGGCCGAGGCGGACGCGCTGGCCTCGGAGGTGGCCGACGCCCTGGTCGCCGAGATCGAGTCCCGGCGGGCGGCGCTGCGCGCGGCGTGGGACGAGGGCGCCGACACCGAGACCCTCCGGCTAGCGCTGCGCTCCTACCGCTCCTTCGTCCAGAGCCTGATCACGGGCAGATAACATCTGCTCGCGAAAAAGCCCGCCCGAGCTGCGAAAAAGCGGCCTTGTCACGTTTTACGAACACCTCGACCGAGCCTCGGATAAACGGCCTCGGCGGGCACGGTGAATACCGCTTCGATCACACCTCCACCGGAGCGGATGCCCCTGCGGAGCACCCCCTCCCCCGGGTCGACGGCCCGTCACAGCCGGTCCGCGCCGCCGGTCCGGGAACGCCGAAAGCACGTGTCGGCGCTCCCGGGCCCGCGATATTTTTTTCCGGGCTTTCACTTGGGATAACGCATCTCCGTCCGCCCCGGAAACGCCTTCCCGCCGTTTCCCCGAAAAGGACACGGGCAGGGGATGAGGCATAGGAGGTGAACCCTCGTGGACACGACGACGTACATCATCATCGGCGCGGCGGTCCTGCTCGTCCTCGCCGTCGCCTTGGTCCTCTCCCTCGGGAGTGGCAGGGTTCCGATGGGCCACCGCACGCGGCTGCGCAAGCGGTTCGGCGGCGAGTACGACCACGTGCTCATGACCAGCGGCGACACGAGGTCCGCGGAGCGCGAGCTGTCCCGGCGGCTGGACCGGCGCAGGGAGGTCCGGGTCCGGCGTCCCACGGACGCGGAGAAGGACCGGTACCGGGAGGCGTGGCTCGCGGTCCAGCAGCGGTTCGTGGACGACCCGGCCGGCGCCCTGCGGGGCTCCCGGCGGCTCCTGACGGAGGTCTCCGTCGCGCTCGGCTACCCGGAGGAGCCCTCCGGGATCGACGACGACTCCTTCGAGTACCGCCTCGCCGACCTGTCGGCCGACCACGGAGACGAGGTCGCCGCCGTGCACCGGACCGTTCGCACCGACACGGACACGACCGACACCGAGCACCTGCGCGAGGTCCTGGTGGCCCACCGCGGCCTCCTGGAGTCCCTGCTGGGCGGGGCGGCCGTCCGGCCGGCCGCGCACGCTGTGACCCCGGAGGTGGCGCGATGAAGCGGACCGAGGAGAACACACCGGGCCGGCGCGCCCGCGCCGCGGGGGCGGCCGGGCCCGCGGGGGCCGGGGCGGAGGTCCACGACCGCCCCGAGGGGACCGGGGTGGAGGCCGTCGCCGTACCGGCGGCCAGGTCTCGGACGGCCCCTCCCGACCCCGGACACCGGGGGCACGGGGGCGGGGGGCCGTCCGGCCCGTCCAGGGGCGACGAGATCCGCGAGCGCATGGCCGCTGCGGTCAACGGCTTCGTGGACGACCCCGGCAAGGCCGTGGGCGAGGCCGACCTGGTGGCCGAGGAGGTGGTCCGGACGCTCATCGAGGGCGTCGAGGCCCGCCGGTCGGAGCTGCGGTCCGCCTGGGAGGACGGTGCCGACACCGAGAACCTCCGTGTGGCGCTGCGCGGCTACCGGGCGTTCGTGGAGGAGATCCTCGACGGCCGCCCCCGCTGACGGCCTCCGGAACCGTCCGTACCGCCCCGGGACCTTCGCTCCCGGGGCGGTACGCGCCGTGGGCGGGCTGTAGCATCGTGGCCGGATCTTCCCCTGTCCGCGCCCCCGCCGTGCCGGAGAAGGCCGTGGGACGGGGCTTTTCGGCACGAACGGGAGCGGATGTTCATGGATGTTGAAGAAACCCAGGTCATGAGCCGGACCGGTGAGTTCACCACCACCCTGAGCTGGCAGGAGTCCGTGCGCAGCCGGGTCGCCGCGGCCATGGACCGCTTCGCCGGGCCGATCGCCGACCTGGCGGACCGCGACGCCAACGAGGGGGACACGCGGCTCCTGGTCGCCGACTTCTTCAGCGTCGGCCTCAATTTCAGCAAGTACCACGACCTCACCACCGACTACCGGACGGGCGGGGAGTCCAACGACTACGCCATCGTGCTGGACGGGAAGCTGTTCGCTCCCGTGGAGGTGCGGGGGATCGGCCAAGACCTGGACCTGCGCAATATCCAGATGGCCCGCCGCCTGGCCTCCCAGGAGGGCGCGGAGTGGGTCTTCCTGACCAACGGCCGGGCCTGGCGGGTCTACCACCTGCGGCCGGAGGGCTCGGGGGTCCGCCCGGTCGTGGTGGTCGACGCGGACCTGGCCGACCCGGCCTCCTACCACCGCAACCTGGACCAGCTCTTCCACATCACCCGAGAGGCGGTCGTCCACGGGCGGCTGGACGCCCTGCGCCGTTGGCGTGAGGCGGTGGAGGCCGCGCCGCTCTCCGGTCTGGTGACCGAGGACTCCGTGGTCGCGGCGGTGCTGCGGGAGCTGAGCGAGCGCACCGGTCACCCCGGGCACGCCGGGGACGCCGAGGAGGTGCGCCGCATCCTCACCGAGCAGGTGGTGGCGCGCGGCCTGGCCCCCGCCGAGACCGATGGGGCGCCCGAGGCCGATGGGGCGGCCGGGGAGGCCGGGGAAGAGGAGTGACCGCGGCGTCCGGATCCGGACGGTCACCCGTCGGAACCGCGTGCGCACGAAGGGCGTCGTAGGGGCCGGTACACGCCCCGACCCCCAGAGGTGCTCCTTCGCATGCGGTTCCGAATCCTCGTCGTCCCCGCGGTCCTGGCCGCCGCCCTCACCGGCTGCTCGAACGTCGAACTGACGGCGACGCAGCGCATGAACGACCTGCTCCCGTTCCAGGAGGAACTGCCCGACGGCTACGTCCGCGAGTGGATCGACATGGACGGTTTCGACGGAAGGCTGTCCAGCGCCGAGCACATCTCCTCGGTGTTCCCCTCGTCCTGCGGGGACGCGCTGGCCGAACCGCCGGACGTCTTCCCCGAGGGGACCGGCGAGGGCGCCGCGCTGAGCCTGCGGCCGCCGTCCGACGCCTCCCCGCTGCCGGAGGAGCCCTCCGCCTCCCCCGGGGAGGACGACCCCGGGTCGGAGCCGCGGGAGCCGGCCGTCACCGGGGCCTTCAGCTACGTGGTGGCCTCCGGCGACTTCCCGCCGGTCGACCGGGACGGACGCCTGGAGCGGGTCCTCGGGGAGTGCGGGGACGGGTTCTCCCTGACGTTCGACGACGTCTCCGGCCTGAACGGCGTCGCCGAGCGCTTCCGCTCGGCCTCGCTGCCCGAGAACGGAGGCGGGCTGGTCCTGCGGATCGGCGACGGCTGGGCCACCCACCGGACCTCGCACATGGCGTGGGGGCAGGTCGGCGACGTCTTCTTCATGCTGGGGCGGGTGGACTGGCGGGTCCCGCCCGACCAGGGCCCGGTCGACCTGTACTCCCCCTCGGTGCGCGACTGCAGGCTGGAGGCGAGCTACGACAACGCCGAGTCCATGGCGTGCGCCGAGAGGAGGATGCGGGAGGAGGCCCGCGCCCTGGCCCGGGAGCAGGACGAGGCGTTCGAGGAGATGCTGGGGATCGTGATGGACCACCTGGAGGAGAACGTCTGAGCCGCCGGCCGGCCGGGTGCCCGCGGAGCCGGTCGGCCCGGCTCCGCGGGCACCCGCACGCCCTCGCCGGTCCGGAGAGCGCCGCCCCTGGCACCCCGGGCGCGGCGGTCCGGCGGGGCGCCCCCGCCTCCCGGGCCGGGCACCGCGCGGTTCCCGGCCCGGACGGAGATCCCTCCGACAACCCCCATTGACACGTGTGACGGGCAACACAACAATGGTCGTACCTTTTGTCTGGGAGCGCTCCCAGACCGTTCGCGGCCGGCTGCTCGGCCCGCCCGGAAGGACGACCCCCCTTGAGTCCACGAAGAACCCCCGCGGTCCTGGGCACCGCCGCCCTCCTGACCCTCCCCCTGACCTCCGCCCCGGCCCTGGCCGACGACGAACCCGTGGAACAGATCGTCAACGGCGACTTCTCCGACGGGACCTCCGGCTGGTGGGGCACGCCCCAGATCGAACTGACCGTCACCGAGGACGAGGTCCTGTGCGTCGAGGTGCCCGGCGGCACCTCCGACCCGTGGGAGGTCATCGTCGGCCAGAACGACGTACCGCTCGTCGCGGGCGAGTCCTACACCTTCTCCTTCACCGCCTCCGGCACCGCCGAACGCCCCGTCCGGGCCCTGGTCCAGGAGGCGGTCGACCCCTGGCGCACCGAACTCGACGAGCGCCCCGTCCTCACGCCGGAGATGGGCGGGTACGAGTACGTGTTCACGGCGGGGGCCGACCACGACGCCGCCCAGATCGCCTTCCAGGTCGGCGGAGCCGCCGACCCCTGGACCCTGTGCCTGGACGACGTCTCCCTGCTCGGCGGGGCCGAGCCCCCCGTGTACGTGCCCGACACCGGCCCCCGCGTGCGCGTCAACCAGGTCGGCTACCTGCCGCAGGGGCCCAAGAACGCCACCGTGGTCACCGACGCCGCCGACCCGCTGCCCTGGAGCCTGGCCGACGCCGACGGCACCGTCGTCGCCACGGGTGACACCGTCCCCCGCGGCCTGGACGACACCTCCGGGCAGAACGTGCACACCATCGGCTTCGGACACGTCACCACCCCCGGCGAGGGCTACACCCTGACCGCCGACGGGGAGACGAGCCACCCCTTCGGGATCGGCGCCGACCCCTACCGGTCCCTGGCGACGGACGCGCTGGAGTTCTACTACACCCAGCGCAGCGGGATCGAGATCCTCGACGAGATCGCCCCCGGCTACGCGCGGGAGGCCGGGCACGCCGGTGTCGCGCCCAACCGCGGCGACACCGAGGTCACCTGCCACCCGAGCACCCCCTGCGACTATTCGCTCGACGTCTCCGGCGGCTGGTACGACGCCGGGGACCACGGCAAGTACGTGGTCAACGGCGGCATCTCCGTGCATCAGCTGATGAGCGTCTACGAACGCGCGCACACGGCGCCCACCGGGGACCCCGAACGGGTCGGCGACTCCACCCTGGCCGTGCCCGAACGCGACAACGGGGTCCCCGACGTCCTCGACGAGGCGCGCTGGGAGATGGAGTTCCTGCTGTCCATGCAGGTGCCCGCGGGCGAGGAGCTCGCCGGGATGGCGCACCACAAGGTCCACGACGAGCGCTGGACCGGGCTGCCCCTGATGCCCGCCGCCGATCCCCAGCCCCGCTACCTGCACGCGCCCTCGACCGCGGCCACCCTCAACCTGGCCGCGACCGCCGCCCAGTGCTCGCGGGTGTTCGCCCCCTACGACGCCGAGTTCGCCGCCACCTGCCTGACGGCGGCCGAGGCCGCCTGGGACGCCGCCCGGGCCCACCCCGACCGCTACGCCGAGGTGGGCGGCGAGGGCGGCGGGCCCTACAACGACGACGAGGTCGCCGACGAGTTCTACTGGGCCGCCGCCGAGCTGTACCTGGCCACCGGCGCCGCGGAGTACGAGGAGGCGGTGACGTCGTCGGAGCTGCACACCGCCGACGTGTTCACGGCCGACGGCTTCGACTGGAGGTGGACCGCCCCCCTGGGCCGCCTCCAGCTGGCCACCGTGCCCAACGGCCTGCCCGACCGGGAGGCGGTGCGCGCCTCCGTGGTCGAGGGGGCCGAACAGTACGCGGACGCCGCGGCCGGCCACCCCTACGGCCTGGCGTACGCCCCGGCGAGCGGGGTGTTCGCCTGGGGCTCCAACGGCCTGGTCCTCAACAACCTGGTGGTGGTCGCCACCGCGTACGACATCGACGGCGACACCCGGTTCCGGGACGCCGTCCTGGAGGGCGTGGACTACATCCTGGGCCGCAACGCCCTCAACAGCTCCTACGTGACCGGGTACGGAACGGCGTACACGGAGAACCAGCACAGCCGCTGGTACGCGCACCAGCTGGACCCGTCCCTGCCCAACCCGCCGCCGGGCACCCTCTCCGGCGGACCCAACTCCGACACCGCGACCTGGGACCCGATCGCGCAGGCGAACCTGGACGGGTGCGCGCCGCAGTTCTGCCACATCGACGACATCGACTCGTGGGCGACCAACGAGCTGACGATCAACTGGAACTCGACCCTGGCCTGGGTGTCGGCGTTCGCGGCCGACCAGGGCGACGCCGCGCCGCCCGCGGAGTCCACCTGCGAGGTGGACTACCGGGTGCACGGCACCTGGGAGGGCGGGGCCACCACCCAGGTGGTCGTGCGCAACACCGGCGGTGAGGCGCTGGCCGACTGGACCCTGGCCTGGTTCTTCCCCGGTTCCCAGACGGTGCGCGAGCACTGGAGCACCGACCTGACGCAGTCCGGGCGCGCGGTGACCGCGCACGCCCTGGACTGGAACGCCGAGATCGGCGCGGGCGACGAGGTGACCTTCGGTTTCACCGGGTCGCGCGGACCCGGACCGAACGCCTCACCCGAGCGTTTCACGCTCAACGGGAGCGTCTGCCGCTGATCCTCCCCGGCGGTGCGCACTCCCGAGCGCACCGCCGGCCGGGAAGGGGCGGGGACCCGCAGGAGAGCGCGGGCCCCGCCCCGATCCCGGGCTACCCTTCGGTCCGCGGCCGCCTGCGCACCAGGAACAGGGAGATCACCCCGGCCGCGATGAGCAGTGCGGCTGCGGCGACGGCGCCGAGCACGGGCGTCCCGGTGACCGGCAGCCCGCCCCTGTCCGGGGGCCCGTCCGGGGCCTGGGGCCGCGGACCGGGTCCGCCCGGCTCGGGCGACGGGCTCGGCTCCTCACCGGGCGACGGGCTCGGACTCGGTGTCGGGCTCGGCGACGGACTCGGTGAAGGACTCGGGCCCGGGCCCGGTCCGGGCACGAAGGTGTTGAGCACCCGGCACGTGACGTGCTCCCCCGGGCCGACCTCCACCGTGCCACCCGTGGCGAGCTCCTCGTCCGAGCCCTCCGCCCGGCAGCTCCACGGGCCCGCGGTGTACCCCTCGGGGCCCGCCTCGCCCAGCTCGTAGTCGCCGGGGACGACCGCCGCCCCGGTCACCGCGGGGCCTCCCCCGGGACCGCTGACCGTCCCGCCGTCCCCGGCCGCCGTCAGCGTCCAGTCGCCGGGCCCGGCCGTGCCGCCGCCGGTGTTGTCCACCTCCTTGACCAGAGTCAGCCGGGTGTCGCAGGTGAACGCGTTGTACACGGTGTAGCGGTTGTGCTCCGCGGACAGGGCGAACCCGAAGTCCTCCCGGTACCCGTCCTCACGGGTGCCCTCCGCCCCGGGTCCGAGGCCGTCGAAGGGGCTCTCCTCCCCCGCGGGCCGGGCCTCGGCCAGCACCAGGGAGCACTGCTCCGGCGCCGTCATGACCTCCTGTCCCGCCACCGTTCCGCCGGCCGGGTACCCGCCCCGGGCCTCGCCCCAGGGCTGCGGGGTGAGGACCTCGCCGTCGGCCAGGCTCAGGGCGGACCCGAACCCGTCGGGCTGCTCCCCCTCCGGGTAGACGAGCCCGTCGATCCACCAGGACTTGTCAACGGTGAGGTCGGCCGGCGGGTCCGGCGCCTTCTGGTTGTAGACGGTGCAGTTCACCGGGGCCGCGGCGGGCACGGACACCGCGAAGGCGGGGTCGTCGCCCGGCCGGGACTCGACGTCGAGGGGCTCGCCCCCGCCCTCCCCGGTCAGCTCCACGCAGCGCGCGGTCTCGCCGTCCTGGGGCACCAGCCGGTACCCGTCCCGCTGCCGCTCGGTGATCTCGACGACCGCCGACTCCGCGCCGTGCGGGTAGGCCAGGGCGAAGTTGACCGTCCCGGTCCCGTCGTCCCCGGTGGTCGCCGAGGCCGGGTCGACGGCGGCCCCCTCCGTCCCGGTCCCGGCGTCGAAGGTCCAGCCCGGGCCGGCCGGCACCGCGCCGCTGAGATCGCCCTCCCCGTTCCCCTCGGGGACGATCATCTTGGTCACCGACAGGCTGCCGGAGCACATCTGCCCGACCATCTCGCGGATGGCCTCGCCGACGGCCCCGAAGTCGCCGGTGTGCAGGTAGTCGGCCTCCAGCATGCTCGACCCGTCGAACTCCACGGGCCCGGTGACCGCCCTCAGGTTCAGTTCGGTCTCCGTGTCGATACCGTCGCCGACCCCGGCGACGACCAGCCTGGAGCCCTTCTCCTTGAGCAGGTTCGCGGAGAAGACCGCCTCCTCCGTCTCCCGGAAGCGGGTGAAGTCCCCCGGCCCCTGCTCGTTCCGGTAGAAGGTGGGGGCGCCGTCGGTGATCATCAGCACGAGGTCGTAGTGCGCCCCGGCGCCCGCCACCGTGTCGAGGGCGACGTCCCAGTTCGTCCCGCCCTCGGCCGCCCAGTCCCGGTACAGGGCCTTGAAGGCGTCGGCCTGCTCGGGGGTGGTGACGGGCACCGGGCCGGGGTGGTTCTCCCCCCGCTCCGCCGGGGAGGAGCTGGAGAAGGAGAAGAGGGCCATCTGGGACGGGGTCCCCACGAGGGAGTCCGTGATGGTGTCGGCGGCCTGTTTCAGCTCGGGGAGCTCGTCCTCCACCGAGCCGGACGTGTCCAGCAGCAGCGCGACGTCCAGCCCGCACCGCTGCGGGAGGGGGACGTTGTCGCGCGAGACCTGCCAGTACCCGCCGGAGGCGGCCCGGTCCGCGCGGCCGCCCTGGGCCATGAACTCCGCGCCGGAGGTGTAGGTCCCGCCGGGTTCGAGGGGCGGTGTCCTGAACACGTAGGGGTCCGCCTGCGAGGCTTCGCCGGTGCCCTCCCCGGTGCGCAGCGCGGGGTTGGAGAACCACCCGTCGGGAACCCGGACCTCCTTGATCCAGAACCGGGTGGTGCCGTCGGTGCCGGGGACGGTGAAGGTGCAGGCGCCGCCGGTGGAGGTGCACTCGGCCACCGGCTCCGCGTCGTCGGCGTTCTCGAACAGCCCGAGGACCACGCCGTCCAGCGCGCCGGGCGTGTCCCCGGCGCGGACCCCGCCGACCTTCACCACGACCTCGGAGCCGGTCGGGCCGGGCTGGGCCCAGGCGCCTCCGGACGTGACCGCGACCATCGAGAAGGCGCCGATCAGCGCGATGGCCGCGGACAGCGGCCCGCGTCCCGGTCCGGACCGTCGCGCACCCCTGGGGAACACGGACATAGCTCACCCTCCGCAGTTAATTACTACTTAGAGTAATCAAGCGGGGGATGGACGACGGGATGATCCTCCTCGCGTGTCACCCGTGTCCCGGATACCGGGGGCTCACCCCAAAGGCACCAGGAACAGCCGATCGTCCTCTTCGGCCGGGTCGCCCCGGCCGTCCCGGTTGCTGGTGGACAGCCACAGGGCGTCGCCCTCGGAGGTGACCACGACCGTGCGCAGCCGCCCGTACTCCCCGGTGAAGTGCGCCGTCGGCTCCCCGACACCGCCGTCCCCGGTGAGCGGGACCTCCCACAGCCGGGCGCCGCGCAGCGAGGCCACCCACAGGGAGCCGCCCGCCACCGCGGCCCCGCTCGGCGAGGCCTCGTCGGTGGTCCAGGTGACCAACGGGTCGACGAACCCGTCGCCGCCGCCCTCGCCCTCCACCTCGGGCCAGCCGTAGTTGCCGCCCGGCTCGATGAGGTTGACCTCGTCCCACTCGTTCTGTCCGAACTCCGTGGCGTACAGCCGCCCCTCCTCGTCCCAGGCCAGGCCCTGCACGTTGCGGTGGCCGTAGCTGTAGGCCGCGTTGCCGAAGGGGTTGTCCCCGGCGGGCTCGCCCTCGGTGGTGATCCGCAGGATCTTGCCGCCCAGGGAGTCCCTGTCCTGGGACAGCGACGGGTCCCCGGCGTCGCCGGTGCCGGCGTACAGGAAGCCGTCGGGGCCGAACGCGATCCGGCCGCCGTTGTGGTTGCCCGCCGCGGGGATGCCGTCGAGCAGGGTCTCCTGACCGGTCAGGCCCTCCTGCGGGTCGTACTCCAGGCGTGCGATCCGGTTGTCGGAGGAGGAGGTGAAGTAGACGTACACGTAGGGCTCGTTGGGGAAGGCAGGGTCGACGGCCAGCCCCAGCAGCCCGCCCTCGCCGCCGGGGGACACGCCCTCCACCGAGCCCACCGTCGCGGCGGTGCCGTCCTCGGCCACCCGGACCACCTCGCCGGAGTCCCGCTCGGCGACCAGGACCGAGCCGTCCGGCAGCACGGCCGCCCCCCAGGGGACCTCCAGACCGGTGGCGTGGACCCGGGGCTCCCCCACGGCCGCCCCGGCCGTGCCCGGGGCGCCCCCGGTCCCCGGGCCCGCGCCGCCCGCCGTGTCACCGGACGTGCCGCCGGCCCCGCAGGCGGCCGTCAGGGCCGCCGCCGCGGCGGCGGCCGCGGCCCGCCCCGCCGCTCCTGTGCGCACTGTGGATCTCATGCCCGCCCCTTACCCGCCGACGCGCCCCCGACCCGCCCGGGCCCATGTGTGAACCCGGGGATTCGGGTCAGGGGAATGCACACGACCCGAGGGAGGGGCACGATGGGCAGGAGAGAGGGCTCCCCTCCGCGACACCCGTGGCTCAGGGGCGCGGTGCGCGGAGCGGTGGGATCCATGGCCATGACCGGGATGCGGCAGGCGACCGTGGGGCTGGGGTTCGTCGAGCGCACACCGCCCGACGAGATCCTGCGGCAGGGCGTTCCGCCGCTGCTGGAGGCCTTCCCCGAGAACAGGAGGACCGCGGTCATCGAGCTGGCCCACTGGACGTACGGGGCGACCGCGGGCACCGTGTTCGCGCTCCTCCCGAGGGGGCTGCGCGCATCGCGCCTCACCGGCCCCGTCTACGGCGTCCTCGCCTGGGGGCTCTTCGAGGTGCTCCTGGCCCCGGCGCTCGGCCTGGGGCACGCGCGGAGGGAACGCCCCGGGGAGCGGTGGGCACTGCTCGCCGACCACGTGTTCTTCGGCTTCGTCGTGGGGGCTCCCCCCGAGACCAGCGTGGCCGGCGGCCGGGAACCGGAGGAGGACGACCCCGAGGACGGTGGCGGGCGCGCCTGAGGCGTCGGCCGCCCCGGGCGCCGGATCGGCACCGGCCGGGGCTACCCCTCCTGGGCCTTCTGCAGCCGGACGTAGGCCAGCTGGAGCCAGTCGGAGACCGCCACGGCGCTGAACACCGCGCCCGCGCTCCGGGTGAGCCCCGGCGCCAGGACCAGCCCGAAGGCGTACCCCGTGGCGATCCACTGCGCGGTGCAGAACGGGCAGGTGATCAGCTCGCCGGCGGCCTTGCGCCCGCCCTCTCCCCGCACCTCCTCGGAGAGCTCCGCCGGCGCCGAGGCCCCGCGGAAGCGGGTGAAGAACGCCCGCAGCGGGCTGGTGACCGGGTCCTTGGCCAGCAGCCGGGAGACCTTGTGGGTGGTCAGCCCCATGAGCGCGAGGTCCCACGGCCCCACCCGGGCGTCGCCCCGGCGCCCCGCCAGCTTCACCGCCACCAGGCCCGCGCCCACGGAGGCCGCGTAGACCGCCATCGCCGCCGCGTAGCCGCCCAGGGGCTGGTCGCTGCCGTCCCGGTAGATCTCCGCCTCCCGGCGCACCGCCTCCTTGGCCCCCTGCACCGGGTCGGTGGCGTCACTGTTCATGGTCGGCACTCCTCTCCCCTTCGCCCTCCCCCGTGCCCGGCCCCCTGCGGTCGGCCCAGGCGTGCAGGGCGTCCGTGTTGTCCGCGTACTCCAGGTTCATGGCGGCCTCGATCAGGGCGAGGTGGGTGAAGCTCTGGGGGAAGTTGCCCAGCATGGAGCCGTCGGACGCCATCTCCTCGGCCTGGAGGCCGAGGGGGCCCGCCCGGCCGCACAGCTCCTCGAACCGCCGGCGCGCCTCCTCCTCCCGCCCGGCGAGCGCCAGGGCCGACACCATGTCGTAGGAGCACAGGAGGAAGGCCCCCTCCGGGGACTCCAGCCCGTCGTCGGTCTCGGCCGGGTCGTAGCGGTGGACGAGGAACCCCGCCTCCCCCAGCTCCTCGTCGACGCGCGCCAGCGTGCCCAGGACGCGGGGGTCGTCCCCCTCCAGGAAGCCCAGCAGCGGCAGCCGCAGCAGGGAGCCGTCCACACGGGAGGACCCGTAGTAGCGGATGAACGATCCGGTCTCCGGGTCGTACCCGCGCCGGAGGACCTCGGCCCGGATCGCGTCGCGCTCGGCGGCCCAGCGCTCCTCGGGGACCTCGTCCTCACGGCCGGTGAGCCGGGCCAGCCTGATCGCGCGGTCCAGGCAGACCCAGGCGTAGACCTTGGAGTTGGTCCAGTGCCGCCGCTCTCCGCGGACCTCCCAGATCCCCTCGTCCGGCTCCCGCCACACGTCGGCCGCCACGGTCGCCACGGACACCAGGCGGGCGAAGTCCTCCTCGCTCAGGCGCCCGGTGACCTGGTGGTAGTACAGGGCGGCGTCGAGGATGTGGCCGTAGACGTCGAGCTGGTGCTGGCCGTGGGCGTCGTTGCCCACCCGCACCGGGCGCGATCCCAGGTGGCCGGAGAGGTGGGTGAGCTCCTCCTCCTTCGGCGGCGGTGTACCCCGGACGGTCTGGACGGGCTGGATCCAGCCCCGGGGCTCACCGCACGCGCTCAGCAGGAAGCGCAGGTACTGCTCCGCCTCCTCGATGTGGCCCAGCCTCATGAAGGTCAGGACCACCAGGGGGGCGTCGCGGTGCCAGACGTAGCGGTAGTCCCAGTTGCGCTCCCCGCCCGGCCACTCGGGCAGGGAGGTGGTGGGCGCCGAGATCAGCGCCCCCGTCTCCTCGTGGAGCAGCCCCCGCAGCACGAGCAGGCTCCGGTCGACGTGCTCGGCCCCGACCCCCCGGTAGTCGCTGCGCCCGGCCCACGCCCGCCAGGCGGCGAGGGTCTCCTCCAGCAGGGCCCGACCCTCCTCCTCGCCCACCGCCCGTTCCCCGTGCAGGTAGTCCAGGCACATCAGGGCGTGCTCCCCGGCGGAGAGCTCGGCACGCCATTCGACGTCGCCGTCCTCGCCCACGCGCAGGGCGGGGCCGCCGGAGAGCAGCAGCCCCGACGACGTCTCCGCCAGGTGCTCCCCCCGCTGCTCCCACGCCGGGCTCCCGCGGCCGAAGTCCGGCCGGACGGACAGGCGCGAGCGCACCGCGGCGGCGCCCGAGCGACACTCCACCATGCGCAGCAGCAGCCCCTCCCGGAACAGGTCCGCCCCCTTCCCGTTCCGCCGCAGGGCGAGCAGGTCGAGGACGGCCACCTCCGTGTCCTCACCCCGCCAGACGCTCTCCAGTACGAGGCTGTCGTCCAGGTAGGAGCGCTCCGCCGGGCGCGCGTCCGCCACCTCCATGGTCCAGCGGCCGCCGCGCTCCGGGTCGAGGAGGCCGGCCAGGAACGCCGGCCCGTCGAAGGCCGGAGCGCACATCCACACCACCGCCCCGTCCGCTCCGACGAGGGCCGCGGTGTGGCAGTCGGAGAGGAAGGCGTGGTCACCGATGTCCGTGGTCATCCGGTTCATGGGCGTCTCCGCGACGGTCGATTGCGCCGTTCCGATCCGACTGCCCCGGAAGCCCGGAATGAAACCGCAGGTGGGGCCGGACGGGCGGGGACATGAAACGCGCGGCGCCGGGTAGTGGCCACCGGCGCGAACGACCGGGTGACTCGGAGGAGGGACCGGGGTGGAGAAGAGGACCGGGGTGGACAGGACACCGGGGGACCGAGGGGTGGCGGTGGTCAGCGGGGCCTCCGCGGGCGTGGGCCGGGCCACCGCCCGGGAGTTCGCCCTGCGGGGGTACTCCGTGGCCCTGCTGGCGCGGGGACGGGTCGGGCTGGAGGCCGCCCGGCGGGAGGCCGAGGCCCTGGGGGCGCCCGCCCTCGCCGTGGAGGTGGACGTGAGTGACCCCGCGGCCGTGGACGGCGCGGCGGCTCGGGCCGAGGAGGAGCTGGGGCCGGTCGACGTGTGGGTCAACTCGGCGTTCGCCTCGGTCATCGCCCCGTTCACCCGGACCGGGCCCGAGGAGTACGCGCGGGCCACGGACGTCTGCTACCACGGCTACGTGAACGGCACCCGGGCCGCCCTGGCCCGGATGCTCCCCCGGGACCGGGGGGTGATCGTGCAGGTGGGGTCGGCGCTGGCCTACCGCGGCATCCCCTACCAGGCGGCCTACTGCGGCGCCAAGCACGCGGTGCGCGGGTTCACCGACTCCGTGCGCGCCGAACTGCTCCGCGACGGTTCGCGGGTGCGGTTCACCGAGGTGCACCTGCCCGCGGTCAACACCCCCCAGTTCTCCTGGGTGCGTTCCCGCATGGGCGCCCGGACCCGCCCGGTGCCCCCGGTCTACCAGCCGGAGGTGGCGGCCCGGGCCATCGTATGGGCGGCCGAGCACCCCCGCAGGAGGCGGTACCTGGTGGCGCCCTCGACGGTGGCCACCGTGCTGGGGCAGCGGTTCGCGCCCCGGCTGCTGGACCTCTACCTGGCCCGCACCGGCTACGAGGGCCAGGTGCGCGACGCCGCCCCGCCGGAGCGGGACAACCTGTTCGCCCCCCTGGACGCCGAGCACGACCACGGGGCCCACGGGGAGTTCGACGACGAGGCCCGCGAGGTCAGCCTGCTCCAGGAGGCGAGCCAGCGCCGCGGCGCCCTGGCGGTCGCGGGCCTGGCGGGTTTCGCCGCGGGGGCGGGTGTCTACGGCCTCGTCCGGGCCGCCAGGTCCTGACCGGGGCCGACGGCACGGCCACAGGAGCCGAACACGAGGAGGGGACATGGCCGAGCACGACGAACGCGCCGACGCCGTCTGGGACGCGTTCCACGCGGCGGTGAACATGACCGGCGAGGAGCTGCGGGAGTGGCTGCTCACCGACGCCTCGGGCGAGGAGGCCTTCGAGCGGGCCGAACCCGACCTGGGGGTGTCGCCGAGGGGCGAGGAGGTGGTGGCCGTGCTCCTCAAGCGGCGCACGGACCTCACCGGCGCGGACATCGACCTCATGGAGCGGGTCACGGACCACGTGCGCCGGCTCCTGGCCGAGCCCCGCCGCGAGGACCCCGCCTGGCGGCGGTCCCTGATGTCGGTGGGGCACGACCCGCTGCGCCCGGACTCGGCCCGGCCCGACGAGGAGGACCTCACGGGCTGACCCGCCCGGGACGGGCGGATCCCGCGGAGCCGACGCGCCCGTCCTCAGGCCGTCGGACCCGCGCCGTCCCTCCTGAGGGGGACCCAGCGCCGGGCGCCCACGGAGGGTTGCAGTTTCGCCTTCGGCAGGTCGACCGGGGAGCGGGGCTTGAGCTTCTCCACCGGGATCTCCGCGCGGCCGCCCAGGGCCACCCCCCACTGGTGGGCGTCCGGCCGGAGCCCCCGCCCGCGCGCGGCCTCCGCGAAGCGGCGGAGGACCTGGTCGACCACGCTGGGCGGCAGGCCGGGCAGCGGTTCCAGCGGTTCCCCGGGGCGCACCCTGCTCTGACGGCTCAGGATGCGGCCCACCAGGAGCGCCAGCTTGTAGCGGTCCGTGTCCAGGTCGGCCCCGGTCGCGGGCTGCTCGGGATCGTTCCAGTCCGGGGTGTCCGCCTGGGGCAGGACGGGCCTGTGCCCGGCGCTGCGCGCACCGTCGCAGTCGATCATGAACACCTCGGCCGTCCCGCCGTCGGCGGCCCACAACAGGTTGCTCATGGACACGTCGCCGACCACGATCCGCCGCGAGTGCAGCAACTGGAACAGGGACACGAACCGGCGCGCCAACTCCCATCGGCCCTCGATCCCGGGCGGCCGGATGTCGCCCCACAGCGGCTTGGGCTCGAAGATCAGGTACTGGAGCTCGCGCGGCTGCGCTCGGCCGTTCGCGATCCGGCCGAAGAACCGTTGCGGGATCTCCTGCATGAGGAAACCGGTCAGGTACCCGCTGGAGACCACCCGGGCCAGCGGCCAGCCGGTCATGGCGTGCAGTCGGTCCCGCTCGGTGTCGGTGAGCAGGTAGGGCAGCCTGACCAGGCGTTCCAGAGCCACGGGGTCGGCACCGGAGAGTGTGTACTCCTTGTACACGGCCCCGGCGTACGGGCCGCCGTCCACCCGGTTCACCTTGCCCTGGCCGCCCTTGCCCAGTTCGTCCCCAAGGACGAGGGCCGCCTTGTCGACGTCCTTGCCGTCCAGCAGTGTCATGAACGACACGGTCACGTCCTCCAGACGCAGACCGCGGTGCGGTCGTCGTTGTACGACTTGGCCTGGAAGTCCAACTGCCAACCGAACTCCATCCGGCCCGGGATCCGGCCGGACCCCCACCAGTCAGCGAGCCTGCCCGCGACAGCGGGAGCGCTCATCGGTCCGGACAGTCCGTCGGTGCACAGCAGGAGCACGTCGCCGGGCTCCAGGGCGCCCTCGTCCATGGCCACCGCACCGACCCGGTCGGGCAGCGCGTCGGTCCGGGTGTCGAGGATGAGCCCGCCGTCATCCGGTTCCACGTTGAGCGGTCGCCATGCGCCGGCCTCCAGCCGGAACACGGGGCTGTCCCCCACCGACATCGTCAGGTACCGCGCCTTCCTCCCTTCCTCGGGAAGCCGGATCAGGACGGCGGTGAAAGTGGTGGAGAGCTCGTCCGGGGAGAAGTGCTCCTTCTCCGCCAAGTCGATCATGCCCCGGGCGACGACGCCGGCCATGCGATTGCCCCACGCCTGCACGTCCTCCCACTCACCTGTGATGGCCTCATCGATGTTCTGGGCCACCGCGGCGGGAAGCACACGGCAGACATAGGCGGCTCCCCGGTGCGACCGGCTCCGGGAGCCGACCCCGTCGGCCACGCAGGCAAAGACGAGTCTGTGCCCTGAGTGCTCGAACTCGTACAGCCCGAAGGCGTCCTGGCGGGTCTTGCCCTCGAAGCGGTGCTTGTCGCCGCGCAGGGAGGCGGCCCGCAGGTGCAGTCCCTCGTAGTCGGCCTCGTCGATGACGGTGTCCGGGGCCGCCCATTCCTGCCCCGGGAGTTCCCGGGCATGGTAGGAGGAGTGGACGGGCCTGGTCAGCACCGGCGGGGGCACGAAACCCGATGATCCGGGAACCGCCTCCGGCGCGGACTCGGGGGCCGCCCCGGGCACAGCCGTCGCCTCGGCCGCCTCCGGCTCAGGGGGATCGGCCTGCCGCTCCTGGCCGGGCACAGTGGCCGCTTTCTCCACCGGCTCCACCGGAACGTCCTCGACCGGCTCCCGCACGGGTTCTTTCGGGACCGGCTCCGGAGCGGGCGCGGCAGGTGCGGTGACCGTCTCCGCCGACGGTGTCTCCACTGCCGCTTCCGGGGAGAGTGCGGCAGCGAACACCTCTTTCTGCGTGGGTGTCGAGACGATCGGCTCCTTCTCGGCCGAAGCCGACTCCGTGGGCGGCCCGCCGTCCTCCTGCTCCCGGTCCACCGGGGCACGGGAAGAAGCGATCATCAGTTCCTGCTCCGCACGGCTCAGCGTCACCGTGGTCTCCGCATCCGACCCGGCCGAGGCCTCATAGGAGGCCTGCGTCACAGCCGACTCCTCCAGGGGCTCCGCAGAGCGACGGGAGGGCAGGAGCGACCCGTTCACCGGTATCACCGATCGCTCCCCGGCCCCCGGGACCCGAGCGGCCCGGCCGCGCTCCTCCTCTCCGTTGCTCCCTCCCCGGGCACCCCGCTGTTCCAGCCACTCCTGGATCCTGCTCTTCGCACGCGCCGCCTTGTCGACGCCGTCCATGAACCACTCCTCTCCACGCATCGGAATCAGATCTGGTCGGCCGGCAGGGTGGTGTAGCCGGGAACGTCGTCGGGGATGTCCAGGCTCATCGCGCCGTCCTGAGCCGCGGAGGAACGAGTGGCCGAGTTGACGATGGAGTTGGTCAGGGACCGAGCGAACTCCTGAAGGGCCTGCGACGGGCCGAGGGTACCGTCGGCCATGAACGCCCTGACCGTGGCCACCTGCTGGATCACCCGGTGGTCCGCCGCCCCGAAACCGAACGCCAGGATGTTGGGCCGCGGCCCCCAGCCCGGATCGGTGAGCTTCTTGTAGGCGATGTCCCAGTCACCGTCCCCCGGGTACCCGTCGGAGAGGAAGAAGACCGCCGGACGGTACACCCGGTGCCCTTCGGCCTTGAGGCGATCCACGTCCTGGGTGATGGTCTCCCGCAGCAGCGCGAACGCCTCGCCGTAGGAGGTGCCGCCGTTCGCCTCCAGTCGGGGCACGGACTCCAGGTCGCTCAGGTCGGACAGCGGCAGCAAGACCTGCGCCTCGTGGTTGAAGGCGACGATCGCGAAGTGGACCTTGTCCGACACCACGGGGTTGGCGCCGATCGTGGCGTGCAGGTCGGGCAGGGCGCTGTTGATGGCCTGGATCGGCTCGCCGTCCATGGACGTCGACTCGTCGCACACCAGGTAGAAGGGCAGGATCTGCTGGCTCACGGTGGGTTCTCCTCGGGTCCGGTTCGTGCGTGCGGTCAGTCGGTCGGCTCGGAGGCCGCGAACAGGTAGATCTCGATCCGCAGCCAGCCCGGGCTGCCCCCGAGACTGTGGAAGGTGCGGGTGACGGCGTCGTCGAAGACGCCCGGATGGACCTGTGGCAGAAGGTCGTTGACGTCGGAGGCGAACCGCTCCCCCTCCGCGGCGCCGCCGTTGGCGCCGAAGGTGAGGACCATGCCCGCTTCCCGGTCGACGACGTCGTGTTCGGCGAGCGCTTCGCGTAGTTCCTCCACGACCTCCTCGTCCCCGGCCGCGGCACCCGCCGGGGAGACCCCGTGGAGTTCGACCACGACGGGATCGAGGTCCAGGCCGTGGGGAACGGGTTCGGCCGTCTCCTCCGCAAGGGGTTCGGGCTCGGGTTCGACCGGAGGGCGGGAGTCCATGCCCAGTGTGATGATGAGGAAGGCCAGGAGCAGGTCGGCGAAGAGCCATCCGGCAATGGCGACGGCCGGGGTGGAGAGGTGGCCGTCCTTCACCGTGTCACCAGCTCACGGGAGTCGGCCTCCTCCTCGGGGTCGTCCCGATCCTCCGGTTCCTCACCGTCGTACGCCGGCTCCCCGTCTCGTTCCCCCGGTTCCTCGGCCCGGCTCTCCAGCACCTCGCACAGGGCGTCGATGCTCTCCCTGAGCAGCTCGACCTGCGCGGGCAACTCGCCGACGGTCTCGACGGCCTGGCCGGCGAGATCGCCGGCCGTCTCGTTACGGTGAGCGATACCCGCGGTGATCTCACGCCATTCGTCGAGGGAGGCGCGCAGGTCGGTCTCGCCCTCCGCCAGTGCCCGGCCGATCACCCCGGCGGAGTCGACGACCGAGGCGGTGAGGCGCTCCTGCCCGTCGGCGACCGCCCGATGGACCTGTCCGGTCAGCTCTCCGACCAGACCGGTCAGCTCCTCCCGGGTTCGGGTGCGTTCCTCCTCCGCGGTGCGCACCAGGGCCTCGGAAGCTCCTGCGACACGGTCGATCGCTTCGGCCACCTCGCCGAGCCTGCCGTACAGGTCACGGACCACGTCCAGCCCCTCCCGCACGGCGGAACCGACGCCGTTGCTGCCCTCGCGCAGTTCCGTGACGGTCTCCTGAGCAGCGCGCATGCTCTTGCGGGTCTCGGCCAGAGCGGCACGCACGTCCTCTTGGGCACGCTCGGCGATCTGGCCGACCTTGCGCAGTTTCGTGACGCTCGCGCCGAGTTCATCAGCGATCCGTGCGGGATGGCCGATCCGGACGGGGGCGAGGGCGAACCGGGCCGCCGCCAGCGCGGAGGTCAAACGCCGGGTGAGTTCGGCCCGCTCCTGCTCGTCCCTGGCCTCGGTGCGGCGGCGCTGCACGTTCTGAGCCAGGACGGCAGCGATGAGCACCACGATCCCGGTCAGCGTGTAGTAGGCGACCTGGTCGAAGGCGAGCCAGCCGGGTAGCGTCCCGTTGAAACCGTTCTGCCAACGCTCCAGGAAGGACAGCCCTTCCAGGGCCGGGTCCGCATGGGACCGGCCGTGGGCGCCGGCGGCCGCGGCGAGCCCCGCCCAGGTGATGAGCACCGGGAGGAAGACCAGGCCGCTGGGGAGTGCGTCGAGGACCTTGCGCGTGGTGTCCTCGGCCGGCGCCGGGGCGATCGACTCCGGGGGGAAGGAGGCGCCCAGGTCGACCTCGGACCAGATCTCCAGCCTGGACCGGGAGTCCAGGTCGTCGGCCAGGGCCGAGAGGTGGGCGGCCCGGCCGGAGAGTCTTTCTTCTGCGGCGAGGGAGCGCAGTTCCTCGACCAGCGCGGATTCGTCTCCGAATGCGATTTCGGTCTTCACCGGCGTCTACGCATCTCTTTCCGTGAACGGCCGGGCCAGGGCATGACGGAAGTCCCGGCGACCGACCGGAGGGGACAGGAAGGGGTCTCGGGGGCTTACCGCCCTGGATTCACGTGGATTCTAACGGCGAAAGCCTTGCGGCGAAGGGGACGTCGAGATTTTCTGAACCGAGTACCACTTTAAAGTGAATCAGGTGGCCTCAAGCTCGCATTCACCGACAGAAAATAACAACAAAAGGGAGATAACGAACTCCTTTGTGACCGAAAGAGGACAAGAGGTCAACCGATAAGCCATCGCAAGCCCCTGAGGAATGCAAGGATTCAATCGGTGACGCCGGGTCCCGCCCTCAGAAGCGGAAGCCGAAGAGCCCGCCGTGCTCGGAGTCGTTCAACCGGGGCTCGACCACATACGGATCAGCGTCGAATCCGAGCCGCTCCGCCTTGGCCAGGTCGTCGGAGTTCATCGTCACGATGTACTGCATGCCCTCCTCCCGGGTGACCTGTACGGCCAGCTCCAGGGCCCGGGCCACCTGCCGCTCGTCCACACCGTCGTAGAGCTTGCTGTCGTGCACCAGGAAGTCGGGACCGCGCCCGGCCCGGTGGGCGACCACCGCCCAGGTGAGGTCGAAGCAGAACACCTTCATGTTGGAGATACCGGTGCTGTCGTCGGCTTCGAGCTTGAGCTCGATGTCCAAGTGGCTCCGCTTCGCCTGGAAGGCCAGGTAGGGGGCACGGGCGTCGCCGTACAGGTACTCGGCGAACCGGTTGAACAGCAGGCTCGCCTGCTGTTCCTGTTCCCGCCGGTCGTCGATATCCCGCTGGACCTCCTCCTCCAGGGCGGCCTTCTCCTGGTCGATCTGCCTCCGGCTCTGCTCCAGGGTTCGCGCGGCGTCGAGCCTGCGCCGGAGGTACTCCCTCTGCGCCTCCTCCTTGGCGAGCGCCCCCTGCATGACGGTCAGCGTGTCCAGGGCCCCGCCCTCGTTGAGGGTCCGCAGCAGCGCTGCCTGCCGCTCGCCGAGCTCCCCGCGCTCGCGCTCGCTCGCCGCGAGCCTCTCCCGCAGGACGGCCGCCTCCTCGTCCAGGTACTGTCTGCGGTTCCGCACGACCGCGCGGTGGAACTCCTCCACCTGGTCGAACCGGGCCCGGACCTGGTCGCCGAGCAGTACACCCAACTCCTCGTAGGCCCGTTCCAGGTAGTCGTGGCCGGGTTCACCGGACTCGCCGATCGAGCGCTCGATGTCGGCGAGGTTGCGCCGGTCGACGACGTCGGCCTCGCTCAGCTCGCGGATCCTGGAGTTCACCCGCTCCGCCTCGCGGCGGATCTCCTCGTACTCGGGGACGACCTGGAAGTCGGCGATCTGCTCCCGCAGGTCGGAGATGCGCCGATCGACGACGGTGAGCTGCCCGCGCAGGTCACCGGACTTGCCGACGATGTCCTTCCAGACCGGATCGTCGGTGGCCTGGCCGAGCTTCTTGCGGATCTGCTCCCGGTCGGCCAGCTCTCCGTACCGCGCGGCCAGCGACCAGTCCATCCCGAACAGGTGGCAGAGGTTGGCGGTGGCCAGGTGCCGGGAGGTCGGGGTGTTGGGCTTGAGCGCCTCGGCGAAGCCGTTCTTCTCGGTCCTGCGGAGGTAGAAGCCGAGGAGGAGCCTCCCGCTGAGCGCTTTGTCGGGTTCCCGGATTCCGAACAGCTCCCGTTCGAGGGCGCTCCGCCATTCCTTGACGGTGATCGTGCCGCCCCGCTGGATGAGTGCGTCCGGTTCATGGCCGAGGATGTCGGGATCGACGTGGACCTTCGCGTGGTTCTTGCCGGAACGGTGCACGCTGAGGCGTCCTCCCGGAGCGGAGGGCCAGTCCATGACGAGCTCGAACGTCGTCTCCTTGTTCTCCCGGCGGGTGACCAGAGGTGTCTTCTCGGCGCCCAGCAGGAAGTGGATCAACTCCACGGCGCTGGTCTTGCCCACGGCGTTGCGGCTCTGGTCGTTGGTGGAGGCGGCCGTCCGGTCGGCGACCAGGAGGTTGAGGCCGGGACGGAAAATGACCGCGCGAAAGCGGGAATCGTCGGCCTTCAGCTCACGCAGCACCAGGAGCCTCCCGGAAGACGAGCAGATCGTCGCGCAGCTCCACGGTTCCCAGCGCGTAGAGGACGTCGAGGGCGAGCACGAACCACCAGAACGGCACGGGGGCGTGGTGGTCGTTGTCGGCACGCCACTGCTGGAGTCTGCGCCAGGCCTGGGTGACGGTGAGCGTCTGGCGCTTGCTGGACAGGAGGATCTGGGCGCCCACGGTCAACAGCGCCCGCTGCGGCGCGATGCCCTTGGTCGGTGCGATCACGCGGCACCTCCTTCCAGAAGCTCGTCGGCGGTCCGCCAGTCCTTCGGCGGAATCCTGAAGATCTCGCACTCACCGAAGAAGTACATGAGCACGACGTTGGCCTCGACCTGATCCTTCAGATCCCTGGCCTCGTTGCCAAGGATGTACCACTGGAGTCGCGTCACCACGGCATCGGGGTCGTCGTGCGTCTCGGCGAGCTCCAGGTACTCCTGACGGAAGGCCGCGGCCACCTCGTCGCGTTCGACGGGGTCGGCCAGGCCGTTGTAGTAGTCCTGGACCAGCGGCACATGGCGCAGGCTCAGGAGGAGGAAGTCCTGCATCTCGTCGCTGAAGCGGTTGTACTCCAGCTTGCGGCTCGGCGGGACGGGGATGCTCCCGGGGAGGGGGCTGCGCTTGCGGCGTGTGGACAGATGCTCCAACAGCCGGGCCAGCTCTGCCATCTGGACACCGGTGACCATCGCCTTCAGTGGGAAGGGGCCGATGAGGTCCTCGATGTCCTCGTCCTCCAGTCCGCGGAGGACACGGAACATCCGGTCGAGACCGAAGTGCTCGAAGCGCAGTGCCGGGTGGGCGTTCTGGCCGCCGACATCTCCCTGGTGACCTCGGGGCCCACTCCACGCAGGTTGTTGTGGACGAACACGAAGACGTCGAAGTCGCCCCCGCGGTTGGCGACGGCCTTGGCCAGGTCACCGCGGAACTTGCGGCGGACCTCGGCCTCGTTCGCCGTCTGCGGTCCGTAGCAGGCGTAGAGCTTTCGATCGCTGATGGTCAGACCGTCGGCCCCCAGATCACCCCGGACTGTGCGGACCGGGAAGAAGCCCGGGTCGCCGAGCTGCATGAGGCGGTGGAAGAAGTCCTCGAACGCCTCACCGTGCAGGTTCCTGATGGTGTCGCCGAGCATCGTGCGCGCGCAATGGCGTTGCCAGGGCTCCATGCGTGCAACTTTCGTTTTTTGCCGTCCGTTGTCCTGATACCGCGTTCCGTACTTATCACTCGGAAGCCTTGCCCCACAGGGCTTTGGCCGTTTGCGGCCGCACCGGCCCCGTTCCGATATGGCCTTTCGGGAGTGGCATGTACGGGTCAGCCGACCAATCCGACCAGGTGGCGCACGAAGGCTTCGACGATGGCGGCCGGGCGCCAGAAAGCGGTGGTCCGGCCGGGGCGGCAGCGAGATTCTCCGCAGCCGGGACGGGCGGGGTTTTCCACAGGCTGTGGACGGGCGGGTCACAGGCCCCAGAGGCAGACGGCGGTGCGGTCGTCGTCGTGGCCGTCCGCTCGGAAGTCCAGCTGCCAGGCGAACTCCATGCGTCCCGGGACCCGGCCCGAGCCCCACTGGGCGGCCAGCCGTTCGGCGGTCTCGGCGTCGGCCATCGGGCCGGACAGCCCGGAGCCGCACAGCAGGAGCGCCTCCCCCGGAGCGATGCGGTGGCCGTTGACGTGGATCCCGTCCGGGTCGGCGGGCAGGGTGGCCGGCAGCGGCTCCCACTCGCCGCCGCGCAGCAGGCGGGCGGACGCGACGTCGGTCCCGAACAGCAGGCAGTCGGTGGTCTCCCCCTCGGGCGACAGGCGCAGCAGTGCCGCCGTCAGGGCACCCGTGGGCCCGTACTCCAGTGCGCGGCCCAGGAGCCGCGCGCACAGCTTCCGGAAGTGCTCGGGGTCGCGCAGCGGCGCGGCGAGCCCGGCGATCTCGGCCGCCGCACCGCGCCACAGCAGCCGGCGGACCCGGTCGGCGTCCCTGACCGAAGGGAACGCGCAGACCGTGACGGCCAGGACGAACGGCTCCCCCGCGTGCTCCAGGGGGTACAGCCCGAAGGACTCCTGCCGGGGCAGGCCCCGCGCGCGGTTGCGGTCGCCGCGCAGGGACACCGCGCGCAGCGCCAGCCCGGGGTGGTCGGCCTCGTCGATGACCGTGTCCGGCACGGGGCGGGGCGGCAGCCCCACCGCCCGGCCGGGCAGGCCGGTGTCGCGCGCGGCGGCCTCGGCCTCCACGCCCAGCAGGTCGCCGCCGATCTCGCCCACCGTGGGCAGGCCCAGCTCGTCCCGGAGCAGGACGGTCGTCTTCGTCGCGTCCGGCGAACGCTCGGCCAGCAGCGATCGGCTGGCTCCGCTGACGGTGTCGCCGCCGTCGTCCAGGAGGTCGTTGACCTCCTCCGGCCCGTCGCCGTCCCCCGCCAACAGATCACCCGTGTGCGTTCCGTCCACCAGGTCCCTTCCCCCCTCGGTCGCGCCCACGTGTGGGACTCCCGGCGGCGGCCTGGGGTTCCCGGCCCCGGTGACCGGTTCAGGACGGAAGTCGGCGGGCCAGCAGCAGCACCAGGGCACCGGCCGCGGTGAGCAGGACCCCGCCGTGCACGAGGACGGCGGCGCGGGGGCCGGTGTCGGGCAGCCGGTCGGGCCTCCCGAACAGGCCGCCGCTCCGGCGGACGAGGGACGGGGACGCCCCGTCGGCGAGTGGGGACACCCTGCCGGCGAGTGAGGACGACTCCGCGGCGATGATCGCCGCGGCCGCCTCCTCGGAGCGGTCGACCAGGTCCTGCGGGGTGATCCCGAGCATGCCCGCCAGCTCGTCGACGGAGCGCCGGGACAGTCCGCGCACCCCGTCGACGCCCAGGTGCTCGGCGAGGTCGAACACGGAGACGCCCAACCGGTCGGCGAGGTCGACGAAGGCGAGCCGGGCCGCCTGCCCGGCCGCGGCCTCCAGGTCGGGCCACTGTGCCAGGGGCGCGCCCCGGCAGGGGCCGGTCCGCTCGACGGGGAAGCGCTGCCACTCCCGCGAACCCTGGTGTGCCCCGCCGTTCCCGAGGCACTCCGGTGACGGTGAGGCGGAGGGCGCCGGGTCGGCGGGGGCCTCTTCCCCGGCGGGCTCCCCGGGGGTCCCGGCGTGCCCCTCCCCGGGCGCCCCACCGTGTTCCCCGTGCGGCGACGCCTCGGGCGCACCGCCGTCCCCGGCGGTCCCCGGAGCCTCCGGTGCGCCGGGCGGGCCGACGGGCCCGGGGACGGCCGAGGGCTCTGACCGCCCGTCGGTCCCGGGCGACTCCGGAGTCTCAGCGGCACCGGACCGGTCGACCGGCTCGGGGACGGCCGAGGAGTCCGTCCCCCCGCCGGTCCCGGGTACCCCGGCGCCCCCGGTGGCCCCGGGCGTCCCCGCCGCGCCGGGCGGATCGGCGGACCGGCCGGGCTCGGGCGCGCCCTCGGGCCCCGCCCACTCGGCGGCCTCCGCCGCCCCGGACGGGCCGGCGGCCTCCCCGCCCCTCGCCTGCGCGGTGACGTCGCAGAAGACGGTCCCCTCCCCCGGGGCCAGGTGGAACACGCCGTCGTCGCCGGGGAACACCTCGACCGGCACGCCCTCCCCGGTGCGGCAGTCGGGGTCCCGGCCGGGGACCTCCAGCCACGGGCCGTCCGCCCGGAGCGCGGGCGCCGCCGGGCCTCCGGTCAGCACCAGCGCGCAGGAGCCGTCCTCGCGGACGTGCGCGCAGACCTCCTCCCCGGCCACCGCCGACGACGGTGCGGAAGAGGCCAGGACCGCCAGCACGGCGACCGCGGAGGCCCCGGCGGTGGCGCGCGCCAGGGACGAGAATCGTGAGGACACCGCACACCGCTTTCCGAGACACTTTGACCACTAAAAGTAATCAATCGGATTCGTTGTGCGACCGAGGCGGTGTCCGCGTGTCCCTGGGACATGATGGGGACATGCGCACTCCCCCGATCACCGTGCAGCGCGTCTCCGTGTGGTGGACCAAGGCGGGCCGCGACGCCCGGTCCGCGGACCTGCGGCGCGGGCTGCCCGACGCCTTCCCCCTGCCCGACCTCCCCGGGCCGGATCCGGAGCAGGTCCTCCTCCACAACGTGGAGATGTGGGAGCGGTGGGACTACGAGCCCCGGGAGGAGGCGCGGTACGTCCCCCGGTCCGGGATCCCCTGGTCCCTGCGCCTGCGCGAACACGGCGGCCTGCTGACCGTGTCCCGCGCGCCCGGGGGCACGGAGGCCTTCCCCCGGCGTTGGCCGCGCCCCCTGTTCACCCTGCGACCCGGGGAGGTCGGCCGCTACCGGGCGAACTTCCGCTTCACCGCCCTGTCCCACCAGTCGGACTGGACGTACGGCGACTGGACCCTGCGCATCGGGTACCGGGCCCCGCGCGCCTCCGCCCCGGCCGTGGACGTCGACGACCGCGTCCACCTCTACGGCGGCTGACCCCGGCACGGGAAGGGCGGGCGGAGACCGCCACAGCCCCGCCCGCCCGGATCGAGTATTCCTGGGTGCCCCACCGGTGAACAGCCCACGGCCCCACCTGGTGGCCCGGATTCCCGGCCGCATTCCTTCCCCGGGGCGCGGCGCCCCATCCGGGGCTTCGGTCCCTTGTCGCCCCGGGGCCGCCCGGGGCGCGGTCAGGCGTCCTTCTGCTTGTCCACCCACGCGGTGAGCGGCTGTCCCTGGATGGCGGCGGCCATCAGCTCCGGGAAGACGTCCGGGGTGCAGGCGAACGCCGGGACCCCCATCTCCGCCAGCGCGGCCGCGTTCTCGCGGTCGTAGAACGGCGCGCCCTCGTCGGACAGCGCCAGCAGGACCACCACCTGGACCCCCGCCGCCTGCATGGACGCGACCCGGCGCAGCATCTCCGCCCGGACACCGCCCTCGTACAGGTCGCTGATCAGCACGAAGATCGAGTCGTCGGGCCGGTCGATCAGCCCCTGGCAGTACGCGATCGCCTTGTTGATGTGCGTGCCGCCGCCCAGCTGGGTGCCGAACAGCACCTCCACCGGGTCCGTGAGCTGCTCGGTGAGGTCCACGACCGCCGTGTCGAACACGACCAGCGAGGTGCGCAGCGTCTTCATCGACGCCAGCACCGCGCCGAACACGCTCGCGTACACCACCGACGACGCCATGGACCCGCTCTGGTCGATGGCCAGGACCACGTCCTTCTGCACGCCCTGGCTGCGCCGCCCGTACCCGACGAGGGTCTGCGGCACGATCGTGCCGTGCTCGGGCAGGTAGTGGGCGAGGTTGCGGCGGATGGTCGCGTTCCAGTCGATGTCGGAGACGCGGCGCGGCCGGTGGGTGCGGGCGGAGCGGTCGATGGCGCCCTGCACCAGCGAGCGCGTCTTCTGCGCGACCCGGCGCTCCAGGTCCTCGACCACCCTGCGCACCAGGGCGCGGGCGGACTCGCGCGCCTTGTCGGGCATCACCCGGTTGAGGGACAGCAGGGTGCCGACGAGGTGGACGTCGGGCTCGACGGCCTCCATCATCTCGGGCTCCAGGAGCAGCTGTTGCAGGCCCAGCCGCTCCATGGCGTCCTTCTGCATGACCTGGACGACGGTGGAGGGGAAGTACTCCCGGATGTCGCCGAGCCAGCGGGCCACCCGGGGGGCGGAGCCGCCCAGGCCCGCGGAGCGCCGGTCGCCGCCGGCGCCGGAGCCCGCGCCGTCGCCCCGGTTGTAGAGGGCCTCCAGGGCGGAGTCCATGGCCTGGTCGGTGGTGCCCAGCCCGGAGGGGCAGCGCGCCTCCCGGCCCAGCACCAGCCGCCAGCGGCGTTCGCGCTCGTCGATGGCGTCCGTGGCGTTCACGATGCGCGCTTCCTTCCGTCGGTGAGGATGGCCAGGGCGGTGGCCAGGGCGGGGGCGGCCCGGTCGGCGTCCACGGCGGCCCGGGCGCGGACCTCGACCCGGCGGGCGCCGCCCAGCCGGGCCGCGGCCTCGCCGATCTCGCGGCGCTCGGTGCCGTCGAACGCCCCGAAGGTGCGGCGCAGCAGCGGCAGCACCGCGGTGAACCGCTCCTCGGGCAGGCCCAGCAGCCAGGCGTCGATGAGGCCGAGCATCCGGTCGTCGTGGACCAGCACGAGCCCGCTCCCCTGGAGGAACCCCTCCAGCCAGGCCGCGGCCGCCGCGGGCTCGGTGCCCTGGGACATGGCCAGCCCCAGGCGGCGGCGCAGCTCGTCGGCGTCGATGTGCCCGGCGTCGGACAGCATCCGGTTGAGGCGCCCGGAGATCCGGCCGGGCAGGGTCTCCCGGCGGGCCAGGGAGGCCAGGGTCGCCTCCCACTCGGCGAGCGCCTCGCCGCCCAGCAGTGTGGCGGCGGAGTGCGTGTGGTCGATCCGGGTGACGAACCGGGCCGCGGCCTCGTCGTCGAGGCCGTGCACGGCCGGGGGCAGCCCCACACAGACCCGGCGCAGGATCTGCTCGGCGACGGTGCGCAGGTGCGCGGCGTCGGTGCCGCGCACGTCGCCGTAGCGGGCGGAGCGGGCCAGCGGCGGCAGCGCCCCCATCAGGTGGGTGACGTCGCCGTCGGTGGCGGCCCGGTCGGTGAGCAGGGCCAGCACGCCGGGCAGGGCGTCGGCCAGGTCCGCCAGCAGGCACTGCTCGGTGAGGGCGGTCAGTTCGGGCAGGTCGGCGTCGGCGGCGCGCTCGGTTGCCCGGGCCGAGGCGGCCCCGGCGACGGTCGTGCCCCACCGGCTGGCCTCGATGAGCGCCACGTCCAGCTCGGGCTCCCAGCGGATGCGCCAGGCCTCCCGGAAGGTGCCCTTGCCGCCGGAGGTCTCCTGCGGGTCGCCCCAGCGGACGTCGAGCATGCGCAGCCGGTGCAGCAGGACACTGCGTTCGCGGTGCCCCTCCTTGCGCAGGTCGAGGTCGAGGTCGCGGTCGAACGGCTCGGCCTTGAGCCGCAGCCGCTTCTGGGCGGCGATGACGTCGCGTTGCAGCGGGACCATGGGCGTGGTGGGCGGCACCGAGCCCATGCGCTCGCCGATCGCCATGGCGCGGTGCACCAGGGCGGCGCGGACGGGTTCGCCCTCGCACAGGACGGCGGTGAGCGCCTCGGACACCTCGTCGAGCCCGGCCAGGGGGCGGCCGCGCAGGACGGCGAGGCTCTCGGCGAGCCGCACGCCCTCGATCACGTGCGAGGAGGAAACGTGGTGGCCCTCCTCGCGCAGCCGCCGGGCCGCCTCGGTGAGCCACCGGTGGACCGGCAGGTCGGGGGCGGTGTACAGGTGGTGGTACCAGCCGGGGGCGGTGACCCCGGCCCCGTAGCCGCTGGCGGAGGCCAGCCGGCCGTGGGTCCAGGGCACCCAGGTGGCGTTGACCTTGACCTTGGGCAGGCCCTTGAGCAGTGCGGTGTCGGCGCTGACGGGGAAGTCGGCGACGCCGCGCAGGGCGGGCGCGTGCCAGGCGCCGCAGACGACGGCGACCCGCTCGTGCCCCTGCTTGAGGGTGGCCCGCAGCACCTGGCGCATGTACGCCTCGCGGCGGGCGCCGCGGCCCTGCTCGGGGCCGCTCTCCTCCCGGACGGCCGCCATGGCGTCGGCGATGGCGGGGAACGGCGAGGGCTCGCCGTCGCCGCGCTGCTCGACGACGTCGTCCCACCAGCGTTCGGCGTCGTCGTACCCGGCGGCCTCGGCGAGCACGCCCAGGGGGTCCAGGCGCAGCCGGTCGCGGCCGACCGCCTCGGGGTCCTCGGTGACGCCCTCCTCGGTGGCGCCCTCCTCGGGCGCCGCCCCGTCCTCCTCCGGCGGCTCGGTCTCGGCGAGCCGCTCGGCCAGGGTGTGCGCGGCGGGCAGGTCGCAGAACCGCACCGGGACGTCGTTCTCGGCGGCGTAGCGCAGCGCCTCCCACTCCGGCGAGAACGCCGCGAACGGCCAGAACGCCCACCCGGCGGCCGACGCCGCGGCGTCCTTGGGCGGGTCCGCCAGGTGCACCAGCAGCGCCACCGGCGGCTCCAGCTCCCCCACCAGCGGGATCAGCGCGTCCGCCTCCGGCGGCCCCTCGATGAGGACCGCGTCCGGCTTGATCTCGGCCAGCGCCGCCCGGACCGCGCGGGCCGAGCCCGGCCCGTGGTGCCGCACGCCCAGGACGTGCAGACCGCTCGTGTCCAGTCGTGCCATCAGGCGCCCACCTCGCGGCAGGCGCGGTAGAACTCGCCCCAGCCCTCGCGGCCGCGGACCACGGTCTCCAGGTACTCGCGCCAGACCACGCCGTCGGACACCCGGTCCTGGACCACGGCGCCCTGGATCCCGGCGGCCACGTCGGCGGGGCGCAGCACCCCGTCGCCGAAGTGCGCGGCCAGCGCGATCCCGTTGGTGAGCACCGAGATCGCCTCGGCGGTGCTCAGCGTGCCGCTGGGCGACTTGACCTTGGTGCCGTTGTCCTCGGTCACCCCGGACCGCAGCTCGCGGAACACGGTGACCACCCGGCGGATCTCGTCGAGCCCGGCGGGCACGTCGGGCAGCTCCAGGGACCGGCCCAGCTGCTCCACCCGCTGGGTGACGATGCGGACCTCGTCCTCGGCGCTGTCGGGCACCGGCAGCACCACCGTGTTGAAGCGGCGGCGCAGGGCGCTGGACAGGTCGTTGACGCCGCGGTCGCGGTCGTTGGCGGTGGCGATGATGTTGAACCCGCGCTGGGCCTGTACCTCGATGCCCAGCTCGGGCACGGGCAGCGCCTTCTCCGAGAGCACGGTGATGAGGCCGTCCTGCACGTCGGAGGGCATGCGGGTGAGCTCCTCGATGCGGCCGATGGCGCCGCGCGCCATGGCGGTCATCACGGGGCTGGGCACCAGCGCCTCCCGGGAGGGGCCCTCGGCGAGCAGCCTGGCGTAGTTCCAGCCGTACCGGACGGCCTCCTCGGAGGTGCCCGCGGTGCCCTGCACCAGGAGCGTGGAGTCGCCGGAGATCGCAGCGGTCAGGTGTTCGGACAGCCAGGTCTTGGCGGTGCCGGGGACGCCGATGAGCAGCAGCGCGCGGTCGGTGGCCAGGGTGGCGACGGCGACCTCGACGACGCGGCGGGCGCCGATGTACTTGGGCGTGATCTCGGTGCCGTCCTCCAGGGTGGCGCCCAGGAGGTACTGCGTCACCGCCCAGGGGGAGAGCCGCCAGCCCGGGGGGCGCCGCCGGTCGTCCGCCTTGGCCAGCGCCTCCAGTTCGGCGGCGTAGGTCTGCTCCGCGTGCGGGCGCAGGGCCTGCGCCGCGTCGGTGGAGATGGAGGGGGCGGAGGAGGTGGTCACACGAGCTCCTTGTGCATGTCGAGGCGGAAGCGAAGGGTGTCGAGCAGGCTCTGGTAGGCGTGGTCGCTGGGGCCGCCGCCGACGGCGGCCAGGTTGGGGGTCTCCCTGGGCAGGTCGTCGACCAGTTCGGGCGGCGTGCGCTCGGCGACGAGCAGGCACACGGACCGGTAGCCGCCCTGGTCGCGGTCCCAGCCCTTGCCGCCGAGGCGGTCCACGACCTGGTGCACCAGCTTCGCGGTCCAGGGGCCGGGGACCGCGTTGAGCAGGGACCACACGTCGCGGGTGCCGGTGCCGGGGCCGAAGGAGCGCTCCACCAGGGCGCAGCGCTCCCCGACGGGCAGAACGCGCAGCAGCGGTTCGAGCTGGAGGGAGCGGCGACCGCGGGCGGCCTTGACCATCCGGTCGGTGACCCGGCCCTCCAGCAGGCCCAGGGCGGCGCGGGCCCACACCGCGTCCTCCTGGACGCCGATGGCGTTGAGGAGGGCGTCGTGCAGCTCGTCGTCGCCGGAGCGGGCGACCCGCTCCAGGACCCCGGCGGGATCGGTGCCGAGCAGGTCGGTCCACACGTCGAGCGGTGTGCGGGTGACCAGCGTCCACAGGTACTCGGAGCGTTCGCGCAGGCCGATCTCGCCGGTGGGCCGGGCCAGGGCGAGGTCGCGCAGCAGGCCGGCCTCGTCGGGTTCGACGGGGGTGACCACGACGGTGTCCTTGGGGCCGGGCCCGGCGTGGGCCCGCACGTGGTCGCGCAGCCGGTCGGCGTGGGCGCTGTGCGGCAGCCGGGTGAGCAGGGACAGGGCCAGGCCGCGGACGTTGGCGCCCTTGTCGTCGAGGGCGGTCTCCAGCAGGTCGGCGTCCTCGGGCCCCAGGCCGGTCTCCATCGCCTCCAGGAGGCGGCGGCGCAGTTCGGCCTTGCGCAGGTCGGGCCAGACGGCGGCGAGCAGTTCGCGGCCCCGCGCCGGGTCGGCGGCGCGCAGGGCGCCGAGCATGCGGCGGCGCTCGCCCTCGGTGCCGTGCAGCCAGGTGTCCTCGTCGAACACGTCGGCGGGGTCGGACTCGGTGAGCAGGTACGCCCAGTCGGGGTCGAACCGGGCCAGCCAGCGCCCGCGCGAGCCGCCGGCCGCGGCCACCGCGGAGCGCAGCGCGCTGTCGCGGGCGCCCCGGTCCAGCAGGGCGGGCAGGTGCTCGGCGGGGGCGCGCAGGCCCGCGGCGGCGACCAGTTCCAGCCACTCGGGCAGGAGCTCGGAGCGGTCGGCCAGGATCGCCTCCAGGCGCCGGACGGCCTGTTCCCCCACCTCGGGCAGGTCGGGGCCGGGGTCGGGGTCGATCGGGTCGACCCGGGCGGGCGTGTACCCGGCCAGGCGGCGCACGGTGGCCAGGGCGGCCCGGTCGAGGAGGGCGGCCGCGCCCTCGCTCTCGCCGGTGGCGGGCAGGTCGGGGGTCTCGGGGACCGCGCGGCGGGCGGTGCCCACGAGCGCGGCGGAGACCAGCAGGTCCCAGGAGTCGGGGGCCGGGGAGGGGGTGGTCACAGGGGGATCGCCTTTCCGGTCCGGTCCCAAACGGCGAGGGGGGTGAGTCCTTCGGCGGGCGACCACTCGGCGGCCACCGTGGCCGGGCGCCCGCCGGTGACCGCCAGCAGGCGCCGGGGGGCGCCGGTGGCCAGGGGCAGGGCGTCGCCGCCGGGGTCGGCCAGGTACCAGCGGTCGTCCCGGCCCGGGGCGGCGTCGGCCAGGACCACCGGCCAGGTCTCCCGCCAGGGGTCCTCGGCGAGGACGGCGGCGTGGGCGTCGAGCGCGCCGGCGACCGTGGTGCCCTGCGGAACGGGCCCGGGGAGCTCGGTGCCCGGGTCGGGGACGACCCGGTGGCCGTCGGGGTAGAAGGACAGGTCGGCCTCCACGGCGGTGCCGAGCCGGTAGGGGGTGGTGGGTGCCTGGTCGGCGCGGCCGAAGCTGAGGGCCAGGGCGGTGCGCCCGGTCCGGGCACCGCGCAGCCATACGCGCAGGCCGGTCATGTCGTCCTCGGCGCCGGGGACGGTGCGCCGGCCGAGCACCACCCAGGTGTCGCCGACGCTCTCGCCGCCGGCCCGCACCTCGTCGGCCTTGAGGGTGATGCCGACCCGGGAGCGGATCGCGCCGCGGGTGCGCTCGCCCAGGGCGTCGCCCGCCCCGTAGCCGTCGATGAGCAGGTGGAGCAGGCCCAGGTGCTCCAGGACCCGCTCGGGCCAGCTCTCCTGCCGGGCCACGGAGGGCAGCCGGGAGACCCAGCCCGAGGCGCCGCGCGCCTTGGCGTCGGTCAGCCGCTTGGCCATGCGGTCCCAGTGGTCGTAGCCATGTTTGGGGACCTCGGCGAGCCCGGCGTCGATCTGGTCGTGCAGCCACAGGCGCAGCTCGGCCAGTCCGGCGGCGACGGCCTCCTCGCGGGCGCGCAGGGTGGCGGCCGCCTTGGCCGGGTCGGCGGGGGCCGCCTTGGCGGGATCCGCGGCGCGTGCCTGCCGGGCGGCCCGCCCGTCGAGCCAGGAGCCGACCCAGGAGGGCTTGTCCTCCCGGTCGGCGACCTCGCCCTGCGCCCACAGGGCGAGCAGGCCCAGGACGTGCTTGCAGGGGATCTTGCGGCTGGGACAGCTGCACTTGTAGGCGGGGCCGGTGCCGCCGTCCAGGTGGACGGCGGCCAGGTAGGGCTTGGAGCCGCTGCCCTGGCACTCGCCCCACACGGCGGAGGTGCCGCCGGCGGACGCGGCGACCGCCCCCCGCTGCGGCCACGACGCCGCCTTGCCCACCTTGACGGCGGCTTTGCGGGACGCGGCGTCCGGGGCGACGGCCCATACGTCGTCGATACTCCATCGGTCGCTCACAACAAGAACACTACGGGTCGACCCCGACAAAACGAGCCCTGTGGGAAGGCCCCGGAGAGGCTTCACCGGATTGTCGCCCGGGCGTGCCATGCTGGCCCGGGCGCGCCCCCTCGGCGATATTTCGCGCCATTCATACGAAAGGTCTCTTTCGTCATATCGGGCGGCGTTCGACGCAGAAATCCATCAGTCGAATCCGACATTTCTCCGGAGCCATTGAAAAAGCCGTCGTCGGCTCCTAGAATGCACGCTCAGGCTGTCGGCCCCGCCCCTTCGCCATCGGACGCCCCGTTCCGCGCACACGCGCCGTTCGCGTCTCCCTGCCCCGTGCACGCACACCCCCGTTCCCGAAGGGAGGGAAGCGGCCCCTGCCACCGCGGGCACCGCGCACCCGATGACCACCCGTTCCTCCGACGGGGAGCCCGCCTGCCCCGTTCCCGCCGGCCTCCCCCGCCTCTACGGCCCCACCCCCGACACCGGGCGCGACTCCCTCTGGGACGAGCTGCGCGAACGCCACGGCCCGGTGGCCGCGGTGGAGCTGGAGCCGGGCGTCCGCGTCTGGCTGCTGCTGGGCTACCACGAGAACCTCACGGTGCTGCAGAGCCCGCACCTGTTCTCCCGCGACACCCGGAGGTGGCGCGAGGTCGTCGAGGGCCGCGTCGAGCCGTCCGCGACCCGGCCCGCCCTGTCCTGGCGGCCCAACGCCCTGTACGCCGACGACGCCGAGCACACCCGGCTGCGCGCTCCGATCGTGGCGGCCCTGTCCCGGGTGGACATGGCCGCCACCGCACGCGACGTGCGCCGGATCGCCGACGACCTCATCGACGCGTTCATCGCCGACGGCGAGGCCGATCTCATCGGCGGGTTCGCCGACCCCCTCCCGGTCCTGGTGCTCAACCGGCTGTACGGGCTGCCCGACGGCTACGGGCACATGCTCGGCGACCTCACCCGGGTCGTCTTCAGTGACGACGCCCGCAGGGCCGGGGAGGCCGTCGTCCGCACCCAGCAGTACTTCGCGGGGCTGGTCGCCCGCAAGCGCCGCTCCCCCGGGAACGACCTGGCGTCGTGGATGCTGGAACACGCCAACGGGCTGACCGACCACGAGGTGGCGCACCAGGCTGCGCTGATCAACAACGCGGGCCACCAGCCCACCACCCACCTCATCGGCAACACCATGCACACCCTGCTCACCGATGAGCGCATCCGCGCAGCGTACGCCGACGCCCGGCTCTCCGTGCGGGAACTGCTCGACCACGTCATGTGGACGGACACGCCGTTCCAGGTGCTGCCCGCCCGGTTCGCCCTCCAGGACGTGCGGATCGGCAACGCCGAGGTGCGGACGGGGGACGCGCTGCTCATCGGCTTCGACCCGGCGCACCGCGACCCGGCGGTGCGCCGCGGCCGCGAGGAGACCGGTGTGGTGAGCGGGGCGCGGGCGCACCTGATGTTCGGCGCCGGCCCGCACGCCTGTCCGGCCCGGGAGCTGGCCCGGATGATCGCCGCGACCGGGGTGAGCGCCCTGCACGAGCGCCTGGCGGGGCTGCGCCCGGCGATGGACCCGGTCCTGCTGCGCCGGGTGCCCTCCCCGTTCGTGCGCGGACTGGCCGCCCTGCCCGTGGAGTTCACCCCGGGCGAGCCCCGGCCGCGCCCGACCCCCGCCGCGGATCCGTTCCCCGCCGCGGACGCCGGGCAGGAGCCGCGGACCGGCTCGGACGACCCGCTGGGACGGCTGTTCGCCTGGTGGCGGTCGCTGCGCCGCTGAGGCCGCGGAGGGGCCGGAGCCCGCCCGAATCGCACCCCGATCACTACCTTTCGCACCGAACCACCGAATACACCGGCGTGACCCGGAGTACACGACCGGTGATTCAACGGATGCGCGTTCATCGGATGGACACGATAGTGAAAGCGGGAAATCGCCCGAATTGCAGGGTACATTCACACCCGATCGGGACGGGATCCCTTTTCTCGGCACGCCGGAAAGGCGTGTCCCCCCGACCCGGGCCGCTACGGCACGGGTTCCCGCAGAAAAGGATGAACGTGCACACGACAACCCTTTCCCCCGAATCCCCCGATATCACCCCCGCCCCGCGCCGGCTGCGGTCGTGGGCCGCCCGCACGGCGGCCGCCGTCCTGATGGCCGCCGCCGTGGCGGCCGGGACCGCCGCGCCCGCCCACGCCGACAATCCCTACGAACGCGGGCCCGCCCCCACCGAGCAGAGCGTCACCGCGCTGCGCGGCCCCTTCGACACCGACACCGTCTCCGTCTCCTCCCTGGTGAGCGGGTTCGGCGGCGGCACCATCTACTACCCGACCGACCGCAGCGAGGGCACCTTCGGCGGCGTGGTCATCGCCCCCGGCTACACCGCCAGCCAGTCGTCCATGTCCTGGTACGGGGAGCGGATCGCCTCCCAGGGCTTCGTGGTGTTCACCATCGACACCATCACCCGCTACGACCAGCCCGACAGCCGCGGCCGCCAGCTCGACGCCGCCCTGGACTACCTGGTCGAGGACAGCCGGGTCGCCGACCGGGTGGACGGCTCCCGGCTCGCCGTGATGGGGCACTCCATGGGCGGCGGCGGCACCCTCGCCATCGCCGAGGACCGGCCCGAGCTGCAGGCGGCGATCCCGCTGACCCCGTGGCACACCCAGAAGAACTGGTCGGACCTGGAGGTTCCCACCCTGGTCATCGGCGCCGAGAACGATTCCGTCGCCTCGGTCCGCACCCACTCCATCCCGTTCTACGAGAGCCTGCCCTCCTCGCTCGACCGCGCGTACCTGGAGCTGCGCGGCGCGAGCCACTTCGCCCCGAACGTCTCGAACACGACGATCGCCCGCTACTCGATCTCCTGGCTGAAGCGGTTCGTCGACGACGACACCCGCTATGAGCAGTTCCTGTGCCCGCCGCCGCGGACCGGGTTCGGTACGGACTTCTCCGACTACCGCGACTCCTGCCCGCACGGCTCCTGACCCGCACACGGGGGCGGGGCCCCCGCGGCGGGGAGCCCGCGGGGGCCCCCCCACACCGACTGGGGGGGCCGGCGCCCCCGCGCGGGGCCGCCCCCACCCCCGCCACCCCGCCCCCCCGGCCACCCCCCGCCCCCGGGGGGGCCGCCCCGCGGCCCCGGGCCCGGGGCCCCCCGCCCCTTCACCTTTCCGGGCCGCCGGAACCCCGTCGGCGGCCCGCCTCCCGCTCAGTCGTGGAAGACCAGCTCCTCCGGGGACAGCGGGGTGAAGTCGACCTCCTCGATGGGGCCGCCGTCGCGGTCGGTGACCCGGGTCTCCTGGAGCATCTCGATGTCCCCGCCCTCCTGGTACTGGACGATGTAGGCGCCCTGGTGGCCGCCGTGGTCCCCGCCGGAGGACGAGAACGGCACCGGTCCGGGGCCCTGCCACTCCTGCTCCTCCAGCGCGTCGATCAGCGCCTGGCGGGTCAGGTCGGGACCGGCGGACATCAGGACCTGGGCGAACATGACGGCCTGGGTCATACCGAAGATGTGCGTGTTGGTGAGGGGGTCGCCCTCGCCGTACTCCTCGTAGACGTCGATGAAGAACGCCGACCACTCGTCCTCCGTGTCCTCGACCCGGGGCATGTAGCTGGTGATGATCAGCCCGTCCAGGAAGGTGTCCGCCGGCACCCCCTCCGCGTCGGTGTCCTCGGTGAACGCCGCCAGCAGGCCCTGGAGGGTCGCGGTGTCACCGCCGATGCTGGAGACGACCCACTGGGGGTCGTAGTCGGTGCTCGCCGCCTCCAGCATGGCCAGGGCCACGAAGGCCGGGATGCAGGAGCAGACCACGACCTCGGCCCCGGAGCGCTTGAGCTCGGCGACCTGGGCGCTCAGGTCCGGGACCTCGGACTCGTAGTGCTGGCGGGTGACGACCTCGTCGGTGAGGTACTGGTCCAGCCCCTCCTGGGAGTCCTCGCCCACGTCGTCGTTCTGGAACAGGTAGCCGACGTCCTGGCCGGGGAAGTTCTCGACGATGTACTGCCCCTGGATCTTGGCCTCCTTGGTGTAGTCCACCTGCCAGCCGTAGGTCAGCGGGTGCTCCTCGGTGTTGTTCCAGGCCAGGGCCCCGGAGGCGGGGAACACGTCGGGGACGCCCTCCTCGTTGAGGTAGTCGACGACACCGCCGTGGGTGGGCGTGCCCAGCCCCCCGAACATCGCGAAGATCTCGTCCTCGATCACCAGCTGCCGGGTGACGTCGATGGTCCTGGCGGGGTCGTACCCGTCGTCCTCGACCCGGTAGTCGATCTCCCGGCCGTGGATGCCGCCCTGCTCGTTGACGTAGTCGAAGACGGCGGCGGCGCCGCGGGAGATCGACATGTAGCCCGCCGCGGCGGGGCCGGTGAGGGGCTGGTGGGTGCCGATGACGATGGCGTCGTCGGTGACGCCGGTGGACACGGACAGGTCCGGGCCCTCCGACTCGGTGACCTCGCCGGCCCCGGTGCAGGCGGTCGCGGTCAGGGCCAGGGCCAGGGAGGCGGCCAGGGCGCCTCGTCTCGCCGTGTTCATCGTGGTGCGCACGGTGTTCTCCTTCGGTGGGGGGTGCGGTGCGGGATGAGGGGTGCGGGTCAGCGGGACCGGCGCAGGAGCGCGCGCAGCCGCTGGAGGATGCCGTGCAGCCCGAGGGGCTGGAACCGCAGGACGAGGATGAGCAGCACGCCGAACAGCACGATCGGCAGGTTGTTCTCCACGTCCTTGCTGAGCTCGAACGCGCGGACGGCGTCCGAGAGCCAGATCTCCAGGTAGACCACGGCCAGGGCGGCCCACAGGGCGCCCCACATGCTGCCGATGCCGCCCAGGACCAGGGCCGCGAGCAGGGTCAGCGACAGCGCGAGCGTGAACATGCTCGGGGTGGCGGTGCCCAGGACGTACACCTGGAGCCCGCCCGCCAGGCCGCCCGCCGCGGAGGCGATGACGAACGCGGTGACCTTGGTGCCCCCGACGGGGACGCCCGACATGGCGGCGGCGGTCTCGTCGTCGCGGACCGTCCGCATCCGGCGGCCGAGCCGCCCCGTGGAGATCGTCGCCAGGACGGCCAGGCCCAGGACCACAGCCGTCCAGACCACCAGCGCCTTCCACTCGCTGTCGGTCACCAGGCCCTGGAGGAAGGGCGGGGCCCCGGCGGTGCGCACGGTGAGGCCGTTGCTGCCGCCGAACACCTCGTGGTACCGGTGCGTCAGGCCGGGCAGGCCGACGGCGAGGATGAGGGTCGCGCCGGCCAGGTAGGGGCCGTGCAGGCGGGCGGTGGCGGCGCCGACGGCGATGCCGGCGACCACCGCCACGGCCACCACGAGGACGAGGTTCACGGCCAGCGGGAGCATCGGCAGGTTCAGGACCAGCAGCGCCATCGTGTAGGCGCCGATCATCATGAACGCGCCGTGCCCCAGGGACACCTGGCCGCTGCCCCCGGTGAGGAGCTGGAGGCCGGCGACGGCCAGCATCGTGTACCCGACGGCGGCCATCCGCAGCGCGGTGAGGTCGCCGGTGACCAGGAGCAGCCCGGTGACGGCGGCCAGCGCCAGGGCGGCGAGCAGCAGGTGGCGCAGCGGGGAGGGCAGGTCGGCCCAGCCCCGGCGCGGGGCGCTCCCGCGGTCCGGGGCGCTCTCGGCGGAGCGGGGTTCGCGCTCGGTGGCGGACGTGGACATGGCTACACCTTTCGCGCGGTCGGGCGGGACAGGATGCCGTCCGGGCGCACGCTGAGCACGAGGACGACGAGGGCGAGGGCGGTGAGGGTGGCCAGCTCGGGGCCGGCGTAGCCGGACACGTAGGACATGCCGAGGCCGACCAGCAGGCCGCCGATGATCGCCCCGAACGGGTTGTCCAGGCCGCCGACCACGGCCGCGGTGATGCCGTAGACGAAGACGATGTCGAACACGTTGGGCGAGATGAACGGGGGTCCGGCGAGCATCCCCGCCAGGGCGGCGATGAGCGCGGAGATCGCCCACCCGGCGGTGAGCATCAGCCCCACCCTGACCCCGCTGAGCCGGGCCGCCTCGGGGCGGAACGCGGCGGCGCGCATGCGCAGCCCCAGCGGGGTGAAGCGGTACAGGCAGAACAGCAGCACGGCGACGACGGCCACCGAGGCCAGGGCGAACACGTCGGCCGGGGACGGCCGCCCCACGAAGTCGAAGGCGTAGGGGAAGCCGTGCTGCTCGTTGCCCCAGACCATGCCCACGCCCCCCTGGGCGACCAGGAGCAGGCCCAGGGTGACGATGATCCCGTTGAGCTGCGAGACCCGGGCGATGGGGCGGACGATGAACCGCTCCGCGAGTGCGCCCGCGGCCGCTCCCACGGTGAGGGCGGCGGCGAAGCCGATCCAGTAGGAGCCGGTGAGCGGGGCGACGGTGGCGGCGGTGTAGACCGCGATCAGCGCCATCGCGGGCTGGGCGAAGTTCACCAGGCGGGTGGCCTGGTAGATGATGACCAGGGACAGCGCCAGGGCGGCGTAGACCGCGCCGGACGCCAGTCCGCTCAGGGTCAGGTCGACGAAGTGGTCCATAGGGGGTGCTCCTCGGGGTCCGGGGTCAGAAGCCCAGGTAGGCGTGGCGCGTGCGGTCGTCGGAGAGCAGGTCCGCGGAGGGGCCCTCCACGGCCACCCGCCCCTGGTTGAGGACGACGCCGCTGTCGGTGGCGGCCAGCGCCCCGGCGGCGTTCTGCTCGACCAGGACGACCGTGAGCCCGGTGCGTTCGCGCAGGTCGCGTAGGAGGGCGAAGATCTGCTTGGTGACCAGGGGCGCCAGTCCCAGGGAGGGTTCGTCCAGCAGCAGCACCCGGGGGCGGGCCATGAGGGCGCGGCCGATGGCGAGCATCTGGCGCTCGCCGCCGGAGAGGGTGCCCGCGGACCGGCCCAGCCGTTGGACCAGCGGCGGGAACAGGTCCAGCACCTCGGCCTCGGTGGCGCGGTCGCGCCGCGGGGAGCGCCACAGCGCGCCCAGGCGCAGGTTCTCCTCCACGGTCAGCTCCGTGATGACGCCGCCGCCCTCGGGGACGTGGGCCAGACCCCGGGTGATGACGCGTTCGGCGGGCAGCCGGGTGATGTCCTCGCCGCCGAGCAGGACCCGGCCCGCGTCGGCGCAGTGCAGGCCGGTGAGGGTGCGCAGCAGGGTGGTTTTGCCCGCCCCGTTGGCGCCCAGGACGGCCCGGAACCCGCGCTCCGGGACGGTGAAGGAGACGGAGTCCAGGGCGCGGACCGCGCCGTAGGAGGCGCTCAGGTCCACGACCTCCAGCAGGTCGGTGCTCATCGGGCGTCCCCTTCGTCGTCGGCGGTGCCCAGGTAGGCGCGGGTGACCAGGGGGTCGTTGCGCACCTCGTCGGGGGTGCCGGTGGAGATGACCCGGCCGAAGTCGAGGACGACGATGTGGTCGCAGACCTCCATGACCAGGTCCATGTGGTGCTCGACCAGGACGACGGCCATGTCCTCGCCCAGCGCGCGGATCTGCGCGGCGAGCTCGTCCATCTGGCCGCCGGACAGCCCGCCCGCGGGTTCGTCGAGCAGCAGCAGCTCGGGGTCGCAGACGCAGGCGCGGGCGAGGGCGACCTGCTTCTGGACTCCGTAGGGGAGGGTGCCGGGCAGGCGGTGGGCGCTGTCGGCGACGCCGAAGCGGTCCAGGGCCGCCAGGGCGCGCTCGCGGAGCTCGCGCTCGTCGCGGTGGTGCCGGCCCAGACCTGTGACCAGGGAGAAGGGGCCGCCGCGGGCGAGCCGGTCGGCCCCGGCGACGACGTTCTCCAGGACCGTCATCAGCGGGAAGAGGTTGAGGCCCTGGAAGGTGCGGGCGATCCCGGCGCGGGCCAGGTGGTGGGGCCTGCGCCCGGGAGGGGGGCCGCCCTTCCAGGTCAGGGTGCCGGCGGTGGGGCGCAGGACCCCGGAGAGCACGTTGAACAGGGTGGTCTTGCCCGCTCCGTTGGGCCCGATGAGCCCGGTGACGCCGCCCGGGGGCACACGCAGCCCGACGTCGTCGAGGGCGGTCAGGCCGCCGAAGCGGACGGTGATCCCCTCCGCCGTCAGGAGGTGTTCGGTCGCTGTCGTCGTCATGGGATGCGTTCCACCCCGCCTTTCGTGTCGCGGAACCGGTCTATACCGACCGGTTGGTATGGTCAGGTGGCGCGAACTCGCCGTCCGCGGCCTCGGGACGTCAGTTGAAGAGGCGGGCCAGGTCCACCCGGGAGCGGATGCCGAGCTTGCGGAAGATGCCGCGCAGGTGGTGCTCCACCGTCCGCGGGCTGATGAACATGTGCGCGGCCACCTCGCGGTTGGTCGCGCCCTCCGCGACCAGCCGGGCGATCTGCTGCTGCTGCGCGGTCAGCTCGCCGGTGGACGGGGTCTCCGGGCCGCGCTCCCCCGTTCCGAGGGCGCGCAGCTCGGCGCGGGTCTGCCGGACCCACAGCCGGGCGCCGAAGCGCTCGAAGGACTCCTGCGCGTTGTGCAGGTGTTCCCGGGCCCGCCCCGGCAGCCGGGCCCGGCGCAGGTAGGCGCCGAAGAGCAGCTGGGTGCGGGCGTGTTCGACGTCGTCGTCGCCGCAGGAGCGGTGGAGGGCCAGGGCGCTCTCGAAGTGGTCGGCGGCCTCGTCCTGCGGGGCCAGCAGCCCGGCGCAGCGCTCGGCCAGGGCCAGGGCGGCGGGGGAGCCGATCGAGTCGGCCCAGCGCCGGTACCCGGCCAGGGAGGTGCGCGCCCACTCGGTCTCGCCGATGCGGGTGGCCGCCTCGACGAAGTGCGGCGCTGTGAGCAGCCGCATCGTCGGGTGCCCGTGCCCGGGGCCGGCGTGGACGAGCGAGCGCAGCCGGAAGAACGCCTCGGCGGCGTTGCCGCGCGACAGCTCCAGGACCGCCAGCGCCCACGAGGCCAGGGCCGCGGCCAGTCCGAGGCTGTTCTCGCCGGCCTGGGAGGCGACGGCGCGCGCCCGGATCCGGCAGGTGTCGATGTCGCCCTGGATCGCCGCGATCATCGCCAGCGACGCCAGGTGCTGGGTGGCCCAGATGGTCTGGCCGCTCTCCCGGGACACCCGCAGCCCGTGGAGCGCGGTCCCCGCGGCGGACGGGAACCGCCCGCTCCAGAACTCGGAGAACACCAGGAACCCCAGCGCGGCGGGGACGGTGGCCCGCTCTCCCGCCTGGCGGGCGAGTTCCACGGCCCGGGTGTTGGCGCGCCGCACGAACAGGCTGTCCGACAGGCGCAGCCCGGCCACGCCGCCCCAGATCAGCTCCGAGGGCCGGTCGACGGCCTCCGACAGCCGGACGGCCTCGCGCAGCAGCGGGGTGGAGCCGGGGTAGTCGCCCCGGAAGGAGATGGTGCACCCCTCCAGGAAGGAGGCGGCCATGCGCACCCGGTCGGGGTCCTGCGGCCGCACCAGGGGCAGCGCCAGCTCGGCCGCACGCGCGTGGCGGACGGGGTCGCCCGCCAGCGAGGCCGAGTCCGCCGAGCGGACCAGGGTGCGCAGGGCCAGGAGGCGGTCGTGCGGGATGAGGTCGCGGCCCACCCCGTAGAGCCGTTCCGCGACGTCGATCGCGTTGGAGGAGCGCATGGCGATCTGGGCGTCGACGAGGTCGATCAGGGCCCGGCGCCGGTCGGTGGCGGCCAGCGGCCTGGCCTTGGCGGTGAGCAGCGCCGCGTACTCGGAGCGGCCCGCCATGTACGACTCGTAGGCCGCGCTGTTCAGGCGGCAGGCGCGGACGTCGGGGTCGGGGGTGAGCAGGGCGGCCCTCTCGTGGGCGAGCGCGGCGGCCGTGCGCCCCGCGGCCTGCTTGGCCGTCCGGGCGACGGCCTCCACCGAGTCCGCGAGCGCGGCGTCGGGGCCGTCCGCGCCGGCCGCGGTGTGCCGGACGAAGCGCACCGGCTCGGTCCCGGGGTCGGACACGCCCGCCAGGGCCCGGTGCGCGGCGCGCCGGGCGGACGCCGGCGCGTCCTGCGCGAAGGCGCGCCCCACCAGCGGGTCGGTGAAGACGACGGCGTCGTCCTCCACCCGGACCGCCCCGGCCTCCTCGGCGGGCTCCAGGTCGTCCGCCGCCGACCCGCCCGTGCCGGCGGCCCGCGCCAGCAGGTGGAGGGGGACGTCCTCGTCCAGGGCCGCCAGCAGCAGCAGGGAGCGGGTGCGCTCGGGCAGGTCCCGGTAGGGGGCCAGCAGGTCGGCGCGCAGCCGCGCGGGCAGGAGCGGCTCCCCGGGGAACGGGTCCTCCGGCGCCGGGGGCCGGGACTGGAGGTGTCCCAGGAGGACGGCGGGGTTGCCGTGGGCGGCGCGCACCAGGGCGGTGCGCGCCGAGGCCGGGAGCCCGACCGGGGACCGGTCGGTCAGGATGTCGTGGAGTGCCCGCTCGCTCAGCGGGGGCAGGTGCTGCTCGGGCACGCCCGGCACCAGGTCGTGGGTGGATCCGGGCTTGACCCGTCCGTCGCGTGCGGCGAACACGATCGCCGTCGCGGTGCCGGTCAGCCGGCGGGCCGCGAAGGCGAGGGCGTCCAGGGAGGGGCTGTCCAGCCGTTCCGCGTCGTCGACGCACACCAGCAGGGGTCCGTCGCCGGTGAGCCGGTCCAGCAGGGCGGCCGACAGGGCCAGCCGGTCGCCGACCCGGCCCCGGGTCAGGGCCTCGCCCAGCGGGGCCGGGTGCGGGGCCAGCGGGCGCAGCAGGCGTTCGAGCCCGGCCAGGGGGAGGTCGGCCTCGTCTGCGACGCCCCCGCAGTGCAGCACGGTGAAATCACCGGCGTCGGCGCGCAGGTGGGCCAGCAGGGCGCTCTTGCCGCGGCCCGGGCCGCCGGTGAGGAGGAGGGACGCGCCGCGCCGGGCCCTCGCGTCGTCCAGTACTCCGGCGAGGACCCGCAGTTCCGTGTCACGGCCCCGGAGGCGGATCGCCCCGGGGTCGGTGTTACCGCCGATCACGGGCCCAGATTCGCACAGCGGGGCCCCGTCGCGGCAGGTGTCCGGGGTCACACTGGTCGTTTCACCGATCCCCGCACGGAGTCGCACGGGCGCGGGCGCGCGGCGGCCCCCGGCGCCGCGGCGAGAAGCCGGGGACGCCTGTTCCCCCCGTTTCACCTGGGGTTCTGCCCCTTCAAAAGGTGATGTGGATCACCCCTCGACTCGCCTTCGGGGGTTTCCCGTCCGCACACCGCGGTTATCAAGCCGTAACGCGGTGGGAACCCGGTCCCGCGATTCCGACAAAAAGGACACAGGTGCCGCGAGATAGTTTTTTGTCCTCTCCGGGACACTGTCGCGGCCGTCCCGCCCGGGATATCAGTGCGGGGACGTACCCGACGACAGGAGGGAACCACCTCGATGCGGAACCGCCCTCTGCTCGCACACGACCCGCGCCCCCGGGTCGTCCCGCCCACCTTCGGTGTCGAAGAGGAGTTCTTCGTCGTCGATCCGCGCACCCGCCGCATCCTGTCCCGCGCCCCCGACCTGCTGGCCCGCACCCGCCTGGCCGACCGCCTGTGCGGCGAGTTCAGCCGCGTCCAGGTGGAGGCCAACAGCCCGGTGTGCGGCGACGCCGCGGACGCGCGCCGGTTCCTGCGCGAGGCCCGCCGCGAGCTGGCCAGGGCCGCCGACGTCACGGGACTGGCCGTGGTCGCCTCGGGGACCGCCGTCCTGGGCGACCCCGCCGGGGCCGACGTGAGCGACGGCGCGCGCTACGCCGACATCGCCGCCCACTTCGGGTCGCTGCGCGAGTCGCACGTCGTGTGCGGGTGCCACGTGCACGTGGGGGTCCCCGACCGGGAGGACGCGGTGCTCGCCGCCGGGCACCTGCGCCGGTGGCTGCCGTTCCTGATCGCGATGTCGGCGAACTCCCCCTTCGAGAACGGCCGCGACACCGGGCACGCCAGCTGGCGCACCATCGCCTGGAACCGGCTGCCCTCGGCCGGGCCGCCGCCGCGGCTGGGCTCCCTGGCCGAACACGAGCGGGCGGTACGCGCCCTGGCCGACGCCGGGGCGATCCTGGACCGGCACATGGTCTACTGGGACGTCCGCCTCTCCGACCACCTGCCCACCCTGGAGATCCGGGTGGGCGACGTGGCCGCCACCGCCGAGGAGGCGCTGCTGTTCGCCGCGCTGACCCGGGGCCTGGTCACGCGGGTGCTGGCCGACGTGCGCCGCGGCGCCCCCGTCCCCGACATCTCCGACCCGGGCCTGCGGGCGGCCATGTGGCGGGCGGCCCGCGACGGCCTGGAGGGCGTGGTCCCCGACCCGCTCACCGGGGAGGCCCTGCCCGCGGCGGTCGCCATGGACCGGCTGCTGGCGGCCGCCCTGCCGGGACTGCTCGACAACGGCGACGCCGACCTGGCGTCCGACCTGCTGGACCGGCTGCGCCGCCGGGGCTCGGGGGCGGCCCGGCAGCGGGCGGCCCACGACCGCCGGGGACGCTTCACCGACGTCGTGGACCACCTCATCGACCACACGCTGGAAGGGCTATGACCCCCCGTGCCCCAGGTCGGCGGCGGTGGGCGGGTCCGCCCCCTCGCGGGTGACGGTGACGGCCGCGGCCCGGGCGGCGAAGGACAGCATCTCCTCCAGGTCCCGCTCCGTCAGCCCGGCCAGCCGGGCGCGCGGGTCCTCGCCCAGCCGGTCCCGTCCGTCCAGCCAGGCCAGCAGGGCGCCCATGAAGGTGTCGCCCGCACCGACCGTGTCCACCACCTCGACCCGGGGCGCGGCCACCTCGGCCCGCGCCCCGTGGGCGAGGGCGAGGGCGCCCCGCGCGCCGCGGGTGACCACGACCAGCGACGGGCCCAGGGCCGCCAGCGCGGCGGCCGCCTTCTCCACGTCCTGGTCGGGGTAGAGGAACGCCAGGTCCTCGTCGCTCGCCTTGACCAGGTGCGCCTGCGCCGCGTTCCGCAGCGCCAGCGCGCGGGCGGTGTCCGGGTCGCCGATCACGCCCGGCCGGATGTTGGGGTCGACGCTGACCGTCACCCGGCCCCGCCCGTGCTCACGCCGCAGCAGCGCCTCGACCGCGTCCGCGCCCGGCTCCCGGAACAGCGCCAGGGAGGCGGCGTGCAGGGCGCGCACCCCGGGTTCGAGCTCCTCCGGCAGCTCGCCGGAGCGCCACCGCCAGTCGGCGGCGTCGTCCATCCGGAAGTCGTACACCGCGGACCCGTCCGCGCCCAGCCGGGCCAGCGCCAGAGCCGACGGCTCCTCGGCGGCCAGCAGCCCGTCCGGGTCCAGGCCCTCCACGGCCAGCCGGTGCCGGATCGTCCGCCCGAACCCGTCCGAGCCGATCCGGGCCAGGAACCGGGTCGGCACCCCCAGCCGGCGGGCGGCGACGGCCGTGTTGGCCGGCCCCCCGCCCGGGGCGGCCCGCAGCAGCCCCGGCCCGCCCGGGACCGGCAACAGGTCCATGACGTTCTCGCCGACCACCACCAGGTGCGGCGCGGCGTGCTCGCGCACCGCCGCCGCCAGGGACACCGACAGCGGCAGCTGCGGCAGCAGGGTCGCCTGGTAGGCGTGGTACACGTCCGGCTTGCCCGCCCACACCGTGGCCGCGGGCCGGTTCCGCGGGTCCAGCTCGTGGTGCCAGCTGCCGTGCTCGAAGTCCAGGTGGTGCCGCTCGGCGTAGTCCCACCACTGCTCGTAGTACTCCAGCAGGGTCCGGTCGCCGGTGTGCAGGGCCAGCGCCCACGCGGCCATGGTCGCCTCGGCCGCCACCCAGTGCATGCGTTCGCGCACCACCGGGCGGTCGTCCCAGTCCAGGGTGTAGACGAAGCCCTCCGCGCCGTCGACGTTCCAGCCGCGTTCGACCGCGTGGGTGAACAGGGACCGCGCGTCCGCGCGCAGCCACGCGGGGACCGGCTCCCCCGCCCGCCCCAGGGCGATCTCCAGGTGCACCAGCAGGCGCGCCCACTCCAGCAGGTGGCCGGTGGTGCTCCCGAACGGCCGGAACGGGTGGTCGGGGTGGTCCCGGTTGTAGTCCGGCAGGGGCCGCCAGTCGGCGGTGAAGTGCTCGGGCAGCCGCCAGCCGTGGTCCGCCGCCACCCCGTGGATCAGGCGCTCGGCGATGGCCAGCGCCCGGCGGGTCCACACGGTGTCGCCGGTGGCGTCGGCGGCGGCCAGGAACGCCTCGACCGCGTGCATGTTGCTGTTGGCGCCGCGGTAGTCCTCGGTCTCGGTCCAGTCCGCGTCCCAGCTCTCCAGCAGGGCCCCCGCGGACTCGTCCCAGAACCGCTCCTCGATCACGGCCAGCGCCTCGTCCAGCAGCTCCCGCGCGCCCGGCCGGCCCGCGACGGCCGCCGAGGCCGCGGCCAGCGCGACGAAGGTGTGCGGGTAGGCGGACTTGCGGCCCTCGGAGCGCTCCCGCGGGACCTCGTCGAACCAGCCGCCCCGTTCGGCGTCGCGCAGCGGCCCCCGCGCCAGTGCCCGCACGCCGTGGTCGGCCTGCTCGGCGGCCTCCGCGTCGCCGCGCAGGTGGGCCAGGGAGAACACGTGCGTCATGCGCGCGCTGATCCAGGTCTCCACCGGCCGGTCCGGATCCACCCGGCCCCGTGCGTCCAGGGCTCCGAACCCGTCCGCCACCGTCGAGGCGGCGGCGAAGCCGCGCAGGCGCGCCTCCTCCTGCCTCAACCGACCGGGGTCGCCCGGGGGCCGCTGCGTCACAGTCACATTCCCTCGCCTCTTCCAGCGCCCGGACCCAGGGGACGGGCGGCCGACATGGACTCAGGACAACGTTGACACAGCCCCCGGGGGACGGTCACCCCGTCCCCCCGCTTAACGGTCCCCGGGCGGCGTCCCCTCCCCGGATCCGGCGGCCGAGCGCGCGTGCCGCCGCTGTCCCAGGTCCGCCGAGCGGCAGGTCCACCTGATGTGCTCGGCCACCGACACGGGGTCGTCCGCCATCGGGATGTGGCCGCTGCCGATCAGGGAGACCATGCGCGCGGTGGGCACCCGGCGGTGCGCGTGCTGGGCGCTGGACGGCAGCAGGGTGCGGTCGCGGTCGCCCCAGGCGATGGTGACGGGGCAGTCGATCGGTCGGGCCGCGAAGTCGTACTCGGCCACGCGCGGGATCATCCGGATGAACGGCGAGCCCTCCTGGAGCCCGCGGACGCTGAAGTGGGTGGCCTTGGCCTGCGGCGTGGACGGGTCCCCGCGCAGGACGACCCGGGCCAGGGCCCGGGCGGGGGCCGTGCTCGCCAGCCGCTCCTTGACCGGCATGGGCACGCGGGTGGCCAGGCGGGCGAAGGCGTCCACCGTGCGCAGCCCCCAGCGGCCCAGCCTGTCGGAGAACCCGGCTGGCGAGAACACCGTCACCGACCCGGCGACCCCCCGGACGCCGAGTTCGAGCGCGATGGACCCGCCCAGCGAGTTGCCCGCGACGTGGGGGCGCTCCAGTTCGTGGAACCGGCAGAACGCCTCCACGGCGTCGGTCATCGAGATGATGTCGTAGGGGTCGCCCATCGGCGGCGCCGGGGTCCGTCCGAACCCCGGCAGGTCGACGCAGAAGACGCGGTAGTCCCCCACCAGCCGTGGGAGGACCGCGCTCCAGCTCTGGCGGCGGTCGCCCAGACCGTGGAGGAGGACCAGCGGGCGGCCGGTGCCCCGTTGTTCGAAGGCGATGCGTGTCGGATCCATGAGGCTCTGTTTACCCCGGGGCGACGGGGCACCCCGGGGTACGTGGACGGATTCTGAACGGAATCTGTCGTTTTCACACCCGGATCTCACCTGGTGGCTACGCCCGGCGACGCTCCGGTGACCGGGTGAGAAAGACGCCGGCGAGCACCAGGAGCAGGCCGAGCAGCGGGCCCGCGCCCAGCCCCAGGCCGGTCACCGTCAGGGTGAGCAGGCCGCCGCCGGTCAGGGCCGCCGCCGCCAGCACCTGGACCAGGCCGGGCGAGCCGGACAGCACCTTGGGCGGGGTCTCGAACCGCACCGCCCAGTGGGCCAGCGGCAGGACCAGCGGCACCACGACCACCAGGCCCAGGACGCCCCACACGATCCACAGCCAGGTCATCGGCTCCGGGGTGTTGATCCCCAGGCCGAACACCACGACCCCGGCGACCACGCTCATCGGCAGCATGTGCCACAGGTAGACCGTCATCAGCTGCGGGCAGATCCGGTCCAGCAGGCGCGCGGGACCGGGCTTGTCGGCCCAGGCGCCGATCGCCTCGCGGGCCAGCAGGGCGACGCCGATCTGGAGCGCGCCCAGGGCCTCCAGCACCAGGGTCGGCGGGGCCACGTTGGAGGTCTCGGCGGCGAACACGCCCGTCATGTTCAGCGAGTACGGGCCGAACACCACCAGGGTGAGCGCGGTCAGCGCGCCCGCGCAGGCCAGCAGGGCGGCGTGGACCCGGCGGACGCGGCCGGTCACGTAGAGGAAGCCCACCTGGTGCACGGCCAGCCAGACGAACGCGACGTTGAGGTAGCCCAGCCACTCGACGCCGGCGCTGAACCGGGTCACGTCGACGGCCACCGAGCCGGCGGCCAGGGCCGCCAGGGTCCACCAGCCGAAGCGCTCCTGCGCCCGGACCAGGACCGGCGTGCAGACCACCACCAGCACGTACACCGCCAGGAACCACAGCACCATGCCCGCGGCCCCCGCGCCCACGAGCACCGGCTGCGCGGGGGCGCCGCCCAGCACCAGCACGTGGGAGACCACGATCCACAGCACCGCCAGGGGCACCACGGGCCAGGCGAGCCGGCGCAGCCGCTTGGCGTACCAGGTGGCGACGGGGACGCCCTTGCCCGAGGCGGCCCGCCAGCTGATGAGGTTCGCGGCGCCGCCGACGAAGAAGATCAGCGGCATCACCTGGGAGACCCAGGTGAGGGCGAAGCCGCCCTCGGTGGTCAGTACGCTCCCGGCGTCGAGCATGCCCTGGTTCTGCGCCAGGACGGGGAGCCACCAGTGCTGGGCGACGACCAGCACCATGACCAGCAGGCGGAGGACGTCGAGGAAGCGGTCCCGGCCGGCGGCCGGGGCGCTGTGCGACTCGACGCCCGTGAGGGTCCGGGCCGTCTGCGGGGTCGGCGGGCCCTCGGGGCCTGCGGTCACGGTCATCCGATCACTCCTTGGGTCTTCCTGCCGGCGGGCCCGGACACGCGGGTGTCCACGAAAGGGCCGCACCGGCCGGTTTCAGGGGGGAGGACGCGCACACCCGCGCCCCGTCGAAGGGATCGCGCCCGGGCGGGGGGATCGGCCACCGGACCGGGCGCTTCGTATTCCACGACCTTAGGTGTGATCTACCGGGGATCGCGATGGATCTGACGCCTCTTTACCAGGGGCGGTTCATCCGACCCCGAATGGTGGTGCGCGCACCACCACGGCCGGGGTCCCCGCCCCCGTGACATCAGGGGGCGGTGGGCAGGGCCCGCTTGTGCGCGGTGGCGCGGTAGCGGGCCACGAGGGCCTCCTCCACCTCCGCGGGGACGGGCAGGCCCTCCAGGAAGTCGTCGATCTGCTCGTAGGTGAGGCCCAGGGCCTCCTCGTCCGGCTTCTGCGGGGAGAGGGTCTCCAGGTCCGCCGTGGGGACCTTGGCCACGAGGTCGTCCGGGGCGCCCAGGGCGGCGGCCACGGCGCGCACCCGGCGCTTGGTGAGCCCGGTCAGCGGGACGAGGTCCGCGCCGCCGTCGCCGTACTTGGTGAAGAAGCCGGTGACGGCCTCGGCGGCGTGGTCGGTGCCGACCACCAGGCCGCGCAGGCCGCCCGCGACCGCGTACTGGGCGATCATGCGCTGGCGGGCCTTGACGTTGCCGATGGCGAAGTCCTCGGCCCCCGCGTCGGAGTAGGCCATCCCGGCCTCGCGCAGCGCCGCCGCCATGGCCTCGGTGGCCGGGCGGATGTCGACGGTGAGGAGCCGGTCGGGCCCAGTGAACGCGGTGGCGCGTGCGGCGTCGTCCTCGTCCTTCTGCTCGCCGTGGGGCAGGCGCATCGCGACGTACTCGGCGTCGCCGCCCGCGGCGCGGACCCGGTCGACCGCCAGCCGGCAGAGCCGCCCGGCGGTGAGGGAGTCGACTCCCCCGCTGATCCCCAGGACCAGCGCGGTGGCCCCGGTGGTGGTCAAGCGCTCGGCGAGGAAGGCGACGCGGCGCTCGATCTCGGCGCGCACGTCGAATTCCGCGGCGACCTCCAGGTCGCGGATGATCTCTCGGCGGTCCCGGCCGGGCTCCGTGTCGGTCACGTGGTGTCCCCCTGGGGATGCGGTACGGCTGTTGGCCGATTATCGCCTGTCCGCAACACCGGATGTGACATCGGCGACCTGTTCGTCCGATTTCGGTTCCCCGGACAGCCGGCGGGCGAACCGCTCGTAGTCCACGACCAGACCGTCCCCGTCGACCGTCAGCCGGTACTCGCCGTGCAGCGGGTCGCGGTAGGTGTACACCTCCAGGCCGTCCTCGGCCGGGTGGCGGGTGTAGCGCTGGCGCACCCGGCGCACCCGCAGGGACGGCACGTCGATCCAGGCCACCGCGATGTCGCGGTACTCCCCCGGGCGCAGGCCCAGGCGGCGGATCGGCAGGGTGTTGGTGAGCGGGGTGGCGGCGACGTCCGCGTCCAGGCAGCCCACCAGCTCCGGCAGGGGGCGCCCCCCGGCGTCGGACCAGTGGCCGTCCTGGGCGGTGAGGCGCACCGAGGTCGGCCCGCGCGCGGAGAGCACCTCCACCTCCACCTCGCGGGTGGTCCAGGCGAGGTCGGCGCGGACGCCGAAGCGCACGAAGTACCCGGCCCCGTCGTCGTTCACGACGGTCTCCCCGGCCTCCAGGCGGTACCCGTCGGGCGCGGGAAGGAGGGCGCCCAGTCCGAGCCCCTCCGGGACGTCGGTCCGGGCCCAGGCGGCCGGGTGTTCCTTCGGTAACGACATGTCACCGTTCTACCGTTCCGGGACCTCGGCCGCCAAGCCCGTCAGGGGCCCGTACCGCCTCGGCGGCACGGGCCCCGGGAGGAGTGCCGGGGTCCGGTCAGACCGAGGCGTCCTCGACGGCGGTCGGACCGCCGCCGGAGCGGATCTCGGCCTCGACCCGGTCGAAGTCGGCGGCCATCTGGTCGCTGACCCTGCCCAGGCCGTTGAACACGAAGATCGCGGCGAAGCTGAGGGCCGCGGCCGGGACCATCGCGTACAGGCCGGTGCCGAAGACGGCCGCGTCCAGGATGTCCCACAGGATGGCGGTGGCGCCGCCGGCGATCATGCCCGCCAGCGCACCGGCCCAGGTCATCCGCTTCCAGAACACCGACAGCAGCAGGATCGGCCCGAACCCGGCGCCGAACCCGGCCCAGGCGTAGCCCACCAGGTCCATGACCGACCGGTCGCCCCACAGGGCGATGGCCGCCGCGCCCAGGGCGACGGCGATCACCGCTCCCCGGCTGATCCACAGCAGGGTCTTGGGGCTCGCGTCGCGGTCGACGAACGCCTTGTAGCCGTCCTCGGTCAGCGCCGAGGAGGCCACCAGCAGCTGCGAGTCGGCGGTGCTCATGACCGCGGCCAGGATGGCGGCCAGCAGCAGTCCGGCGACCAGCGGGTGGGACAGGGACTCGATGAGGAGCGGGAACACCTGCTCGGGGGTGGACAGCGGGGTGTCGAAGTAGGCGATGCCGATGAACCCGACCAGGACGGCCAGGGCCATGGCGGTGACCGCCCAGGTGACGCTGATGGTGGCGGCGGCCGGGATGTCCTTGACCGAGCGGATGCCCATGTAGCGGGCCAGGATGTGGGGCTGGCCGAAGTAGCCCAGGCCCCAGGCCAGGCCGGAGATGATGACGACCGCGCCCAGGGTCTCGGTGGACACCCACGCCCCGGCCTCGCCGTCCAGGGAGGTGCCGCCCACGGCGGAGAGCAGGCCGTCGCTCTTGGCGGCGACACCCTCGGTCAGGCCCGCGAAGCCGCCCAGGGCGGTGATGGCCAGCACCGGGACGACGAGCAGGGCCAGCCACATCATGGCCGCCTGCACGACGTCGGTGTAGGAGACGGCGAGGAATCCGCCCAGGACGGTGTACAGCACCACGATGCCCACGCCGATGGCGATGGCCGGGGCCGGGTCCAGGCCGAAGACCTGGTCGAACAGGGCGGACATGGCCACCAGGCCGGAGGCGACGTAGAAGAAGTAGAAGACGATGATGAGCAGCGAGGACACCGCGCGCAGCAGGCGCGTGGGGTCGTTGAACCGGTTCTCCAGGAAGGAGGACAGGGTCAGCGAGTCCGAGTCCCCGCCCGTGCGGGCGTCGGTCACCCGCTGGGTGTAGACCCGCAGGCGCGGGGCCAGCAGGATCCAGCTGCCGGCGAAGCCGCAGGCCAGGCCGACGGCGATCCAGGCCTCGCCCAGGCCGGAGACGTAGATCGCGCCGGGCAGGCCCAGCAGCAGCCAGCCGCTGAAGTCGCTGGCGTTGGCGCTCAGCGCCGCCACCCAGGGGTTGAGCTGGCGGCCGCCCAGGACGAAGTCCGATTGGGACACGGTCTTCCGGTAGGCCCACAGGCCGATGGCGACATGACGGCGAGGTAGACGCCGAAGGTCCCCACAGCCCAGAGTGTGAACTCGTTCAAGTCCGTTCCTCTCGTCGAGAACGCGCCGGGGTTCCTTACGCGTTTCTTACGTGTACTGCCCCGGGATCATCACCATTTGTTCCGCGGGTCACAACACCCGGCCTCGGAAAAACACCACTTCGAGACCTCGCCGAGTCATGGAGCGGGAAGGATTGTCCGCCGCGCCATGCCCCCGGGTGAACTTTCGTCCGCTGGGACAAAAGAACCGAACGCGACTCGATCCCCGGTCCGCACCGCCCGCCCCGCACCGGTATCGACATCCCCGGAACCGCCGCCTAGCCTGGGATCAGGGCGGTGACCGGCCCTCCCCGCGCCCCCGCCCCGCGACGACCCCCGTTCCCGTCCGAGAGTCGAGGACGAACGGCCTTCCCGAGCCGCCGTACAGAAAGCGGGAGGACCATGACGAGCGGAACCGGCCGGACCGGCGGGCGCCGCCGCGGCGACCACCCACCGGTGATGGGCGGCGTACCCCCCGCCGACCCCGACTTCACCGGCCGCGAGGCGATCCTCGAACAGATCCACGACGCCCTGCACCGGAGCGGGGACGCCCGCTACCTCATCGAGGGCGGCAGCGGTGTGGGCAAGAGCCTCATCGCCGGCCAGTACGCGCACCGGTACGCCGACCACTACGACCTGATCTGGTGGGTGCCCGCCGCCACCGACATCGACGCCAACGGCTCCTACCTGCGCCTGGCCGAGCAGATCGGCCTGGACGCCTCCTACGACCACATCGCCCGCACCGTCCGGGACGTGCGCCGGGCCCTGGCCCACGACCCCGGGATCGGGTCCTGGCTGCTGGTGTTCGACGGCGCCGCCGACCTGGAGTCCCTGGCCGCCGACTACATGCCCGAGGGCGGCGGCCGCGTCCTCATCACCGGCCGGGACCGCCGCCGCCCGCACCGCGGCGTGCCGGGCCTCATCGACGGCCGCGTCGTCCCCCGGCTCGACACCGCCGAGAGCCTGTCCCTGCTGCGCAGGCTGTGCCCCGAGCGGCTGGAGCCGATCGGCGCCGGGGAGCGCCTGGCCGAGCAGCTGGAGCACCTGCCGCTGGCCCTGGCCCAGGTCGGCGCGTTCCTGCGGGAGTCGTCGCTGGGCACCGAGGAGTTCCTGGAGCGCTTCGAGGAGCGGTACACGGACAAGGTCACCCGAATGGGCGCCGACGACGAGCACACCGCCCCGCTGGCGGCGGCCTGGGAGATCCAGGCCGAGGAGCTGCTCGCCGGGGACGCGACCGGGCGGGCGGTGGTCGAGCTGGCGCGGCTGTGCGCCTTCCTCGCCCCGCTGCCGCTGTCCCGGTCGTTCTTCGCCCGCGCCCGGGACCTGGCCGCCACGCCGGAGCAGGAGGAGCTGTTCGGCGACGAGGCCCGGCTGGACCGGGTCCTGGAGTTCATGCGGCGGCGACGGCTCGCCTCCGTGCGGCCCGGCACCTTCCACCTGCACGAGCTGTTCCAGGAGGTCATCCGCGACTCGATGCCCCTGGTGGAGAAGGTGCGCTACCGCGACCTGGCGCGCCGGCTGCTGGCCCACAACGACCCCGGGGACCCCGCCGACCCCGCGTACCGCGACCACTACCTGCTGATGCACGCCCACGTGAAGGCCTCCCAGGCCTGGTCCGGGCGCGACCCCCGGGTGCGCGCCCTGGTCCTCAACGTGATCGGCTTCCTCACCGAGATCGGCGAGTACGCCAAGGCGGTCGGCGTCGCCGACCAGGCCGTCAACGCCTGGGGGGACGACCCCGTCCTGCTGCTGCACGCCCGGCTGCGGCGCAACATGATCCGCCGCCTGCACAGCGAGTACACCACCGCCCTGGCCGAGGCGCGCGACATCCACTCCGCCGAGGTGGCCCGCGGCGGTCCCGACTCCGACGAGGCGCTGGAGGCGCTGCGGGCGATCGCCATCGCCCTGAGCGGGCTGGCCAGGTTCGACGAGGCCGAGCGGCTGTTCCGGAGGATCCTCGACCACCGCCGCGACCGGGCGCCCGCCGAGCCGCCCACCCTGGAGGCGGCGCACGACTACTCCCAGGTGCTGCTGGAGCAGGGGAGGTTCACCGAGGCGCTGGAGGTGTCCGAGCGGAACCTGCGCGAGCGCGTCGCCCTGCTGGGGCAGGACCACGTGTCCACCCTGCGCACCGACCTCAACCTGGGGCTGACCCTGATGTTCCTGGGGCGCTGGGAGGAGGCGCGCGACCGGCTGGAGGGCTGCATGGCGCGGTTCGCCGCGCAGTCGGCCGCCGACACCCCGCACGCGCTCCAGGGGCTGCTGTTCCAGGCCGCCGTGTACCGCGCCCTGGGCGACACCGGGGCCGCGCTGGAGCACTCCGCCCGGGCGCTGGCCCTGTACCGGCGGCGCTACCCGGCGACGGTGCGCCAGGCGCTGTACGGCCGGGTGGTGCACATGGTGACCCTGGCCCTGGCCGGCCGCGGCGAGGAGGCGGCCGCCGAGGTGCGGCTGCTGCTCCCGGCGACCGACGAGCGCTTCCCGGCCGACCACCCGTTCCCGGCCTGGGCCCGGGTGGGCGCGGGCATCGCCCTGCGCTCCCGGCAGGCGTTCGCCGCCGCGGCCGACCTGGACCGCGCGGCCCTGGAGCGGCTGCGCGCGCTCTACGGGGCGGGCTCGTTCAACACCCTGGCCGCGGCTCTCAACCTGGCGACGGACCTGTACGGCCTGGAGCGGTACGAGGACGCGCGCGCCCTGGACTCCCTGACCGAGGCCGACTGCCGGGCCCTGCTGGACCCGGGCCACCCGGTCATGCTGACCGCGCGCCGCAACCACCTGGTGAGCCGCCAGGCGCTGGGCGACGACGTCAAGGAGGAGTGGACGGACCTGTACCGGCTGTTCCTGTCCCGGTACGGACCCGCCCACCCCGCCACGGCGTCGATGACCTCCTACACCCGCCAGGACTGCGACGTCCCGCCGGTCGTCGCGGTGTAGGAGGGGGAACGAGGGTGGGCCGTCAGATCTTGGCGGTCGCCAGGAAGGTGGTCCATTCGTCGTTCTTGAATCCGAGCCGGGTGAGGTCCGGGTTCACCGAGTCACGGAAGTGCGATTCACCGGACTCCAGGTTCAGCACCTCACAGCACGCGCCGACATCATAGGAATAGCGGGACTTCCGCCACTGCCCGAAGAATGCCGAACCGTTTTCCGAACGACTGACCATTATCCGTCCACTCTGACTGATATAGCCATGCTGGCCAATGAAAATTTATGCACCCAGCACCGAAAGCCAGACAAATGCAGATATAAGCCACTACAGAAATAGGCCACCCGAGACCCGGATGCCTCGTGTTCACACTGGAGCTTGCCGCACGATCCCGGTGCCGGGCGCAGCGAACAACTCTTTTTTCCACGCGGAACACACGGCGCACAAGCAACACAAGGAGAAGAGGAGATCGCTTTTGCGTAACGTTGCGCGCGACATACCGACCCCGGAAAGAAGCTCGAAAACCGAGGGCACTTCGTGCCCGGATGTCTTTTTATACATCCGCTGATTGACTTCTATGCATTCCCCGGGCCGGCTCCCGGCGCCGGGGACGGCGGCGGGGCGCGGGCGGCGGCGCGCGCCCCCCGGCCCGGCGCGGGGGGGCGGGCGCCGCCGGGCGAAACAGTCTCTCCCCCGCCGGCACGGGGGGGGCGGGCACGTCG